>JAFDAJ010000067.1 GCA_019313915.1 Deltaproteobacteria bacterium
CTCGAAAAAGCCACCAACATGCCACTGGTCTCGCAAAAGGGCTGGCGCCCGGCGAACTGCGAAGAATAATCCCCCTCTCAGGGTCGTCTACAGGGAACATATGACTCGTTTATCTATCATTTCATTCCTCTTCGTTGTTGCTTCCCTCGGGCTGGCCGCGTCCGCATCGGCGGAGGAAACGGCAATCGGCACCGCCGAGGTTGCAGCCAGCGCCAGACTCAGCGCTGCCGAGACCGCAAAGGCCGAGAAGTTCATCCGCACCAAGCACAACAAGGTGCGGGCGGTGCTGCGCAAGCCGGACACCCCCAAGCGCGCCGCAGACCTCACCGAGCTGCTGGGCGAGTTCCTCGACTACCGCCGCCTCACCAAGCTCTCGCTCGACGAGGAGTGGGACAAGCGCTCCCCGCGTGAGCGACAGCACTTCGTGAACCTTCTCCGCCAACTCGTCGAGCGTCAGTACCAACGCAACATGGAGTCAACGCTTCAGTACAAAGTGAAGTGGGTAGGCACCGAGCCGATCGAAACCGGCGTCAAGGTGAAATCCTCCGCGCGCTCGGTGAAAAAGAAGCGCCAGCCCCCGATTGCGATCGACTACAGCATGAGCCCCGCCGGCGACGAGTGGAAGGTCTTCGACATCTTCACCGACGAAGTGAGCCTCGTGAAGAACTACAAGCGCCAGTTCCGCCGAGTGATCCGGGAAGAGGGCTGGGACGGCCTGATCGGTCGAATGGAAAAGAAGCTACACCAGGAAGAAGACGACTTGCTGTAGACGCGATCGCTGGCACTGGGACTAGCGCTGACACTGTCCAGATAAAACCGTCCGCCCGGCAACGGCCCCCCCAGGCCGTGCCGTTCGGACGCTCCCCTGTAGTGTCAGACCCTCTTGCGCAATCCTGCGATGTCTTTGATGACGACGCGGCGATGATCGGTTGCGATCACGCCTGCCCTTTTGAAGGCGCCGAGCACCAATGTGACGGTTTCCCGAGTCGAGCCTACGTAGCTCGCTATCTCCTGATGGGTGAACTTCACACCCACCAAGATCCCCCGTGAATCGGGAATCCCGTGCCTCGAGGACGCATCGAGCAGAAATTCTGCAACACGCGACTCTACGCTTCGCGTGAGCAGGGCATCGATTCGCCGTTCTGCGAGCAGGCGGCGTTCCCCCATTAATCGATGCATAGCGGAAGCGAATTCCAGGTCCTCGGTCATCACCATTTTGATGAGACGAGGCGGAATGCGTAGCGCTTCCACATAATCCAATATCACCGTTTCGAGGCGCGCTTCCGGGTCTACCAGCGACATCTCGCCGATCAGATCTCCGGGGCCGTAGTAGCCAAGCGTCAACTCTCGTTCCGGTGTGCGGCGTACCCGCCGAACGCGACCACTGCCGATCACGAAGATCGCCGGGTCACTGGGCATGCAAAGGGACTCGCGGCGATCGGCGTCGACCAACGCGCTTCCGTTCAAGACTTGCTCCCGAACCTCCACCGTCAGTGCCTCGAAGACTCTGCATCGAGCGAGAATTCTCGAGCGGCGTTCTTCCGTGGTGCGCAGTCGTCGTGCGCCGGAGCCGTTGTGAAGTGCGGGAGCGTTAGAATCCATACTTACAGCCTTAACGGTATGGTGCATGAATACAGGATTACCGTCAAGACGCATTTTCACAAAATAGCGCGAACAAGCATTTTTTCGTTCGCATTGACCAAAAGGGCTGCCTTCGGTAGTGTCGCCGCATTCGGAAGGGATTCGCTCCCGGTCGAGGGCCAACACACTAAATATGCGACTTTATTCAGGAAAAATTGGCCCGATCGTCGACGACCTGGTGCGGGAGCTCACCGCTCAGGAAGACGTCGAAATCGAAGAGGTGGCCGAGGTCAGGCTCGATCTCGAGGCAGTCCTCAAAGAGTACGTTCGACGGGAACGCCAGATGATCGACGAAGCCAAGGATCGAATGGAGCGCGAGGGGCTTGGCTACTCGAAGCTCGGTCGGATGCGGCAGCGACTCGCGAAGGAGATGGGCTTCCCACAACAGGACGAAGTCCTGCCCTACTTGGTCGACCAGCTACTCAACATGCTGTTCCACAGCGCCAACGTCATCGAGATCTACGCCGACGATGTCACCTTGCGAAAGAAGATGACCCCGATTCTGCGTCGGCACATGGAAGTCGAGACCGGGCTCGACGCCGAGGTGCGCTCGAAGATCAAGAACCTCCAAGAGGGCACCAGCGCATTCGAGGTCGAATACGCCAAGGTGATGGATCAGATCAAGCACAAGCGTGGGCTCGAGTAGGCGGTTCCCCATGCAGAGCATGACCGGATACGGAAGCGGGCGAGCAGCGCTCGGCGAAGGACACGTCGTGCTCGACCTGCGCACCGTCAACCATCGCTTCCTCGACGTGCGCGTGCGTCTGCCCTCTCGGATTCAGACTCGGACGCCGACGGTGGAGCGCGTGATTCGCGCGCGTCTCGAACGCGGACGCGTGGACGTGACCGCGAGGTTCGAAGGACAGACGCTTCCGCAACCTACGCTGGACCTCGATCGCGCCCGCTCGGTGTACGCTGAGCTCACGGGGTTGCGCGATGCTTTGAATCCAGCGGAACCGGTGCCCCTCGCCCTGCTCTCTTCGGTGCCAGACCTGTTCGTCATCCATCGCAACATCGATGACAAAGCGCTCGACCGTTCGCTCGAACAAGCGGCGGAGGCGGCCTGCCAAGCAGTGATGGTGATGCGTAACAAGGAAGGGGACGCCCTGGCCACGGAGCTTGGAAAGCGGCTTTCGGAGCTTGAGACGAGCGTGGAAGCGTTGAAAGTCGCGGTGCCCGAAATGCTCGAGGGCCGCAGAACCCGACTTCGCGATCGCCTGAATGCCCTCCTCGCAGGCGTCGAAGCCGAGCTCGAAACGTCACGCCTGGAACAAGAGATCGCAGTGCTGGCGGACCGCTCCGACGTTGCCGAAGAGCTCGTGCGCCTCGATAGCCACCGGGATCAAATGCTCGAACTCATCGAGAATTCGAGCGCACCGGTCGGGAAGCGTATCGACTTCCTGCTTCAAGAGATGGCGCGCGAGGCCAACACCATCGGCTCGAAGGTGCAGGACGGAACGCTGACGACGCACGTCATTGCGTTGAAGGCCTGCATCGAACAAATGAGGGAACAAGCCCAGAATGTGCTGTAACGGACCGCGTCGGCGCGGTAGTGATCGCATCGGAGGGGTAGTTGAATGAGTGTCGTCACGCCGACGGATCCAGACCTCATCCTGTTGATTATCAGCTCACCGTCGGGGGCAGGAAAAACGACGCTGACCCGCCGAGTACTGGAAGAGTTCTCGGAGTTCAGGTTCAGCGTGTCGCACACGACGCGCCAACCGCGCGCCAACGAGGTCGACGGCCAGGATTACCACTTTGTCGACGAGAAGGCCTTCCGGGACGTCATCGATGAAAACGGGTTCGCGGAGTGGGCCGAGGTGCACGGTAACCTCTACGGCACGAGCGTCGCCGAAATTGATCTCGCCCGAGCCGCAGGCAAGAGCGGCGTGCTATTCGACGTGGACTATCAGGGCGCCCGCCAGATCAAGGAAAAGTTCCCGCACGCCGTCGGTGTCTTCATCCTGCCTCCCTCGATGGAGGAGCTTCGCCGCCGCCTGGACGGCCGCGACTCCGACGATGCCGACTCGCGCCGACGCCGCTTCGACAAGGCGCGCGAGGAGATCGGGCACTACCCCTTCTTCGACTACATGATCGTCAATGACGAGCTGCAACGCGCGCTCACCGAGCTGCGAGGCATCGTGCTCGCCGAGGGCTGCAGGCAGTGGCGCGTCGCGGCCAGAGCCGAATCGCTGTTGCAGCAGTAACCTTAGAACTGGATGCCGAGAATCAGCCGCATGGTCAACGCGCGGCTGGTGCCCAAGCCTTCCGTGCCCGGCTCACGAATGCCGTCAACCTCGAGGTACTTGAGACCCTTGAGGGGGAACAAGATGCCGAACTGGAACGACGCAAAGAAGCCGTCTGTGAACGAGGGTCCGTTCTCCGTCCGGTAGTAGATTGCCAGGTCGAGCTCGGCGCCGAGGTTTGGCTCCGATGAATAGGCCTGCTGCTGGTACATGGCGCGGCTGTAGATGAAGTCGAATCGCGCACCCAGGACGCGGCCGAAGTCGCTGCGGATGATGTCGTAGCTGATGGCAGGAGCCAGATAGTAGGCTCCGGCGATGCGTCCCATGATGCGGCGCCACAGGATCAAGTCGATGCGGTAGTCGGGGTGAAACGAGAAATTGGAGACGGTTTTCTGTCCAACCGGCTGCGTCGCGAGGTCTTCATATTGCGAGAGGCCGACGACGTCGGGGTCACCCGAGGCCATGCCGCCCTTGAGGAAGACGCCGAGCTTCTTGCCGAGGAAGCGATACTCGCCTTCGAAAGCAATGCCCCACTGGCGCAGCTTGAACTTCTCTCCTTCTGCGGTCGGCGGGAACTCTGCAGGCGAGATGTTCTGAATCTTACCGAGGATCCCGGCAAACTCTATTTCGAGGCGGAGGTCCTTCCACAAGACCTCGAACCAGCCATCGGGCATGTAGACCTTGGCATCGCGACGAACGAACGCGTTCTCGATGTCGGTGCGCGTTGCAAGCAACGGCGCAGTCGAGGTCGACTGCGACTGCGTGCGGTAGATGAAATAAGCACCGCCGTTGAACACCCACTTGCCGCGCGCGAGGCGCTTCTCCTGCGCGAGGGGCTGCATGCGGCGCGCGAGCAAGATGCTCCACTGCCGGGTGTCGTCCAACTTGGTCGCGTCGATTGGAATCGCTTGGATGTCTTGGACCGGGTCGAAGATGTAGCCCTTGTTCGCAAAATCCCACGATGCCCCGAAGAAAATGCCCTTGAACTTACCGATGAGTTGAATGCGATCGACCTCCGACTGGAAGTCCGAGTCGAGAGCCGTGTCGAGCTGGTTGGTCCCCTCACCCGAATTCCAAAGCATCCCGAGGCCCCACTGGTGACCCATGCGGCCGAAGCGGAGCTGACCGATGGTGCTGTTCGTCACCTCGCCCCAAACGCGCCGGAAGTTGATATTGTCGCCCACTGTGTTGCGGAACGATTCCGGGGGCGCTTGTGTCAGGGTCAAGCTGTCGACGGGTACTCCGGGAGCGCGGCCCGGAATCTGCCCAAACTGATTGACGGACTTGACCTCGGGGGTCGAGCCGAGAACGAGGTTGTCGAATACGTCCAGCATCATGTGGACCCGAATGTTGTCGCTCAGCGATAGCGTGGGCTGCAAACGAAGCCGCGTATTCGCAAAGCGCAGGATGCCGGTTCCGCCGCAGCGTTGGTCCTGACCCGCGGGAGACGACGGTTCACCGGTGCAACCACCCTGCGGCAGCACGCCGTTGCCACCGGAGCTCGACGCATTGTCGACCGGAATCCAGCGGGCAAAGGGGTCTTCGTTCAATCGGTCGAGCGGAATCCGGCGAAGGGAGAAGTTGTCGATGTAGTTGGCCCGCACACGGAAATAACCATTGAGCGAAAACACTGGCCGGGGGTTGGTCCACGACGCCAAGGTCGGATCGGAGGCCGGCGGCTCGGCTCGGCCGAGGAGCGCAGCGTCGTCGGTCTCCATGTCTTCTTCGCCGAAGTCGCCTTCGGAGAACTCCTCGTCGAGACCGTCGTCGCCGGTAGAGGCAGCCGGAAGCTCCAGCCCTTGCATGCTCGGCGCCCTCAATTGAGGAGGAAGGTCTTCCTCTCTGGTGGGCTCTGGCGAGGCCTCCTCGCCTTCGGAGACGTCCTCTTCTTCGACAGTAGATGACCCCTGCGCCGCAGCCGACGTTGCCCCAAGGAAAACTACCCAAATAATCGCTAGGAAACGGCGCATTGAACTCGTGCGGTCCGGGGCGTAGCACGCCGGGATCGCACGGGTCAACGGGGCAATCGCTGCCTTGACCAAAGCCCCCAGGCCCTTTAGCCCCGCTCTCGAGAGTTCTGTGACGGATAGTCTACGCTTCATCCCCCTTGGTGGGCTCAACGAGGTCGGCATGAACTGCGCCGCCGTGGTCTGCGGCGATACGACGATCGCCATCGACTGTGGTATCGGTTTCACCGATGAGGATGGTGCCGAGCTGGTTCACCCCGATTTCAGCTGGCTCCACGCGCAGCGTGAGAGCCTCCGGGCGATCGTCATCACCCATGGCCACGAGGACCACATCGGCGGCCTTCCCTACTTCCTCAAAAAAGTCCGGGTCCCAGTCTACGCGCCACCCTACGCGGTGGCCCTGATCGAGGATCGGCTGGCGGAGCACCGCATTAAGGGAGTTGACCTCCGCGTGAGCCCCGCCGGCGCGCGGGAGCAGATCGGGTCGATTTCAGTCGAGCGCTTCGCGGTGCACCATTCGATTGCGGACGCTACGGGGCTCATCCTGGATACGCCTGTCGGTACGGTCGTCCACACCGGCGACTTCAAGATCGAGACAGACCCCTGCGAGGGCCAGCGCTTCGATCGGGCGCGCCTGCAAGAAGTGGGCAGCCAAGGCGTGCGCCTCCTGCTGAGCGATTCGACGGGCGCCGAGGTGGAGGGGCGCTCGCGCATCGAGCGAGACGCCGAGGTCGCGCTCGAGAAATGGATTGCCCGATCCCCGAATCGAGTCGTCGTCGCCACGTTCTCGTCGAACGCCTTCCGGTTGAGAGCCGCGTTGCGAATCGCCAGGGAGCAAGGCCGCAAAGTCTGCCTGCTCGGGATGTCGGTCAACAAGCACACCGAAGTCGCGCGAGCCCTAGGCCTGATTCCACCGATCGACAGCTTGTTGATCCCGCCCGGAGAGGTGAGCGCTTTGCCTCGCAGCCAGGTTCTGATTCTCGCGGCCGGCACGCAAGGCGAGCGCGCTTCGGGTCTCACCCGACTGGCACGCGATGAACACTCACGCTTGCACCTCGATGCAGGCGACACCGTAATCTTCTCGTCGCGCATCATTCCCGGCAACGAGCTTGGCGTGCGGGACGTCATCAATCGGTTCGAACGGCGCGGGATAGAAGTCATCACCCGCGATGAGCACCCCGAGGTTCACGCCAGTGGCCATGGGAGCCGTGAAGAGCAGCGCACCATGATTCAAATCTTGCGGCCCGAAGCATTCGTTCCCGTGCACGGCACACATCATCACCAACGCCGCCATCTCGAGCTCGCTGCAGAAGAAGGAATCCGGCAAACACAATTGGTTGAAAACGGGAGCGTGCTCGAGCTCACGCGCGATGCGCTGCGAATCGTCGATACAGTTCCGGTAGGACGCATCTACATCGACGGCATGCAACCGATCCCTGAGGAGGTCATCGCGGAACGCCGCGCAATGGGCTCGGGCGGAGTGGTCACCGTCCTGCTCTCGCTCAAAGACGGTCGGCTTCAGCAGTTCCCCCGGGTTCTTTCCTGGGGGGTTTTCGGCGCCTCAAACCGAGACCGCGTGGAGCGCAAAATCGCAGAGCACGTCCGCGATCGACTCAAAGGACGCCGGTTCGCGGGTCCGGCCGAGGCCGAAGAAGCCTCAATTGAGGTCGCCCGACGCTTCTTGGTCCACAATCACCGAAAGCGGCCGTTGATTGTGGCGGACGTGAATGGGGAAACATGAGCCGATGGGTCGCCTGGCTGGCGGCTGCTCTCATCCTGAGCAGCTGTCACCGCCACGCCAAACCGGAGCCGAGCCCGCCGCCCGCCTCCACCGATACCGCAAGCGTCCCGTCGAGCGAGCCTCCGCCCGAACGCGCCAACGTAACGCGTGACGGGGTTGCGCGACCGGCGACTGCGAAGGAACGTGCGGCGATCGGCACGCTGGTGCGCGCCGCGGAGTCCGTGCGGCAGCTGAGACTTCGACGCCCGGTCACGATCGAAATCGAAGACGGCGATGCCATCGCCGACAGCTTGCGATCGCAAATCGAAGAAGAGGAAATCGAGCGCGCGAGGCTCGTTTACGGCGCACTTGGTCTGCTGAACACCGAAGACGACCTTCGGAGCATGTTCGCGGGCGTCCTCGGCGAGCAGGTCATCGGATACTACGATCCGGACACGGGACGCCTCGTCATCCGAGAGGACGTCATGGCCGGACTGGCCGGTGCGTTCGGACCAGAGCAAACGCAAGAAGCACGCTTGGTCCTCGTGCACGAGCTCGTGCATGCGCTGCAGGATCAGAGACTCGGTCTCGGCGAATCTTACGAGAAGGCACGCACCGCCGATGGCGACAACGCTTTCCGCGCGGTCGTCGAGGGCGACGCGACGCTCGCCATGCTCGCGCACGCACTGCGCCAACAGGGGATTCCTTTGTCCGCGGCAACGGCCGGGATTCAACAGATGGGCGACTACCTCGACCTCAACGCGCTCGTTCGCGGAGAGAAGCTCGATGACGCGCCGGCGATTCTGAGAGTGACTTTGGTGGCGCCCTATCTACGCGGTCTTCAGTTCGTGGCTGCCGTACAGGGCCGAGGAGGATGGCCGGCGGTCAACAACGCACACCGCCGCCCCCCGGCTACGACCGAACAGATCCTGCACCCAGAGAAGTATTTCGCTCGGGAGCCAGGTGAAGAGATCGAGATGCCCGACAACAGTGAAGTCCTTGCAGCCGGCTTCAAACGCATCGAGGAAGATACGCTAGGTGAGCTCGAGCTCAGCGTGTACCTCGGCCAAGGGCGCCCCTCGGGCACAGACGACGCGGCGGCAGCTGGATGGGCCGGTGACCTGCTGGTGGTCTACACGCGCGGTGAAGAGGTTGCGGCTGTCTGGTGGACGACTTGGGACACGAACGGCGACGCGGAAGAAGCCTTTCGGGCCGCGCGCGCTCTCTCCCCGAGGGATTCGGCCGGACGGGTCGAGCGTAAGGGCCGCTCCGTCCTCATCGTGAGGGGCCTGCCCCCAAAGCTGTATCGGTCGGTTCGAGGTGACTTCATGTCATTCGCACGCCGGATCAAGACCGAGCCTCCGCCCCCAGAGGTTCGCCGCGATCTCATCTATTGAGGTTGTCGCGGAGGACACCGCAAGCTAATAATCGCCGATGAAACGCGCCTCCTGGGACGAATACTTCATGGACATCGCCGTGGTGGTTGCCAGACGATCGACCTGCTCTCGGAAGAACGTCGGCTCGGTGATCGTAGGGGACAAGACGATCTTATCGACAGGCTACAACGGCTCGGTCCGAGGCCTCCCCCACTGCGACGAAGTCGGCCACATGATGGTCGACGGGCACTGCGTGCGAACCATCCACGCCGAGGTCAACGCCATCATCCAAGCAGCCAAGAATGGCTCCCGAATCGACGGCGCCTCCATCTACGTCACCGCATCGCCCTGCTGGAACTGCTTCAAGGCAATCTGCAACGTCGGCATCAAGCGAATCGTCTTCGAAGAGTTCTATCGGGACGAGCGAATTTTCGAGGTTTCCCAGGCTTTGGGCATCGAGCTGGTGGAGCTCCATCGCGAGAAAGCGCTCCCCAATGCTGCACCTTGACGGGTCTCCGCCTCGGCTGTACGAACCGCGCCAGACAGACCGCCTAAAAACCAATGCAAACTGAAATTCGCGAGATCAGCCCGGTCCTCGTGGAGGTCACGGTCGAAGTGCCGTGGGACCGCGTCCACAAGGATCTCAACGACACTTATAGAGAGATCGGCAAGACCGCCCGCGTCCGTGGATTCCGTCCCGGCAAGGTACCGAAGAACGTGCTGAAGCAGGTCTATGGCCGACAGGCCGCGGCTCAGGTCACCGGTGCCTTGGTTGAGCAATGCCTCATGCAGGCGGTGCAAGAGCACGAGCTTCACATCGTCGCGCAGCCTGAGATAGAAGAGGCACCCGAGCTCGAGCAGGGTAAGCCGCTCACATTCAAGGCCAAGGTCGAGGTGCGACCGAAGATCGACGAGGTCGTGACCGACGGGATCGAAGTGTGGCAGAAGCCGATCGACATCCCGGACGAGGACATCGACAAGGAGATCGAGCAACTGCGCAACCAGCATAGCGAGATCCAAGTTCCCGATCCGATCCGTCCCGCACAGGAAGGCGACTTGATCACGATCGACTACACTGTGACCGTCGACGGCGAGGCGAAGGAAGACCTCGGAGCTGAAGGTCGTCAGGTCGAGATCGTCGACGAGCACTTGTTGCCCGCCCTCAAAGAGGGACTGGTCGGCATGAAGCCCGATGATGAGAAGACGGTCGACATCGATTTCGAAGGCGACCACCCGAACCCCGACCTTCAGGGCAAGACAGCGCAGTTCACCATCAGGGCCAAGGAGCTTCACGAGAAGCTGTTGCCCGATCTCGACGACGAGTTCGCCAAAGACTGCGGCGACTACGAAACACTTTTGGAGCTGCGCTTGAAGATTCGCGAAGGGCTCGAAGGCTCCGCAAAGCAGCGAGGCGACGCCGAGCTCAAGGATCAGCTGATCGAAGGCTTGATCCAGGCCAATGACATCCCGGTCCCGCCGTCGATGGTTCAGCAGCAACAGCAGATGATGATGTACGAGATGGCTCAGTTCATGCAGATGGCGGGCCAGCAAGGCGCGCCAGGCGCGGACTTCTTCTCGGGCATCGAAGAGCGTGCGCAGCGGCGCGTGCAGGCCGGCATCCTTCTTGGGTCATTGGCCCGTCAGGAAGGGATCGACGTCAGCGAAGCCGACCTCGACGCCAAGTTCCAGGAGATCGCCGACCAGACCGGCAAACACGTCGCCAAAGTACGCGCGGACTACCAAGACGCGCAGCGTGACGCCCTCGAATCCCAGCTCCTCGAAGAGAAGGTCATGGCGCTCCTCACCGAGCGTGCGAAGATCCACGAAGGGGAACGGCCGGAGCCCGAAGCCAAAGGGGAAGAGTGATGAGCGAGCCAACGACCGCGCAGATGTACATGCCTTGGGTCGTCGAAACGACGCACAGGGGCGAACGGCAGTGGGACATCTTCAGCCGCTTGCTGAAGGATCGCATCGTCTTCCTCGGCACTGAGATCAACGACGACGTCGCCAATGCGATCATCGCGCAGATGCTTTTTTTGGAGAGCGACGACCCCGACAAAGAGATCACCCTGTACATCAACAGCCCCGGTGGCTCGATTACAGCAGGGCTCGCGATTTACGACACGATGCAGTACGTTCGATCACCCGTGTCGACGGTGTGCTTGGGCCAAGCAGCATCGATGGCAGCGTGGATTCTCGCTTCTGGCACGAGCGGATTGCGCAGATGCTTGCCCAATAGCCGCATCATGATTCACCAGCCGCTCGGCGGGATTCGCGGGCAAGCAACCGATATCGAAATCCACGCGAGAGAAATCCTGAAACTTCGTGAACAAATGAACACGATCCTGGCCAAGCATACAGGTCAGACCTCCCAGCGCATTAAGGAAGACACCGAACGCGATCGCTACCTCTCGGCGGAACAGGCCAAAGAGTACGGGCTGATCGACGATGTCATCGAGCCGAAGCGCGACAAGTAAGACACCTGAAAACGCGAAGAGTGCGGCCCGCCTAGTCCTTGCCGTGAACGGGGCTGGACGCTAGACTCTCCCAAGCAGGTATATGGTGGATCGCAGGCGAGATGATGGGCACGGCAATCTTCAATGTTCTTTCTGTGGAAAGTCACAGAAGGAAGTAAAGAAGCTCATCGCAGGGCCGACGGTCTACATCTGCGACGAGTGCATCGGGCTGTGTAACGACATCATCGCAGAGGAGGTCGAGCGTGAGGAGTCTCTCACGACATCGACGCCACTTCCAAAGCCAGCCGAAATTAAGGCGATCCTCGATGAGTACGTCATCGGGCAGGAGCGCGCGAAGAAGGTTCTCTCCGTCGCGGTCCACAACCACTACAAGCGTATCGACTCAAAGGTCAGCGCGGACGATGTCGAGCTTCAGAAGTCGAACATCCTGCTGCTCGGCCCTACGGGTTCGGGCAAGACGCTTCTCGCTCAAACTCTAGCGCGTATCCTGAACGTGCCGTTCGCCATTGCCGACGCCACGACACTCACCGAGGCCGGCTATGTCGGTGAGGACGTCGAGAACATCATCGTCCAGTTGCTTCAGAACGCCGACCACGACGTAGAGCGAGCGCAGCGCGGCATCGTTTACATCGACGAGATCGACAAGGTGGCGCGGAAGGGAGACAACCCGTCCATCACTCGCGACGTGAGCGGCGAAGGCGTGCAGCAGGCCCTCTTGAAGATCATCGAGGGCACAATCGCCAACGTCCCACCCAAGGGCGGGCGGAAGCACCCCCAACAAGACTTCCTGCAGATCGACACCGGGAACATCCTGTTCATCTGCGGCGGCGCATTCGTCGGCCTCGACGATGTCATCGAGCGGCGCATCGGCGAGCGAAAACTCGGCTTCGGTGCAGACATTCCGTCTCGCAAAGACAAGAAGATCGGCGAGCTCCTCGAGCGCGTCGAGCCCGAGGATTTGCTCCGCGCCGGACTGATTCCCGAGTTCATCGGCCGTTTGCCGGTCATCGCCACGTTGCACGAGCTCAATGAAGAGGCCCTCGTCGACATCCTGACCAAGCCCAAGAACGCGCTGGTCAAGCAGTACCAAAAGCTTTTCGAGATGGATGGTGTGAAGCTCAAGTTCGCTCAGGGTGCACTGCATGCAGTCGCGCGCGAGGCGCTGAAGCGAAACGCCGGTGCTCGAGGCCTCCGTGCCATCATGGAAAAGTCGATGCTCGACATCATGTACGAGGTGCCTTCCCAAGCAGATATCCGGGAGGTCGCCGTGAGCGAGGAAGTCATCCTGTCGGGCGAGAAGCCGCTCATCGTCTACGAAAAGGAAGAGGAAAAGGCGGAACTCGCCTAGTGCGGCCTGTGCCGCACGCCCCCACCTTTCTTGGTGTCACGGCTTTGTTTTGAATTATGGCTTCGCGCGGATCTGAATAAACTGATGTTCTTTCACCGAAACGACAACGACGATCAAAACCCCGGTGCCGGGGCGCCCGGTGGCGAGAGTTTTCCCCTCCTTCCCCTGCGGGACATCATCGTCTTTCCCCACATGGTGGTGCCGCTCTTCGTAGGCCGCGAGAAGTCGATCAACGCGCTCGAAGAGGCGATGAGCCAGCACAAAGAGATTCTGCTTGCCGCGCAGAAGAAGGCGAAAACTAACGACCCCACTCCGGAGGACATCTTCGAAGTTGGGACCATCGGCACCATCATCCAGTTACTGCGGCTTCCGGACGGCACCGTGAAAGTTCTCGTCGAGGGCAAGCGTCGCGCGCGCATCACGAGCTTCCTGCCACACGAGGAGTTCTTTCTCTGCACCGTCGAGCCGGTCGAAGAGGTGCATGCGGCCAACGTCGAAATCGAGGCACTGATTCGGTCAGTGCAGTCGGCGTTCGACGTGTACGCGAAGCTCAACAAGCGCATTGCTCCTGAAATGTTGATGACCGTGCAGACCATCGACGACCCGTCGAAGCTTGCGGATACGGTCGTGGTGCACCTGACGAGCATGAAGCTCTCGGACCGCCAAGAGATTCTCGAGACCATCGACCCGGCGAAGCGTTTGGAGCGGCTGTTCCAACTGATGAACGCCGAAATCGAGATCCTCCAGGTCGAGATGAAGATCCGCTCCCGCGTCAAGAAGCAAATGGAGAAGACGCAGAAGGAGTACTACCTGAATGAGCAGATGCACGCCATTCAGAAGGAGCTCGGCGAGCGCGACGAGTTCAAGAGCGAGATTCAAGAGCTCGAGGCGCAGCTCAAGCAAAAAAAGCTCTCCAAAGAAGCGCACCTCAAAGCGCGCAAGGAGCTCAAGAAGCTCAAGATGATGCAGCCGATGAGCGCGGAGGCGACAGTCATCCGCAACTACATCGACTGGGTTCTGGCGCTGCCGTGGGGCGACAAGAGCGAAGAGAACTACGACATCGACGCGGCGGAACAGATTCTCGAAGAGGATCACTACGGCCTGAAGAAGCCCAAGGAGCGCATCGTCGAGTATCTCGCCGTGCAGGCGCTCGTGAGGAAGCTCAAGGGGCCCGTGCTCTGCTTGGTTGGGCCGCCTGGTGTCGGTAAGACGTCCCTCGCGAAGAGCATCGCCCGGTGCTCGGGGCGTGAGTTCGTGCGTTTGTCGCTTGGAGGCGTGCGGGACGAGGCCGAGATTCGAGGCCATAGGCGGACGTACATCGGCGCCCTGCCCGGTCGCCTCATTCAGTCGCTGCGCAAGGTCGGAGTCAACAACCCGGTGTTCTTGCTCGATGTCAGCCGACTTCCGCGGCGATCCCGCCTCGGCGCTGCTCGAGGTCCTCGACCCGGAGCAGAATCACAGCTTCAACGACCACTTCCTCGACCTCGACTACGACCTGTCGGACGTGATGTTCATCACCACGGCAAACACCCTGCAGGGCATTCCGCTTCCCCTCCGCGACCGCATGGAGATCCTCGAGATCAGCGGCTATACCGAGTTTGAAAAACTCAACATCGCGACGCGCTATCTCGTGCCGCGCCAGCGTGAAAACGCGGGCCTCAAAGACATCGACATCGAGATCAGCGAAAACGCGATCCGCCAGATCATCCATTACTACACGATGGAAAGCGGCGTTCGAAATCTCGAACGCGAAATCGGCAGCGTGTGCCGCAAGATCGCGCGGCAGGTTCTCAAGGACGGAGAAGAGTCCAAAGAGAAGAGCTATCACGTCGAAGCCAAAGACATTGCGCAGTATCTCGGCGTTCCGAAGTATCGGCCGGACAAGGCCAACGAGAAAGACCACGTGGGTCTCACCAATGGTCTAGCGGTCAATGCGTTCGGCGGCTCGATCCTCGAATGCGAAGTCGCTGTAGTGCCCGGCAAAGGCAAGCTCAACATCACCGGCTTGCTCGAAAAGGGCATGCAGGAGTCCGCACAGGCAGCGATGAGCTACATTCGTTCGCGCCAGAAGGTGCTCGGCCTCGAGAAGGACTTCCACTCCAAGTACGACGTCCATATTCACTTCCCGAGCTTCGTGCCCAAGGACGGCCCGAGCGCAGGCATCACGATGGCAACCAGCGTCGCGAGCGCCCTTCTCAAGATTCCGGTTCGCAAGAACGTCGCGATGACCGGCGAGATTACGCTTCGCGGCCGAATCATGCCGATCGGCGGTCTAAAGGAGAAGCTCCTGGCAGCCCATCGGGCGGAGATCGAGGTCGTCCTGGTCCCGAAGGAGAATCAGAAGGACCTCAAGGAGATCCCGCGGCGCGTTCTCAACGCCCTCCGAATCGTGCTGGTCGAGCACATGGACGAAGTCCTCCGAGAGGCGCTGGTCCTGAGCGACCCCGACGCCCTTTTCGGCGAACACCAAACCCGCCCAGCCGAATACCGCGACGGCGAGCTAATCACCCCAGAAGCCCCGGACGCCGAAGACGTCCCCGAACCCACAGTAGACCCCCCCGGCGCCCGCCAATAAGGGGACAGGCTCCGGGTCCCTAACCCGGCGTTCTCAAAGCGTTTTTCAGCCAAAGATCCCAATGCCCTCCGCCTGAGGTCTTCGATGGGAGCGCTGGGGTCGGTGGGATCTTTCCGCTAGATCAGACGTGATTTCGCGCGGTTATGGGGGTGGATCCTGTCCCTATTGGACATGGGGGGTGTGGGGGGTCATGCTCGCGGGCACTTTGGGCGGGTAGCTCAGTGGTAGAGCGCTGGCTTTACACGCCGGACGTCGCAGG
>JAFDAJ010000445.1 GCA_019313915.1 Deltaproteobacteria bacterium
GCTCTGTTGCTCACGGCTTTATCCTTGCACACATCGTATTAGAGTCATGGCGACTCGTAGCCACGCGCGGAGGTGACGATGCAGAGCTGGTTCCTTCTCATGGCCGCCATCGCAGCGGAGGTAGGTGGCACCACTTGCCTCAAGTTGTCTGACGGGTTCTCGCGACTCGTTCCCTCGGTTGGCGTCGTCGTGCTCTACGCGCTGTCGTTCGTCTCTCTGGCTGCGGTCCTCAAGAGTATGGACGTCAGTGTGGCGTACGCGATTTGGGCCGGCCTCGGAACCGCCCTCATCGCCGTGATGGGAGTCGTGATCTTTGACGAGCCAATCTCTGGCATCCGTGTTGCGAGCCTCGCGTTCATCATCGTTGGCGTTGTTGGTCTCCAGCTCTCGGGCGCGGTCCACTGAATTCTCGAGGCACGCTGGGTACACACCCAAACGTGAGCTAGACTCCCCGCGGCCTACGATTTGGAGGACTGAAGATGGCGATCAATACAGACCTAGTGGGCAAGAATTACGATGTCCCGGAGTTCACTTACGACCGTCGGGACGCGATGCTCTATGCCCTGGGGATTGGGGCCGACGAGTCGGACCTCGAGTTTCTCTACGAAAAGCACGGCCCAAAGGTCTATCCGAGCTTTGCCACCGTCGCAGGGGGTTTTGGCGGCGGCCAGATCCTCAAAGATCTCAACATCGATCTAAGGATGATCATCCATGGCGAGCAACGGGTCCGCATCCATGATGCGCTTCCGCCAAAGGCCACCGTGAAAACGGAGGCCATGGTCGCGGGGATCTACGACAAGGGGTCCAGCGCTCTGGTCGATCTGCAGTTCAAGAGCAGCGTGGACGGAAATCTCTTGTTCGAGAACGTGGTCTCCATGGTGGTGCGCGGCGCGGGTGGCGTCGGCGACCACGGCCCCAAGCGTCCCGACACGGCGCAGCTCCCGGATCGAGCGCCGGACAAGCAGGTGAAGATTCAGACCGAGGGGCGGCAGGCGCTCGTCTATCGGCTTTCCGGCGACTGGAATCCGTTGCATGCGGACCCGGAGATCGCGAAAGCAGTCGGGTTCGAGCGACCCATTCTCCATGGTCTGTGTACTTTCGGATGCACCTTCAGCTCTCCGGTGTTGCCCGGCGACCTTCTCACCGCGGAGCTATGGACCGAGGGCAAGACGGTCTTCGCACAGACGAAGAACGAGTCCGGTGAAGTGGTTCTGAAGAACGGAATGATCGAGCTCGCGTAGGGTCCACACACCAAAACGCTTGTCAACGGCGGCTCGTTTGCCGTAAAGAGGAGGGCAGCCTTTCATGTCGGAATTCCCTGTCTCCTTCACCCTCGAGTACCCGTACACGCGAACCCCCGGCCCGGTGATCGGGCCCTTCTTGACGGCGCTTCGCGACGGCCGGATCCTGGGTATCCGTTGCGGTAGTCGTGTCTTGTGCCCCCCGATGGAGTTCGACCCGGACACGGGCGAGACTCTGAGCCCGGACTTCGTCGAGGTCGGGCCCTCGGGCCGGGTCGAGAACTGGACCTGGATCGCCGAGCCCACGCGCAAGCATCCTCTGCAGGAGCCTTTTGCCTTTGCGCTCGTGAAGTTGGACGGCGCCGACACCGCGCTGGCCCACGCCGTCAAAGCTTCGGGCCCGCAGGCCATGTCCACCGGCATGCGGGTGACTGCCCAGTTCCGTGAGGAGCGCACAGGCGCCATCTCCGATGTCTATTTCGTGCCTGAACACGATGCCCGGGATCAGGCCATCCAACCGGGAGAGGGCGAGGTGGAGATCACCACGCACCTGATCTCGCTCACCTACGAGGGGATGCTCCACCCGCACAACGCCCGCTACGCCCAGGGGCTGCTCGATGGAAAGTTCATCGGACAGCGCAGCCCCGTGAGCGGCAAGGTCGCCATCCCGAGCAGGGGCTACGACGCGATCGCGCGCGTGATGTTGACCCCGGCCGACGATGTGGAGATTTCACCCATAGGCACGATCGTTTCCTACACGGTGATCGCACCCATCAAGTACCGCGGCCAGACGGAAACGGAGTCCTACATCAGCGCAACGATTTTCCTCGACGGCTCGGACCAGTCGCTCCCCATGCAGGACATTCGGGACATCCCCTTGGATGAGTTCCGCGTGGGAATGCGCGTGCGTGCGATCTTCAAGCCTCCCGCAGAGCGCAACATCGACGCCGTGG
>JAFDAJ010000200.1 GCA_019313915.1 Deltaproteobacteria bacterium
TCGCATTCCCTTCCGTGCACTGGGCCATCGACCACTTCGAGCAAGCGCGCGGAGCCGACGCGTTCTCGCCGTTTGGAAACCCCTCCGGGCGAAGCGGTGACATGCGGCGTGGCCGCTGACACACGACCGCGTCTCTGGTGACACGACGACGATGACGCAAAGACCCGAATCGCGGGCAATTTCGTTTGGCACGGAGCGTGCTCTTTCGTGGGGCAGGAGGTCCCATGAAAATCAAGTCCAGAGTCATCACGCCCATCATGCTCGTTTTGCTGACGGCGGTCGGCTGCAACGAAGCAACGCCGTCCACGTCCGACGTCATCGAACGAGCCACATCACCGAAGCCGACGCTGACATCGACGGCTCCACCAACTGCGCCCAAGCCCGTCGAAGCGAAGCAGGCTGAACCCTCCATCCTCGAGGCTGAGAAGCTCCCAGTCGTGGAAACGGAGAGGTCGTTCGCACCGGAGCTAGAGAGCATGGATGGGTTAACCATTCGTCGATTGGTTACCGCGTCCGAGATTGAACATCGCGAGCCGGTGGCGGCGTCCTCTGTCTTTGGACGCCATGAAGAGCGGGTCTATGCCTTCCTCGAAGTCAGCAACGAGTCCGAAGACGATATGACGCTGCTGGTTCATTTCATCGGGCCGGGCGAACAGGTGAGCGGGGGGATCGAGCTGAATATTCCGCCCGCCGTGCCGCGCTGGCGAACCTGGGCGCTCACCAGGCACGCGAAGCAGGCCGGTTTGTGGCGCGTCGAGGTCCGAAGCCCAGACGGAGATCTCCTCGGGGCGCTGCCGTTCGAGGTGGAGGCCGACCACTAGGCCAAATTGGTGCAACGTGATCGCGATCCGGTATGCTGATGGGGTGGACGATTCCTCCGTCGTGTCCCGGATCGCGCACGAATCCTGTGCGCGAGCCCCGTCGCTGCTAGCGAGAGGGCATTGGTGGGAGGAGCTCGACCGCAATTTTGCAAGACGCCCCGAAGGGTTCGAGCTCGCGTTGTCCGATCGCCTGCGCGTAGGCGCGACTGCAAGTGTCGACACGGTGTTGCGCACGGCTGCGGCGTCGATGATCTCGAGTATGGCGCTCCCGCTTGGCTACAACCCGATCGAGTTGCGCAAAGCGGTCCGCGATACGGAGCTCTACGCCGACATCGCGGAATCGGCCGACCCGGCGCGCTTCTTCGCAACGCCGCCCACCGGGGTTCGTGTGCGCGCCAAGAAGGGGCGCTGGTTTCCTCGCTTCGAGCCGGAAGACGGAACCTGTGAGGCCCTGAGCTTCGACAGTCCCTTCCAGCCCGTCAATCCGACTCAACACAAGCCGTACCTGCGTCACAGCGCAAACCGCGTCGCGCATGCGCGTCTGCTTCGCCATCGGGGCGATGAGCCACGGCCCACGATCGTTGCGATCCACGGCTTCACCGCCGACTGGTACCTGATCAACGAATGGTTCTTCGCACTTCCGTGGTTTTACAGAATGGGTTGCAACGTGGCGCTGTTCACGCTCCCGTTCCACGGCCCGCGGCAAACGCGGTTCTCCCCGTTCTCCGGGCATGGCTACTTTGCTGGCGGTTCCTCACGGCTCAACGAGGCAGTTGCGCAATCGGTTTTCGACTTCAGGATTCTTTTCGATTGGCTGCAGCGCGAGCGAGGAGCGGAGCAGATCGGTGTAACCGGGCTGAGCCTCGGAGGATTCACGGCTGCCATGCTCGCGAGCGTCGAGGATCGGTTGTCGTTTGCGATTCCCAACGTCCCCGTCGTGAGTCTGGCGGACCTGGTGCTCGAGTGGCAGCCGATCGGCCTGCTGCTCCGTGGCGCGGTTGCCACCATGGGAATGGACTTCACGGACGTGAGGCGGATGGTCGCCGTGAGCTGTCCGCTCACCTACGCGCCGGTGCTTCCGCCCGAGCGCTTGATGATTGTCGCCGGCGTTGGCGATCGCCTGGCTCCGCCCAAGCATTCGCGTCTCTTGTGGGACCACTGGGACCGATGCCGCATCCATTGGTTCCCGGGGAGCCACATCATCCACATGGACCGCGGGGCCTATCTCACCGAGATGGCGAGGTTCATGGTCGGACGGGGCTTTCTGCCCCAGGCCGAGCTTCCTCCGGGAGATTAGCGGTAGATCTTTTGCACGCGCTGAGTAACCTCGCCGGAACTTCTCCGAACGAGGGTATTCATGGAGCGTGTCATTCCCCTGTCTCGCCGTAAGGGCGACATCGTTGTTCTGGTCTACTTCTGGATCAACATCTTGCTCATCACCTATATCGTCGACGTCGAGCAGATCGTGCTGCCTGACATCAGCGGTGACTGGGAATACCCGCTGTGGCCGCCGGCGTTCTTGGTCGACATCATCCATTGGTACGGCAACAACTTTGATCCAGTCCTGATCGCGCGTCCGGTTTGGTGGCGCATGACGATATGGATCGACTCGCTGCTCTTCGGACCGTTCTACGTCTTTGCGATCTATGCGTGGACCAAGGGCAAGAACTGGATCCGCATTCCGAGCATCATCTGGGCTTCGGTGATGTTGACCAATGTCACCATCATCCTCGGCGAGGAATTCATGGGGCCGCACTCGACCCCCGCGCCGCTCATGGTCCTCGCGCTGAACGCTCCCTGGTTCCTCGCTCCACTCTACGTCATCAAGCGGATGTACAACACCGAGACGCCTTTCACCGAGTCCACCTGAATGGCTGAGTTCGTAGAGCGGTACGGACCGTGGGCTGTAGTGGCTGGCGCGTCCGAAGGGATCGGCGCGTCGTTTTCGCAAAAGCTCGCGGGTCGGGGCATGAACCTGGTGTTGGTCGCGCGCCGTGCGGCTCCCCTCGAGGAACTGGCCACGCAGCTTCGACAGAAGCACGGCGTTGAAGTGAAGGTGCAGCCGCTCGACGTCAGCTCTCCCGACGCAGTGGCCGCAATGAGCGCGGCAACCGAGGGCCTGGACATCGGTCTGATGATCTACAACGCCGCATACTCTCCGATTGGGGCCTTCCTCGACATCGACGTCGAAGAGCACCTCAAGGCAGTCGACGTCAACGTGTACGGTCCGCTCCGCCTGTCCCACTACTTCGGGCGGCGGTTCGTCGAGCGCGGGAGGGGCGGAATCATCCTGATGTCATCCATGAGCGGCTTTCAGGGCACGGCCATGGTGGCCAACTATGCGGCGACCAAGGCCTACGACATGGTCCTGGCTGAAGGCCTCTGGTACGAGCTGCAACGGCACGGGGTGGATGTCCTCGCCTGTGTGGCCGGGGCGACCCTCACGCCCAACTACGAATCATCGACGGACCGTATTCCGACGAAGGGGTTGGCTCGTCCGATGGCGCCCGATGACGTCACCGAACAGGCGCTCCTCGACCTCGGTCAGCGGCCGCGTGGCGTCTCGGGCGGGCGCAATCGGTTTGCGTCCGTGCTGCTCAGCAGGCTCCTGTCGCGCCGTGCCGCCGTCAAGATGGTCAGCAAGGAAACCGAGCGTCTGTTTCGTTGACTCTAGGAGCGCCAGAAGCCAGCGACATCGCCGACTCGATCTGGAAGCCCCCGAAGCTCGTCCGAGAGTCCGACGACGATGTATCCGATCCCTCGCTGCCGGCCGACTCGGTTTTGGATTCCGTATAGTTGAATGGCGGACGTCGCGCCCGAGCGCACGAGAACCACGATCCGGCCTGCGATGCGGGCAGCGCGTCGAAGCCCGTGACCCTCATACGGTCCATCCCAGGCCTCGAGCCGGAAGTGGGCCGCCGGGCTGGCTAGACGGATGGCCTCTGTTGGCGGCGCCGAGGGCAGTCGTGCAAGTGCGACGGAATGGGTGCCCGAATCACCAATGGGATAAGGGCCCGATGGTGGAGGCGTCTGCATGGGATCCCGCTCGGTGGGTGGAGACTTCGGCGTGCCGGGAGTGGCGGCATGTGCGTTCGTCGGGAACCAGTCGTCGTTCAGTCGATGTGCAAACTCGTTGACGATTCCTGACTCATTGGCTGAGCCGCCGACAATCAACAGGCTTCCCTTGGCATGCGGCACGAGGTCGTCGAGTCCGGCAATCAGCTCGTCCAGGCCTCGCGGATCGTTGGGCCAGGATGTCGTCGCGAGCACGGGCCCGTTCCCCCAGAATGCGACCTCTGCGGCCGTCTGCAAATGGAGCCCCTTGAACTCGCGCCGCAAGACGAGGAACAGCGCGAAAGCAGAGCTCAGCATGACGACCGCCCCAAAGACGACCGTCTTCGCCTTGTTCCGTATTGGGTATTCCGGCACCGCTCCAGGGTCGAGCACGACGAAGCCGCTCGGAGGATCACGCAGCGCGTCTTCGAGCGCGGCTTCGGTGCGACGCAAGCCGCTGGCCAAGTTCTCGTTCACTTTGACATCAGCCAGCAATGCGGACGCTTCGCCCTCGATGTTCGAGAACGCCCCTAGGCGACTCTGTGCCTTGTCAGCCAACT
>JAFDAJ010000201.1 GCA_019313915.1 Deltaproteobacteria bacterium
CGCCTCCGGGAGCGTGTTTTTTTTTTTTTTTTTTGTGAGCACCGGCGCCACCCGTCAGGGAGGGGGCCGCAACGACGGCTCATGGATTTTACCACCGGCGGTCTTTGAGGCGCCCACTGGACCCAACGGGTTTAGGATCCGTATCGACGATCTTTCGGTCGCCACGGAGTGCACGATGGGCGTCAACAGCAGGGGCACCAACGGCGTCGGCAGCCGCGACTTGGGGTCGAGCCCGACCCCCGACTCAAAGCTCATCTGGTTTCCGATCCAGACGCGGTGAGGTAGAGGCGCCGTTCCTTCAGAACTCCCCGCGTATCCCGACGTACCCGCCAGAGCGGCTCACTTCGACGCTTGGCGTGATGTGCGCGTCGCTGGGCCTGAAGAGGTAGACGAGCGGGATCGTGAGGAGTGGTGCTGCGGTCATGCCGGTGAGGACGGCAACGCTGATTTGCTCGCCTCGCTTCACGCATGTTCGGGCATCCGTCGCATCGTTTACGAGGCTCGTGCACGAGACATTGGGCTTGGCTTCGGCAGTTACGCCGTACGCGACCGAGAACGCCGCAAAACCAACACCAAGTCCGCCAGACAGCCAAGCCCACCAAGGTGTTTTTGCGCGCTTGGGCAGTGCTAACGGCATGGCGGCAACCAACGCTGCGGCCCCAACCGATGAGGTCACGATCATCCCGTTGCCCATGTTGAGCCATTTCTGTTGCAACGAAGCGCTCTCTTGCCCGCCGGCATCGAGCGCGTTTACCCAGTCTTCAGCGGTCCTCGCACGCGGGCCGATCAGCACATAACCGCTCAAAAGGCTTGCCGAGCCGACTCCCAGGAGCGTGAGTCCGGAGATGAACTGGCCGCGCGGTGTGCGAGCGGCAGGCCAGCCGTCTTCTGGACGGGTATTCGCCGAAACTGCGCCTGGCTCATCCCCGCACGGAAGCATGACCGGTGGCAGTGTCGTCAGGTCATGCTTCCGTGCACTGCGGATTCGCGCCAACGCTTCTCTCTTCGGGGGGGTGCCGCCTAGGAGCTCGAGCTCGACCACCGTCGGGTCCGGCGCCGACAACAGCATGATGATGTCTGTCGGTACTATCTTCGCGATCTCTACTGCGTCGGCGTTGCGATGCTGCTCCTCTTCGAGCGAGCTGGCATAGTGTAAGAGCAGCACCGGCCGCGTCATGATGGCATCGTCAAAACGCGAATCCACGAACACGTCGGTCGGCGCAGCCTTTACGTCCGCGGAGTGAACGCGACCGCGTCGATCCAGGTCACATTCGACTTGGACTGCGTAGCGGCCTGGAAACAGGTTGCGCACCTCGATGGGCGTTTCACCCAGCATCAAGCCATTGACTCGCACCGCGCAACCGGAGGGCTTGCTCTCGACTCTGAGCGCTCCGGTTTGCCGGGTGCGTGCCGCATCGACCCGATCGAGCATCTCCAATACTTGGGGCGGGTGCATGTGCGCGCTCGGCTCGCCGTGCAGTACGACCTTGCGGCACTCTCGCGCCTGGGTTTCGGCCGACGACGGGGAGCGCGTTTCCAGCAAGGCGCGAACTCCGTAGAGGCAAGTGTCGAGCACCTTCTGAGACCGTTCGGGTTCCCGATTGAGCTCCTCGATGGTGCTGAGCGAAAGCGCTCCTGCTTCATTCAACTGATCGAGCGCCTTCGCAGGGGCTCCCTGGACCAAGCTCTCTAGAATCGCTTTCGATCGTGCAAACCATTCCCGAATGGCCGCTTCGGTAACCTGAGATGCGGGGGCCGAGCCATTGGCCTCGAACCGCGTTACTGCATTGTCCCGCGACCAGACCCCGACGCCGTGGTCCGTCAGCTCCTCGCGCACGCTCGACTCCGTCGGCTCCAACCAGGAGTCGTCGGAAGTCGTCGTCGCGACGATTAGCCAGTGGTCCCCTGTCTGTGCGGCCGCCTTCGGCACGAACGACGCACTCAGGACGGTGAGCAGTACCCGAAGTCGCATTACGCCTACTATCTAGGCTGCGAGCACTAGAGGCAACAATCTCTTGTAGTAGGAAAAGCTGCGAACGGGTAGCCTCGTAGGAGCCTGATGTCGACCATAGAGACCGGAGATCCATGGCCGCGGATGCGTGGCGTGGTGACCGCTGTCGTATCCAGCCTTCGCAGCGGAAGCTTCATCGAGGAAGCGCTCGAGTCCCTGTGCGTGCAGCTCGGTGCGAGCTCGGCCTGGAGCACTCTCGAAACGAAGGGGGGTGGCCGGATTCACCGCTCTCGCACCACAAGCCTTGCCGTCGCTCCTGCAGTCCTTGCTGAGCACGTGACCCAGGTCTTGGATCAGGTGCAGACCGAGCATCGAACGGTTGCTGGTTCCGTGCCGTACGCCCCTAAGGGGTCGTTCATTGGGGTTCCGCTTTGGTCGCACCCTACCGGTGACCATCGCAGCCTGATCGGCGTCATGTACCTAGAGTTTCCAAACGACGAAGGAACGCAGGGTCCCGTCCTGGAGTTCGTCGAATGCGTGGGTTCGATGCTCGGTGGGGCGATCGTTCAGCAGTGCTTGATCGAGGCAAAGGAGGAAGCTCTCCTCGTCGAGCGAGCCAAGCATCCGAACGAACGCTACTTCCGGCTCGATGAGCTTCTGGCTTTCGACAGCATGTCCGCGGTTCGTGAGGAGCTGGGTGCTGCAATTGCCGGAAACGCTTCGATCATGCTTCTGGGCGAGTCGGGCACGGGAAAGACGCAAGTTGCCACGGCGTTTGCACGGGCGAGCAACCGGGAGCCCATACACGAGCGCGGTACTTTTTCGGGCGCCGCGGGCAAGAGAAGGGGCTTGGTCTAGTACGCCGATGGAGGAACTCTGATCCTCGATGAGGTACTCGCCTTACCCCCCCACGCTCAGCAAGTGCTCCTCGATTTCACCCAGTTCGGCTCGTATCGGCCGCTCGGTTACGAGGGGGGCGAGCCCAAGCGTGCAGATGTTCGCCTCATCTCTCTCACGAACGGCGACGTGGCGAAGGCCATCGAGGACGAGCGCTTCCGCGAAGATCTCTATTATAGGCTCGCGACCGTGCCCGTCGTGCTGCCGCCGCTCCGGGACAGGCGAGACGACATCCCGACGATCGCGGTCTCCTATCTCAACAGCACCGACGTTCAAGCGAGCTGGGAGCTGGACAGCGAGGTCACGGAGCTGCTCACGTCTCCGCGTCTCGACTGGCCAGGGAACATTCGCGAGCTCGAGGCGGTGATGGAGCGGGCTCGAAACAGAGTGCGAGCCCGGGGTTCGGGAGAGCCGGTGATCGAAGCAGACCACCTCGACGTCAGTCTGGGGTCGGCAAGCCAGGCGCTCACGTCAGCCTCGGCGGGCCAGCCCTTCCCGAACGGGGTCCGCGACAAATGGGAGCAGCTGGCTGGCCAGAAAGCGAAGCTAGAAGCCCTCGAAAAGGAGATCATCGAAGAGGCGCTGGCAGTTTGCGGCGGTGTGGTCTTGAGGACCGCCCGCGAGCTGTCGGTTTCTCGGACGGGGTTGATGAGTCGAATGACAACGCTCGAGATCGACCCGGAGAAGTTCAAGGCCAAGCGCGGGTGACCTGGTCATGGTGAAGGTCGGGTCTGAAACATCGTTCGGTGACCTCGTCGGGGAAGACTTCGGCCCGTACAAGGTCGTACGACGCTTGGGCGTTGGTGGAATGGCCGAAACGTTCGAGGCGATTCGCCATGGTCGGAGTGGCTTCGCGCAGCGCGTCTGCCTCAAGCTCGTGCGGCCGGCCTTTCGCGACGATGTTGATTCCATCCAACTGTTCGAACGGGAAGCGAGGCTGGCGGCCAAACTGCACCACAGCAACATCGTGGGTGTGATTGATTTCGGGGACATCGACGGGACGCTGTACATGGCGCTCGAGCTCGTGGAAGGAGTGGACCTGCAGCGGTTGCTGGGTTCGCGCAATCGTCTGTCTCCGGAGCAGGTGGCGTTGCTTGGGCACGATCTGGCCGCGGCCTTGGAGCATGCGCACAACCCTGCCGCGGAAAAAGGCATTGAAGGGTTGGGGGCAGGCGGGATCCTGCATCGCGACATCTCCCCTTCCAACGTTCTCATCAGTCAGTATGGGGAGATCAAGCTCACCGACTTCGGGTTGGCCAACGTTGCAGCCGAGGGCTCGCGTCAAAGCGCCGTAAAAGGGAAGTTCCCCTACATGGCGCCTGAACGCCTCCGCGACGAGTCGCTCGACGGACGCTCCGATTTGTTTTCGCTAGGTGTGGTGTTGTTCGAAGCGCTAGCCGGGCGGCGCCCCTATGAAGGCGGGCACGATCCCGCAACGATCATGCTGATCATCGAAGGCGAGCATTCGTCGCTTTGTGACTTAGCTCCAGGGACCCCCCAAGGTCTATGTGAGGTCGTCGAAAGCCTGATCGAGCCCGACCGCGAGCGGCGGCCACGTAGCGCGGCAGCGCTGGTCGAACGACTGGACGAGTTCGTTCCGCCGCCCGCGGTGCGAAGAAAGCTTGGCAGGATGGTGACTGCCACGCGCGGGCCGAGCTCAGCACCGGTCGCCGGGGAGCCGCTTGCCGGAAGCGAAACTCCAAGGACTAGCGATGTACCGCCGCCACCGGTTGGAGGAACAACCGAACCCGGCGGTCGGACGGGGCGCAATCTCGGCAAGATTGCCGCCTTGGCAGCGCTGTTGCTGGGCGGGGCCGGTTTGGCCGTCGGACTTTGGCCCAGCACCGACACTCCTCACGAAACCGAGCAACGGCGCGTAGAGGGAGCCGTTATCGCGCCCGATGCCGAGAACCCAGCCGAAGCGATCGCAACCACGCATGACGCAGGTGTCGAAGACCTGAACGACGTGGCCGTGCCACCTACCATCGCGCCACCCTCCCCAGCGCGGATCACCGTCCTCATCTCGCCCTGGGGCAACATATGGATCAACGGCAAGCCGCGCGGGGCCGCACCCCTGAAGAACGCATCGCTCAAGCCGGGCCGCTACAAAGTCAGCGCAGGGCAGGGCAGCCCATCAGAGACACGAACCGTCCGCATGCGGGCCGGCCAGCGCAAAACCATCCGCTTCGACCTCACCCACTGAATGACGAAAAAGGGGACAGTCCCCTTCTTCTATGTGTCCACCGCCAAGTAGATCACGTCGTCTCCGACTTCGACACCTTCGTTTGGTAGCACTGCATAGCAAGGGCGGCTCACGCGAATCTCGGTGACGCGGTCGCGCCCGACGAGGGTGCCGGGCTCGAGTTGTTGGAAGCCGGTCCACGGGGAACCGAAGCCGAACTCTTCGCTTGGCTTGGTGATGGTTTCGATGACGTGGACCGTGCGCACTTCGGTGCCGTTGGCTTCGGTGCCGTCATCGATGGCGCCCGTCACTCGCAGGAAGTTCATCGCGATGCGGTGCGCAGCGTCGGAGATCCCCGGGTCGCCGTGCGCGCCGCACTCGACCGACAAAGCAGGCACTCCGGCGAGCTTTAGGAAACCGATGATGACCTTGTCGGCGAGGCCGTACCAGGACTGCACGAGGAACGAGATGTTGACCCGTTTGGCGATGTCGTCGATCGGCGCTTCACCGTTGCTGATGCCGAATGGCGGGGTTGCGGTCCCCGCCGAGTGGAGGTCCAAGAACACATCCAGCTCTCCGAGAACTTCCTTGAGCTCGAGAGCACGATGGTGCTCATATCCCCAGACCTCCTGGCGGAGCGTCTCGGTGAACTCGAAATCCCAGAGGCGGTTGAGGTCATCGCCCTCTGCCGTGTTGCGCCGCCCCTGCGAGGTTGCCTCGGGGTTCGCGTGGATCAAGACTATCGTGCCTTTTGCGGGCTGGAGCTCTCCGTTCTCGAAAGCGTCAGCGATCCGTCGAATCGCGTCCGCACCGCAAGGCTCATCGCCGTGGATTGAACCGCACACGCCGACATAGGGTTTCGGCCAATCCGCCGAGGCCGACACTCGCAACACCCCTGGCTTTAGCTCTTCGATGTACAACGCTGACCCTTTGTTTCGCGGTCCAACACCTGCCTGGTCTTCTCAAACCAATGATCCGCCTCGGCGGGGCTTTTGCCCACGGCAGTGATGCCGAGCTTTCCGAACTCGCTGAGCGCGCCCGTAAAGTGGAAGAGCACTCCCGATTCGGACCAGGCTTGATAGTGCAAACCATCGACCGCGGCAATGTCCAGCAGGTCTTCGACGAGCAGTCCACGGTAACTGTCGGCGCGCATCGTGTCGGTGGCGATGTAGAACTGCGGCTCGCTCCGTGGCGTGAGGTAGAGGCCTGTGTCCGGATCGTATCGGCCGTCGGTCATCATGCGCAGCAGCATCATCGGATGGGTCGTCCCGCCCAACCGTAAGTTGGTTTCGATCGCGTAACGCTCCCACGAGCCATCATTGGCTTGAACGCAGATGAAATCGACCGCGAGCCTGCCCACTGCGCCTTTCTCCTGAAGGACTTCACCTACGCGAAGCGCGTCCCGCTGGATGTCCAGGCGATAAGCGGCATCGGATGGGAATCTGCCGCCGGCGTAGATCTGTCCGTCGACGCCTTCGACGAGTTGGTCGTGCGTCGAAATGGCATCTAGGCTTCCTTCGGGGGAGATGCGGAGCTGACAGCTCGGGGCTCGCTTGTCTTTGTTATCGACGAAGGCTTCGACGACGCCGCCCTCCCGCTCGAACTTGTCCATGAAAGTTTCCCAAGTCAGTCGAGGGTCGACAAACCGCATCGTCGGAAGCGCGTTGGCCAGCGCCTGCTCTCGTACCGCGCGGCCAGCACCGCTCTTCGGCGAGACCGCCCTCAACGCGCTCAAGTCCAGTATTGCGTTGCCCTGGCCGCTGAATCCGCTGTTCTGTTTGACGACCATCCGCTCGATGCCGTCGTGCTCTTCCCACAAACCGTCGATCGCTTCGACGAGGTCCGCTTCGCTTTTCAGGTCCTCGGCGCCGGGCAGCAGCGAGACGCCCGCCTGTCGAAAGGCCCAGCGCGAGCCGCTCTTGGTCCCAAGCCAAGACAAGTCCGGATCTGAACCGTAGAGCGGAACGCCGAGCGCGACCGCGAGGCTCCGCTCCGCTTCGGTCACCGTGAAGCAAGTCATCATGCCGCACTCCGGCCGGATCAAATGACGGATGCGTTCGATGACCCTAGGCCGTTGCAGAA
>JAFDAJ010000002.1 GCA_019313915.1 Deltaproteobacteria bacterium
GCATTTGGTCAGCGTGATCGGCGGCCTCGAGTTTCCGACTAGCACGATCGAGCGCGACTCCGCCGGGGTTCCGCTACCGCTGGAGTTTCAGGCCGGTACCGGCTCGTGGGACCCGATCGCGGGAGCGTCGTACACGATGTTTTCGGATCCATGGTCGGTGTATGTCTCGTCGACTGCGATCTTCCCGACCCAAGGCACGGCGGACACGAAGGCTGGCATCAGCTTTCGGCAAACCGCGCTCGGGCAGTTTCAACCATGGCATTTCCTTGCTTTTCAAGCCGGGGCGGAGTTCAGGCTCGATCAGCCGGGGTACATCCAAGATGTTCGTGACCCCAACACCGGCGGACACATCACCTACGGGACGTTCGGGTTGGTCGGATTGCCACACGAAAAGGTGATACTGCACATCACCGCTGCCATTCCGATGATTCAGCGCTTGGATGGCCAGCACGTGGAAGGTCTCGCGATCACGGCAGGGTTGGTCTATGAGATTTAGCCTACTCGTCACGGTCGCATTGTTTTGCGCCGCGTCGCTTCCGCACTGCATGCGAGTCACCGACGGCATCGAGGTCGACGTCGCCTATCAGCCGGCTGCGACGCCGGCATCCGTCCGCACGGACATGGGCTACCGGGTACGCCTCGAGCGGGCGATGATGGCCGTCGGCAAAGTCGAGCTCATCAAGTGTGACCATTTTGTCCTAGATCTATGGAGACTCGTCACACCCGGGCGGGCAAGAGCGCACGAGTTCAGCTCTCCAACGAGCTTGGGAGTCCCCGTGGTGATCGATCTGATGGAGAGCGCCGGAGTGCCGCTGTTTGCAGGCACAATGCGGCCGCCACCAGGCAGGTACTGCGGCATCCGCATCGTCGGCATGCCCGCCGACGAGGACGCGGAGGGTTTGACCGATGAAAACCTGGAGATGATGCAACACAGCGTTCTCATCGCGGGACAGGTCGAAGATGAATCGACCGGCGACGAGACGCTGCTGCTCGCCCAAATTGGGGAAGTCCTCCAGTACGAGTTGCTGTTCGACCGCGCTCTGGTTTTCGACAGCCCAGTCCTCGAAAGCGTCTCCATCCAAATCGATCACACGAAGTGGTTCGATGGCATTGATTTTGCGCTGCAATCCCCAGACGCGGTGCAACAACAGATAACCCGAAACGTACGGTCGTCGTTGCAGGCAATCATTCCGGAGAGGGAAGCCGACCTCTAAAGGCCGCGGAAAGATGGAGAATGAAGAAACTGACGATTCTTGGAGTAGCGCTTGCGCTAGGTAGCCTTGGCTGCGACAGCAGCAGCGGTGGCGCGGGCAGCCAAGCCGTGACCATTCAGTTCGCGGCGAAGGTCAGCACGGACGACTTCGTGTGCGGCGACACCTACGATAACCTCGGAGCAAACGACACCTCGATGCAGGTCAGTGACTTCCGTTTCTACGTGCACGACCTCGAGCTCAAGAACGCCGATGGCGACTATGTTGCGGTCGCGATCGACACGGAAGACACCGTCTGGCAGCTCGAAAACGTGGTTCTCCTCGACTTCGAGGACGGCTGCACCGATCTCGGGAACGAGCCGATGAACACGGTCGTCACCGGCACCGTGCCGGAGGGGACTTACGACGGGCTTCGCTTCAAGATGGGCGTGCCCTTCGAGATCAACCATGAGAACCCCGCTACCGCGCCGCCTCCGATGAACCTGACCTCGATGCAGTGGAACTGGCAGGGTGGTTACAAGTTCCTCCGAATCGACTCCGGCACCTTCAGCATGACCGACTGGCGCATGCACCTTGGAAGCACCGGCTGCGACGGAGACCCCGTTTCAGGCGGCACGACAGCGTGCGGCAGCCCGAACCGCGTCGACGTGGATTTGGCCGCGTTCGATCCGGCGGCCGACACGGTCGTCGCCGACTTCGCCGCGCTCGTCGATGGCTCAGACCTCGACGTCAACCAACCCGAAACGCCCGTCGGCTGCATGGCCGGGCCGATGGACGGCGACTGTGGACCTCTTTTCGAGAATCTTGGGCTTGCGTTCGGCGAATCTCCTGCCGTAACGCAGTCCTTCTTCTCGATTGAATGAAAAGAAAGTAAACCATCCTCCCAATGAAACCTCCCATCCACATTCTTAGCTTGCTCCTCCTAGTGGCCGGATGCGGCGACAGCGACGCCGCGTCCGTGCCACAGGAATGGGTCTGGGATCTCCCAGACACCGTTCCGGAGCCCCGGGTCCCCGAGGACAACCCGATGACCGTCGCGAAGGTCGAGCTGGGGCGTTTTCTTTTCTACGACACGCAACTCTCCGCCAATGAGACTCAGAGCTGCGGCAGCTGCCACCTTCAGGAGCTCGCCTTCACCGACGGGCTTGCACAGGCGGAAGGATCCACCGGACAGATCCACCCAAGAAGCTCGATGAGCATCGCCAACTCCGGCTATGCCGCGTCTCTGACCTGGGCGAATGCAGCGGTCGTACGTTTGGAAAATCAGGCGCTCGTGCCGATGTTCGGGGAGGATCCGGTCGAGCTCGGAATGGCCAACATGGAAGACGAGCTTCTTCGCCGCATGCGGGACGACGAGAACTATCCAGCCATGTTTGCCGCAGCGTTTCCCGACAAGATGGAGCCGGTCAACCTCGACAGCATCACTAAGGCGATCGCCGCCTTCCAACGCCAGGTCACGAGCTTCGGCTCCAAGGTCGACCGTTGGCAACAAGGCGACCGGACAGCGCTCACCGAGTCGGAACAGCGGGGGATGGCCCTGTTCTTCGGGGGAACCAATGCGGCAGGCGTCGAGGACGCTTTCGAGTGCTTCCACTGCCACGGCGGATTCCTGTTTTCCCAGTCCTCCGACGATGCAGGCCAAGTGTTCGACCAGAAGTTCTTCATGAACAACGGGCTCTACAATCTCGATTCGGACGGGAGCTACCCCGCACTCAACGAGGGCCTGTTCGAGACGACGGGCGAGTTGGTCGACAAGGGGAGGTTCAAGCCACCCAGCCTTCGCAATATCGCCGTGACGGAGCCGTACATGCACGATGGGTCGATCAAGACGCTCGAAGAGGTCCTCGACCACTACGCCCGCGGCGGCCGCTTGATCGAGAGCGGTCCCAATGCCGGCGATGGCAAGGACAACCCAAACCCAAACAAGAGCGCCCTCTTGAACGGATTCGTAATGACGGAGCAAGAGAAGCAAGACTTGCTCGCGTTCCTTGGCGCCCTCACCGACGAGACGCTCCTCGACAATCCGGCATACAGCGACCCATTCGCGAAGTAACTAGCGCAGCAACCTGGGCTCGCGCTCGAGCTTGACCCCGAAACGGTCGCGCACGCGCACACGAATCTCGTCGGCAAACGCCAACAAGTCGGCGGTCGTGCCACCTCCGTGGTGCACGAGCGCCAACGCGTGGTTCGTCGATACCCCGATCGCGCCACGGCGAGTGCCCTTTTCGATGCCGGCTTTCTCGATGAGCCAGCCGGCCGCGAGCTTCACTTTGCCATCACCCACGGGATACCGAGGAACATCAGCAGGACTGGCGGCGAGGTGTTGGCCAACCGCTTGCTCGACGACTCGCTCGGCTTCCGCAGCTCCGACGATCGGGTTCAGGAAGAAGGAGCCAGCGCTACGGCGATTGGGGTCGTCCGGGTCGATGAGCATGGACTTGCGGCGCCGAAGATGCAGCACCGCACGGCGGACGTCGGCAAGCGTCGCATCAGCCCCGATGCTTTTGTGGAGCTCGCCATAGCGAATCGTCCCGGGGGCGTTTGGGCGCAAGGCAAAGCGGACTGCGGTCACGATGAATCGATCGGGCTCGCGTTTGAACAGGCTATTGCGGTACCCGAAGGTGCAATCCTCGGGGCCTAGCTCTTCGAAAGTGAGCGTGTCGCGGCGCAGGACGCGGACGGCCGCGATCGCGTCGGCGACTTCTTGCCCGTACGCGCCGACGTTTTGAATCGGTGTCGCCCCGGTCGAGCCCGGGATCCCGCTCAAGCACTCGAGGCCGGCCCAGGCGCGGGAAACGGCGCCGTCGACCACTGTCTCCCAAGGCACTCCGGCGCCTGCGTCCACCGTTCCCCCATTGCGAAACTCGATATCGGCGATCCGCATGTGGATAACGAGACCATCGTACCCTTCGTCCGGCACGATCAGATTCGATCCTCCGCCCAAAATCGACGATGAAATCCCCTCATCCGCAGCCCAGCGCAACGCGTCAACCAGCGTCGCCTCGTCCTCCGCTCGCACGAAACACCTGGCAGACCCGCCGAGCACCAGCGTTGTCAGTGGGGCAAGAGGCACGTCGCGCTGGATGTCGAGCGTCGTCATCCGTCGTCGTCTATGGCGCGGGGATTCTTTCGATGCCGCCCATGTAAGGCACCAACGCCTCGGGAACGGTTACGCTTCCATCGGCTTGCTGGTTTTGTTCGAGGATCGCCACCAGCGTTCGTCCAATCGCAAGGCCCGACCCATTGATGGTGTGCAGAAGGCGTGGCTTGCCCTTTTCTCCCGGCCGAAAACGCGCTTTCATCCGCCGCGCCTGAAAGTCTCCAAACCAGGAGCAACTCGAAATCTCGCGGTAGGCATTTTGCGCTGGCAGCCAGACCTCGAGGTCGTACGACTTTTGTGCGGCGAATCCCATGTCGCCTGCGCAAAGCTGTACGGTGCGATAGTGTAGCCCCAGCTTTTGCAAAATCGTTTCGGCATGCTGGGTGAGCGCGTCGAGCTGTGCCTCGCCGTCCTCCGGGCGGCAGAACCGAACCAGCTCGACCTTGTCGAACTGGTGAACGCGGATCATGCCGCGCGTGTCCTTGCCGTAGCTCCCCGCCTCGCTTCGGAAGCATGCCGTGTAGCCTGTATACGCGATCGGAAGGTCCGCCTCGGAGACGATTTCGGCCGCGTGGAGGTTGGTGATCGGGACCTCTGCGGTTGGAACGAGATAGAGCTCGTGCCCCTGGGCCTCTGCCTGTGCTTCCCACTCCTCGTCTTTCGCCATGCGGAACGCGTCTTTGGCGAACTTCGGCAACTGACCCGTGCCCATCATCGCGCTGTCTTTGACGAGCACGGGCGGCCACACCTCTTCGTAGCCGTGCTCCGTGGTGTGCACGTCGAGCATGAACTGCATGAGAGCGCGGTTCATCCGTGAACCGAGGCCCTTGAGCACGACGAAGCGCGAGCCGCTGATCTTCGCGGCCCGCTCGAAGTCGAGAATGTCGAGCCGTGTGCCAACCTCGACGTGATCGCGCGCATCGAAATCAAACGAAGGCTTGTCGCCCCAGACGCGCACCTCGACGTTGTCGTTCTCGGTGAGACCGTCCGGGGTGTCGGCATGAGGAAGGTTTGGCAGGTTCAGCAAGATGGCTTCGAGCTCGGTTTCGACCTCGCCTTGACGTGCTTCGCCCTGCTTGATCTGGTCACCGAGCGTCCGGAGCTGCTCGCGCTTGCTCTGAAACTCCTCGGACTTCTTGTCGGCGACCTTCGCCATCGCCTGGCTCGCTTGGTTGCGCTCCTGACGCAACGCTTCGACGCTCGTAATGACGCTGCGGCGCTCCTCGGCCAGCGCTCCGAGCCGATCGAGCAGCTCTGCGTCGGCGAAACCGCGGCGCGTCAGCGCGGCTTTCACCTCTGGCAGGTTGTCGCTGACATAGCGCAAGTCGAGCATGGAAGCGGGTCTACAACACGAGGGCGCGGAGCACCAGTCGCGCACTTCTTGGCGTCGGGTGCAAAAACTCCTAAATTGGAGCTGTGAGCAACACTGGCATGCTCAACCGGTTGGGGGTGATCGGCGACGTTCACTGCGCGTCCGAAACGCTCGAGCGAGCGCTCGATGCGTTGGAGGCAATGAACGTCGAGGCCATCCTTTGCGTCGGCGATTTGGTCGACGGTCCCGGCGATGCCGATGCGACCCTCGGCTTGTTGCAAACACGCCGCGTCCAATGCGTGGCGGGCAATCACGAACGCTGGTTCCTCGATGGCGAGCAACGGTCACTCGAGAGCGCAACGTTGGAGGTCAGCCGGGCCTCACGCGCGTTCATCGAATCGCTCCCGAAAGGGCGTCGGTATGCCACTCCAAACGGCAACGCTCTTCTCTGTCACGGCGTGGGCGAAGACGACGAAGCCTGGCTACGCCCCGACACCCGAGGCTACGCCCTTCAAGACATGCCCACCCTCCGAGAGCTCATGCTCGACGAAGACGTCGATTTCATGATCGGCGGCCACACCCACCAGCGCATGATCCGCGTGTTCCCAGGACTCACCGTGATCAACGCCGGCACCATTCACCGCAAGGACGAGCAGACGTTCATGGTGGTCGACTTCGGCGCAATGCGCGCGGAGTTCTACTCGGCTGCAGAGGGAAAAACCGGAGAGCTAATCGAAGAGCTCCACCTCCCCATGCCCGGCCCGGTCGAGTAGATCTCGAGTCACGGACCCTGAGGGCCAGAGGCATGCGCGCTGCCGATGCTAGCGGGCCTGACGCCAGAGCTCTGCGAGGGAGGGCCTAGATCCGGTCAGCAAGAACCCTACCCGAAAGAGCCGGGCCCCAACCCGACTCGATAGCCAAGTCGACAGCAGCAGCACCCCCATCGCCCCAACCACTTCCCACCAGGCGATGCCCGACGAGTCGACTGCCATGCGGATGATCACGGTAAGCGGCGACGTGAACGGAATCCATGTCATCACTTGGCCGAGGCTGCCGTGGGGATCGTCGAGCAAGATCACGAGCACCATCAAGGGAAGGATTGCGAGCATGGCCCAACCCATCGTGAGCTTCTGGCTTTCCGCTGCGTTTGCGCCGAGCGCGGCGGTCGCGAGCATCAGGCTGCCGAGGAACAGGTAGCCGAGGATGAATAAGAGTGGCGCGACGGCTAGGGCACCCCAGGGGATCGACACGACGGATGCGAGTGCGGCTGACGCGCTGATCGCCACGAAGACCACCATCGAAGACCACACCGCGAACTGGAAGAGTCCCGCAGCCCCGAGGCCGAAGAGCTTGCCTGCAAGGATCTCTTCGGGGGTCACCGACGAGAGCAACACTTCGACGATCTTGCTCTCCTTGTCGGTCGACACGGTCTGCACGAGGTAGCCTGAGGCGCTCAGCAGCGCGGTGAGCAAGAGGATTCCAAGGAAAAGCGGGATCGTCGTGCGCACGAGGAGGTCGAGTGCCTCATCAACGCCGGTCACTTCGGCTCCGTTGGGCCCGAGGCGGCTGCGGACGAAGTACGCTGGGGAGATCACTCGCTCCTGTACGTCGCTATCGAGACGTCCCTCGACGAGCGACTTTCTCAGCAGCGACCGAAGCAACGGCTCGATCGTCGTTCCGCGCATACTCAAGAGCGGAGTCTTCTCGGACTGGATTGCGCGCACTTCGCCGCTCGAGAGGTAGTCTTTTTCGACGACGTAGACCGCGCGAAGTCGACCGGACTCGAGGTCTTGGGTTGCAGCGTCGCGAGTCTCATAGAGCATCACCTCGTTGGCGTTCGCCGTCCAAACCAGGGCGCCATCACGACCCTCGAACACCGAGCGATCGACGATCCCGGCTTCATCGACGAGGCCGAAGTCCGAGCTTTCCGCTGCCCGTTGCGTGAGAAAGTACGTCTGCGCGCCGAGGACGGTGCCTGAGACGACCGCCAAGAAGATCGGCAAACCGAACGTGGCAAGCAAGTACGACCAGCGCTTGACGACCGACAGAAGCTCGAAGCGCGCCACGGCGCCAACGCGTCGGATACGCATGCTCAGCGGCCCCCGCCCACCAGGTCGACGAAGATATCGTCCATCCGCGCCACCAACGGCTCGTAACGATCGACCAACACACCGCTTTGAACGAGCTCCTGGAGGTATCCAGCCGGAGTAGCGCTGGGCGGCAATGCCACGCGCCAGGCCCCCGCCTCGTGCTGCGTCGCTCGGACACCGAGTGCGACGAGATCTGTCCCCGTCCAAACGATGACTTCATGCGGCGAATACCGCCGGCGGATCTCGTCGAGCTCACCATACATCACGAGGTTGCCGCGGTGGATGAGCGCCACGCGATCACAAAGCGCTTCCACCTGGTGCATCATGTGGGTGGACAACACGGTAGTACGCCCGCTCGCACGCCGCTCTTCGATCAAGTCGGTCACCAGCGCGACGTTGACTGGATCCAATCCCGAGAACGGCTCGTCGAGAACGCAGAGCTCGGGGTTGGTCATCAGGCAGGCGGCGATCTGAACCTTCTGCGTCATCCCCTTCGAGAGGCTCTCGACGCGCTGGTCCGCAACCCGGCTCAACCCGACACGCTCGAGCCAGTGGTCCGCGGCGTTGCGCGCGTCAGCACGCTTCAGCCCCTTGAGCCGCCCCAGGTACCCGAGCAGCTCACGGACGCGGGCTCGGCGATAGACCCCACGCTCCTCAGGGAGATACGCGGTCCGATCGAGTGCCTTCGAGTTGGGCGAGGCGCCGAACAGCGACACTTCCCCTTCGTCTGCGCGAAGAATGTCGAGCCCAATCCGAATCAGCGTGGTCTTACCGGCACCGTTCGGCCCGAGGAGGCCAAAGACCTCCCCTGGCACGACTTCGAGCGACACGCCCTCGAGCGCGGTGTGCTGGCCGAAGCGTTTGGACACACCCCGATAGGCAAGGATCCCCACCAGAGGATTGTATCGGCTGATACCCCTGCGAGCTAATCACCGCCATCAGACTTGTCTCTGTCAGTGCCAGTGCCAGTGCTAGCGATCCTGTCAGCCCCGGAAGGTGGCGGCGAGAACCTTCCTGGTCAGCGTGGAGATACCCACCTTCTCGAGGTCCTCGATGGTGAACGGCCGCCGCGTGTCCGACTCACTCCCCTGCGCTGCCGAGGCGCGGTACACGTCGACTCTCAGACGCCGGTGTGTGAGCACGTGTTCGACTTCCCCTACCGGCGCTGAGGCAAGCCGCGCGCGGAGCCCGGCCTCAGTAAGGGCGGCGCGCGCATTGTCCTCGGCCATCGGCACACCCCACAAGCCCCCAAAGAGGGGCTGGTTTCCCTTGACGAGCCACACTTGCCGGTCGGCTCCTCGACCACGCGTCGCCACCACTGCCGCGAGATCCACCTCTGTCGGAGGCCGTCTCTCGCGCTTCACCGGCAACCGCTCCACTTCGCCGCGTGCGAGCGCCTCGCATTGCTCCGTGACGGGGCATGAGTCGCAGCGTGGCCGTTTCGGTGTACAGATCATCGCCCCGAGCTCCATCAACGCCTGGTTGAAGTCGCCCGGACGCTCGCCAGGAACCAACTGGGCGGCTTCGCTCCACAACCGCTTGGTCGTTGCGGATGTGCCGACCTGTGTCTCGATGCGTAACAGGCGTGCCAGCACCCGGGTGACGTTGCCATCGACGATCGGCTCTTCCTTGTCGAAAGCTATGCTGCCGATGGCGCCGGCCGTGTAGCGCCCGACACCTGGGAGCGCGCGTCGAGCGTCGGCGTCCTCGGGAACCTTCCCGCCATACTGGGCAACGACTTCTCGGACCCCGGCATGCAGCAACCGCGCGCGCCGGTAGTAGCCGAGGCCGCTCCAGCAAGACAGAACCGCGTCTTCGTCGGCTTCGGCTAGTGCCTGTGGAGTCGGAAAGCTCTCCAAGAAACGCTGGTAGTAGGGGATGACGGTCTCGACACGCGTCTGTTGGAGCATCACTTCGGAAACCCAAACCGCGTATGGATCGCGCGTGTGACGCCAAGGAAGGTCGCGACCCGCCTCGTCGTACCAGTCGAGCAACTTCTGCCGTATTGCGGGCATCAAAGGTACTCGTAGAACAACGGCTCCGGGCCTGAGTCGGGGCTTTCGTCGTCGCGCATGAGGTGCCTGTTCCCCTTCAGGTGAGCACGGTAAGCTTCTTCTTGCCGTAGCGGTCCATGGGAGGAACGTCGCCTGCATTCGATCGTTCCGCTAGCTCTCCGGTGAGAAAGACCTCCGCCGCGCGATAGCTCGACCGGACGAGCGGCCCGGACGCGACGAAGCGAAAACCCATATCGACCCCCGCTTGCTCATAGTCGGCGAACTCCGCAGGTTCGACATACCGCCGCACGGGCGCATGACGCTTGGTGGGACGCAGGTACTGACCAATCGTCAGCACGTCGACATCGGCGTCCCGCAACAGCGTCATCGCTTCGAGCACTTCATCCTTCTCTTCGCCGAGGCCGACCATGAGGGACGACTTGGTGATCGAAGATCCGAGGCCCTTGGCCGCCACCAGCGCGCCAACCGAACGGTCCCACGAGCAGCGCGCATCCCGAATCGACCGCTGCAAGCGCGGCACGACTTCGACGTTGTGCGCGAAGACATCGGGGCGCCCCTCTTGGACGACGGTTCCAACGTCATCGTGTTGGCCGCGGAAATCGCCAACCAGCGTCTCGACACGAAGGTCCGAGCTATGGTGCTTGATGCGCCGAACCGTCTTCGCGACGTGCGCCGCGCCGCCGTCGCTGAGGTCGTCGCGATCGACCATGGTCAGCACCACGTACGCGAGCCCCATCTCTGCGAGTGATAGGGCGGTGTTCTCGGGTTCATCGACGTCAACGACGCCACCCGGCTTCCCGGTGTTGACTGAGCAGAACCGGCAGCCCCGGGTGCAGGTTTCTCCGAGGATCATGACGGTCGCGGTGCCCTGGCCCCAACACTCGAAGATGTTCGGGCAGCGGGCCTCTTCGCACACGGTGTGGAGGCCGCGGCGCCGGAATCGAGACTTCAGGCCCTGAAATTCATCCTGCTGCGGCCCGGCGGGGAGCCGAACACGAAGCCATTCAGGTTTGCGAGCCGGTAAGGTCATCCGTTGCTCCGGGGGGTCCCAAGCCAAGGTCTTAGGGGGCCGCACACCCACTGTCAATCCCGTCTAACACTACGAATTGTGGAGGTTTCCTCCGTGTCGCGCAATATTTTGAAATCCAGGCCGGTACAGGCGCAATATTTTCGCAAAACATACTTTACCTGGGGAATGCGTGCCCCATAATAGGCCATCGCAGCGGCTCATTGCCCGTTAGGAGCACCTCGATGGATGACGAAAGACGGCCCAGACGCGCCGGACCTGTGGAACGCCCAGGAGCGTTTGGCGGCAAGCGAGACATCAACCGGCGTAAGCGCGTCCAGGATCTCATCGATGCTGGGCTCTTGCTCTTCTTGGAGCGGGGGATCGAGGCGGTGACGATCGACGAAGTCGCTCGTGAAGCCGGCATGGCCAAAGGCAATTTTTACCGTTATTTCCGGGACAAAGCCGACCTCGTGGAGGCTGTCATCGAGCCAGTGGCCAGCACGACGCGCGAAGCCGTTCAGGATTGCGACGTCCAGCTGCGCGAGGCCAATGGTCGTGACGATGCGGTCGCTGCATATGGGCAGCTCGGCAATAGGCTCGTCGGTGCGCTTGCAATGCACCCCGACGCCATGTGTCTCTACCTGCAGGAGCGCCGGGCGCCGGCGACTACAGCGCGCCAGGCGATTTCCGACCTCGCGACTGATCTAGATCGCCGCACGATGACCCTCAGCCAGGTTGCGGTGGATCGCAAGCTCGTGGCGGTCTCAGACCCACGGGTAAGCGCCGTTGCCGTGCTTGGCGCGGTGGAGGCTCTCGCATTGGCTTCGGTGCGCAACCAGATCCAAATGGATCCCATCGAAACCACGAAAAGCCTGATCTCGATCGTGCTCGAAGGGCTTCGGAACTAGCCCCTTGGTTGACTCGCCGCGACAGACTAAACATCTGTCCAGCCCGAAACTACCGCTCTCGCGGCTTCTTCTTCACAATTAGACGGATATGGCGGGGAGGCTGATGGCGACCGTGGTGCCGTTCCTTTGGGCGGCGCTACCGGGCGTTGCGCGAGCAGCGAGCGGATCGGGTCAGAGCGATGGCGCGGGTGACCTTGGCACGGTCGTCTTGCTCGTCGTCGTGATCGGTGTTGCGTATGTTCTCGCGCACAACGTCGTAGAACGTCTGCAACGTCGATTCCTCGTTGTGAGCGGCGCGGAGTATCTCTTACTGGGGTTCTTGCTCGGCCCGGCTTTCCCCGCGATGCACGCGCTCGACAACATCGCCGGGTTGCTGCCGATCATCGCACTCGCCGCCGGCTGGGTCGGACTGCTGCGCGGCACGGACTTCGATTTCACCAGTCTTCAGAAGCTCGACCCTGCGACATGGCGTGTGGTGTTCTTGCACCACCTTCTGCCAGGGGTGGCGGTTGGCTTTGGCTCGTACTACTTCTTCATCGAGTCGGGGTGGATCGCCACTTCTCCTCGCGAGGCGGCGTTGAGCGCTGCAGCACTTGCTTGTTTCGCTGCGGCCGACTCAGCCGAACCGTTCGACCTCTTGGCGAGGCGCTACGAGGTCAGCGGACGCCTCGCGGCCCTGTTGCGAAACGGAACACGCCTCGGCGACATCACGGTCATTCTCGCGTTTGGCCTGATCTTCTGCGTCTTTCACGAGAACGCCCCCGGTGCGCAGGACTACTCACCAGCGCTGTGGGCGTGGGTCACCGTCTTGCTCGGCGGTGCGCTGGGATTCTTGTTTTCGCTCTTCCTCGCCGGCGACGAGTCGGACAACTCCCGCTTCTTAGCGCTGGTCGGCATCATTGCTTTCGCGTCGGGCGGAGCGTATTTCCTCGAGCTCTCACCACTTGCCGTGAACCTGTCCATGGGGTTCGTGCTGGTGAACTTCGCACGAGGCGGCCAGCTCTTGCATACGACGCTCGAGTCGACCGAACGCCCGATGGCGATCGTGCTTCTAATCTTTGCCGGCGCACTTTGGGAGCGCACGGAGCTCGTGCCGACCCTGCTCCTGTTGGCGGGATTCCTGGTCGCGCGCACAGGTGCCAAGTGGCTCGCGAGTGTGATCGCCGGCTGGGGCACCAGCCTCCGCAAGGATTTGTTCCGCGGATTGTTGGCGCACGGAGACGTCACCCTGGCGATGGCCGTCTCATTCCGCCTCGTCTACGACGGGGAAGCCGCACGAATCGCATACTCCGTCGTTCTGGGCTCCATCATTCTAAATGACCTGATGGCACCGCGATTGCTGAGGGGCTTGCTCGTGGACGAGGGCGATATCCAGCGCGAGCTCAAAGACTCCGATTCCCGAACATCGATGGAGGCAACCAGCAGATGAATATCGTCGTCATAGGTTTGGGAGAAGTCGGGCGCCACTTGCTGAGCGTCCTCGACAAAGAGGGACACGACATCGTCGCAGTAGATGCGAACCCGAAGGCGGTGCAGTACGCCGAAGAGCACTATGACGTCGCCTCGATCGTCGGATACGGCGCGAGCGAAACGCTGCTCAAGGTCGCGGGCACGGCCCGTGCAGACCTCGTCGTCGCAGTGACGAACCACGACGAAATGAACCTGATCGCCACGCTCGCCGCTAAGCAACTCGGGGCAAAGCACGTGGTCGCCCGCGTCCAAGGCACCGCCTGGTCGGAGTGGACAGAGGGCATCCGCTACGGACTGCTCGGCGTCGATGTCGTGATCAACCCACGCGTATTGGTTGCTCAAGAGCTCAGCCGCATCGCTCGATCCTACGGCGCATCCGACGTCGTGGACCTCGCGCAGGATAGGGTCGAGCTCGTGCAAATTGATCTCGATGAGTCGCGCGTTCTCAACAAGCCGCTCTCCGCTGTCGAGCTCCCGCCCCACACTCTGGTGAGCGCAGTCGTCCGTGACGGCGACCTGTTCGTTCCAGGCGGCGCGGATGTGTTGGTCAAAGGCGATCGAGTCTATTTGATCGGACGCCCCGAAGGCGTGCTGGCGGCGGAGCGCCTCTTCAGCAAGGAACGCGAGGCGCGCCGGGTCTGTATCGTTGGCGGCGGCGTGGTCGGCAAGGCGCTCGCGCGCGAGCTGTTGCAACAACAAGCAACCGTGATGATGATCGAACGCGACCTGGCGACGGCGGAGGAGGTCAGCGCGGAATTCCAGGGCATCGAGGTCGTGCACGGCGACGGCACTGATGGAGCGCTTCTCGAAGAAGAAGAGGTAGGCACATATGATCTCTTCGCGGCGGTCACGAAACAAGACGAGATCAACCTCATGGCGGCCCTCCTCGCACAGCGCGCCGGCTGCAAGCGAACCGCAACAATCGTGCAGCGCGCGGACTACACGTCGATCTATCGCCAACTCGGTGTCGACATCGTTCTTTCCCCGCGAACCGTGGCGTCGGACCAAATCTTGCGGTTCTCCCGAGGTGGAGGCCTCCACAGCCTGACGGTGCTCGAAGACGGTCAGGCAGAGGTCGTCGAGCTCACGGCGAGCCCGAAGTGCCGCGCTGTCAACAAGCCACTGCACCGAATGAATCTGCCGCGCGGCTCGCTACTTGCGGCGATCGTGCACGGAGACGACGTGATCATTCCGCGCGGCAAAGACATCGTACAGCCGGGCGATCGGGTCATCCTTATGACGACCAAGGAAGCCCGCGCGACCGTCGAACGACTCTTTCGACCGAGGGGTGAGTGAGCGCGCAATCAAGAGATTTCCGGGGGGTGATCCGACCGGTCGGGGCCGTCGTCCTCGGCATCGGCGTCATGATCGCGCTATGCGCCGGGGTTGGGATGCTCTGGGACCAGTTCGCGCCTGACCCGACTCGGCCGCAAGGCGGTGCCGCAGAGTTGGCACTGTCCGCCATCATCGTGTCGATTCTAGGGATGGCGGCGTTCCTCTACGGGAACCGTTTCGTGTCCGAGCGTATTTCGCGCAGAGAGGCACTACTCGCCGTGAGCCTGATTTGGGTGGCGGCGGGCGCGTGCGGGGCGCTTCCTTTCATGCTCGGGGCGGGCATGTCCGCCGCCGACGCGTTCTTCGAATCGGTGAGCGGCCTGACGACGACGGGCGCCACGGTGATCGTCGACATCGAGGGGCGCTTATCCCGGCCGCTGTTGCTTTGGCGTTCGCTGATTCAGTGGCTCGGTGGCATGGGTATCGTCGTATTGTTCGTTGCGGTTTTCCCGAACCTGGGTGCAGGCGGTAAGCACCTGTTCCGGGGAGAGGTCCCGGGGACGACAGCCGAAGGGTTGCGGCCTCGCATCGCCGAAACGTCGTTCACGCTGTGGAAACTCTATGGCGCGTTCACCATCATCGAGATCGCATTGCTCAAGGTCCTGGGACTCGACCTATTCGACGCCGTGTGCCACGCGTTCACGACGATGTCGACGGGCGGTTTCTCGACGCTCGACAGCTCGATCGGTGGGTTCAACAGCGCGGCAGTCGAGTACGTCATCGCCTGCTTCATGCTGATCGGAAGCGTGAACTACGGCCTCTACTACGGTTTACTACGGACCGGCAGCTGGCGGACGCTCGTGCGAAATATCGAGTTTCGATGGTACGTCGGCATCGTGCTCTGCGCGGTCGTGGTGCTGACCGTCCTGAACCTCAGCGTGCACGATGAGCTCCTTACCTCGTTCCGCTACTCGTTTTTCATGGTGGCGACGACGATCTCGTCGACGGGGTACGGCACCGACGACTACAGCGTCTACAGCTCGACGGCGTTGACGATCGTGATCTTGTTGATGTTCGTCGGCGGGTGCTCGGGCTCGACTGCGGGCGGCATCAAGATCGAAAGAGCCGTATTGATGGGCAAGCAGGCCATCGCCCAGATTCAGAAGAGCTTCCGCCCGGCCACCGTGCAGCTCGTGCGAATGGGCAGGGTCGCGATCAACAATCAAGTCCTCGCGGACGTTGGCTCGTTTTTCTTGATCTACATGGGGTGCATCGGCTTTGGCCTGCTCTTCGTGACGCTGGTCGAGGGCGTTCCAGCTCCGACTGCGTTCGGAACGATGCTCACTTGCCTGTCCAACATGGGCCCTGCACCCTTCCACGTGGGGCCAGACAACTTCTCTGGCTATTCGGCGGGGAGTAAGTTGTTCTTTGCGATGGCCATGCTGCTCGGACGTCTCGAGTTCTTCACGCTTTTCGCACTGATCTTGCCTGGATTCTGGAGACGCTGATGACCGGCGCGTACAGCATGCCTCCACCGGGCGAAGAGACCCACGCGCGGCGGCAGATCACCGTCATCATCCTGCTCCTATTCGGAATGGTGGCGCTCTATCAGTTCGAGCAGTTCGCCCAAGATGGGTTCGACCCGAGCGGAATGCTTGCCTTTGGGTTCGTCGTGCTGGCGAGCTACACCATCGGCGGGCTCGTCGCTCAGATCCGCCTGCCCCACATCACTGGCTACTTGATCGCAGGTCTCGTGTTCGGCCACTCGCTCGCGAAGGCGCTGACCGGCCTCGCTCTTCCAGCGCCCTTCGACGAGGGCATCCTCAATGCGGAGGTGATCGAGCAGCTCAGCTTGTTCGATACGCTGGCCGTTGCCTTGATCGCGCTCACGGCGGGTGGAGAGCTCAAGCTCGAAGGGCTCAAGAAGGGATTTCGCGCGATCAGCTCAATTCTCGCCGCGCAGATCGTGTCGGTGGGTGTCTTGGTCACGGCGTTCTTTTGGCTGATTTCGGGGGCAGTTCCCTACATCGGGCTCCCCGGCATCGAAGGTCTACCGATGGCGGCAGCCCTGGCGGTGGGCGCGATGGTCGCATCGGTGTCCTTGGCGACCTCTCCGGCCGCCACGATCGCCGTGATCATGGAGTCGCGTGCCGTGGGCGCGATGACGAGAAACGTCCTGTCGGTCGTGGTCCTCAAAGACGTGATCGTCGTGGTGGCGTTCGCAGTAGCCACGACGGTCCTCTCTCAGCAGATCGGCGTGAGCGCCCTGGAGGGCGGCATCGCGGCGTACCTCTTTCAGCACATCGTGCTCTCGATCCTTTTCGGCGCGGTAGTCGTTGGGGGCCTGATGGCGCTCTACATTCGCTATGTCAATCAGGAGCTTCTGATCTTCGTCGTTGGCGTCGTGTACCTCGTCGCCTTCATTGCAGCGGAGCTGGGATGGGACCCCGTGCTGGTCTTCCTCGCCGCCGGCTTTGGTGTCTCCAACTTCTCGAAAGCGGGGCACCGGCTCATTGAAACGGTCGAGCGCCTGTCGCTGCCGGTCTACGTCGTCTTCTTTACGCTAGCCGGCGCAAAGCTCCACCTGGAGGAGCTCCGACAGGTCGCGCTATTCGCAGTAGCGTTGGTCGGCGTCCGCGCGTTCGCGATCTATTCCGGCACCGTGGCGGGCGCCCGCTTCGGCAAAGCCGACGAGGCGACACAAACCTTCGGGTGGATGGGCTTCGTTTCACAGGCGGGTGTCTCGATCCTCCTTGCCGCCATCATCGGGAACACGTTTGGAGAGCTCGGACGGTCGCTCGAGACATTGATCATCGGCAGCGTCGCGATCAACGAGCTGATTGGGCCCGTGCTGTTCAAGATGGGCCTGACTCTCTCGGGCGAGGCGAGCAGTGGTCGCGCATCACTCCCCTCATCGCGGCACTTGTCGGTCAAGCCTCCTGCAATGCGACGCGCTGGTGAGGAGGGCGAGGCCAAACAACTCGAGCCCTGGCCCGAGCACGTGGGCGAGAAGGATCTTTGGGGCTCCCCGCTGCAGACGAAGAGCCCGGAGCTCAACCATCGCATGCAGGATCTCGGCGGCGATCTTCAAAGTATCGTTCGCGAGGTGTCGACCGGGCCGCTTCGGGACTTCCAGCTCGACGCGGGCAAGTACTTGCGCGATTTGCGGCGCGAGTTCTTGCGCCATCATCGCCGTTTGACCGTTCAGGCGCGCGCCGAGGAGGGCACCGATCGCGACGAGCTCGTGACGATGCTGCGCTCTGCACAAGCCGATTTGGCAGCGCACTGGCGTGGGATTGTGCTGGGACGCTCGGTGACGCTCGCCAAGTTGACCTGGACCCCGGAAACCATGCTGGACACTGTCGACGGCTTGGTCGACGAGCTGCCGGAGGTCGTCACTGCTCCCTATGAAGACGTATCCTACGAATCCAAGGAAAGCGACTCGATTTGGAAAGCGCTGCAACGCCAAAACCTCCGCCTGAGGAGTGGTTGGCGAAAGGCTTTTGGGCAGGGCGCTCCGACGCGCGACGTTCGGCTACGGGCCTTGGGTCGTTTTCATCTCTCGTATGACGCGCCGGCCCGGCTCGAAGCGTTGGCCGCGCTCTTCGTCGAGGCCGACCGACACCTCGCCGCTCGAACGCGCAGCCTCTTCGACGGATTAATTGCGGGCTACGACGACATCGTAGACGTGGCCACCGCGCCCGACGCGGACCTCGAGAGTCAGCTCGTGCGGCTGCGACACGACGTGGAAGAGGAGCTCGCGCTCGCCCTCGACGAAATCGTTCGCATCACCGGCGACGGCACCCATCGCGCCGCAAGCGCGTTGGCCACTGGCTTCGTCCAAATGAAGGAGGATCTCCCGACCTTCGGGACGCTCGACCTCCGGACGAGCGAGCGCCGAACCAGCCGGCGCTTCGCCAACCGCATGCGAGCGATGGAAACGCTCACCAAGGACGTGTCGAATCTTCGTAGGGCGAGCTCCGCCGAGTATTCCTCACTCGCGATGGAGCTCGAGCTGCTGGGGCTCGAAGCGCGCATCAAGGACAACCTCGCCGAGTACGTCTTGCGCCTCACCAACACGGTGAAGCGACGCGCGACGTCTCAGGTGGAGCGTGTCAGCGACACGCTCCACAACACGCTGACCGAGCTCAACAAGGAGCTCGAGAGCAACTATTCTGGCGACGAGCTCGCGAGTGCGCTCCGACGGGCCACCGAGGCAACGAGTAAGGCCACGGGTGAAGCCGCACGGGTGACCACCGAACTCTACCAAGACCTGAGCGACGACTCGAAGATTGCGCCTCTGCTCGACACGCTGGTCGACGCCTGTCGCGGCCTCACCCCGCGCTACCGGGTCACGGTGGGCCAACGCCAGACGGGCGAATGGCGCTTGCCTACTTCGTTGCCCGAGGTGGAGGTGCCTTTCCGAGAAGTGGTGCTCACGTACATCGATAGCCGTGTGGCACCCAAGCTCCTCGCAAGCCGCCGAGAGCTCGCGGAGCGCGTCCAACCGTTGGCGAACCTGCTGCAGGAGCTCGAGCGGGTCATCGCCTTCAATGTGGAGTTGGCGACCGCGGAGCTCGAGGTCGTCCATGATGAAGCGATCCCCGAAGAGATGCATACGCTGCTGCGCGACATGGTCTACGGACAGCTCGAGCGGAGCTACAACTCGCTCGAAGAGATCCGAGCCGAAGCCAGAGGTTGGCCGGCGATGATCGAGACCGAAATGCGCGACGCGGCGCTCGGCACACTCGCGACGCTTCGCGGCGAGCTCGCCGAAGGCTCGTTCAGTAAGTCACGCCTCGAAGCCATGCGCCGCGCTGCAAGCGGTCTTCGGATGATCGACAAGGCGCAGCGCGTGCCTCGCGTCAAGCGACTCAAGGCCCAGCTTCGGGGTGGGCTTCGGGCATTGTTTGGTGAAGAGCGGCTGGAGCGTTGGAGCGAGCGCCTCGGTCTCACCAGCGCACTACCAACCGAAGAGCTCTCTGCCGGAACGTTCGCCGCTCCTGACGTGGCAGCGGACCTTCCGCTGGTCTACCGCCGGCTATTCGCCGCCGACACGATGGAAGCCGGCGACGTGCTCACGGGCCGTGAGGCAGAAATCCGCCGCGCCGAAGCGGTGCTGTCGAGCGAGGTCAAAGGGCGGTTACGATCGGTCGCGCTGGTCGGGGTCGACGGCGTCGGAAAGGCCGCTGTCTCGAGCGCGATCGTGCGAAGCCGCCGTTGGAAGAACGTGAAGCGCGTGGTGTTCACCGCTCCGGTAAGCGTCGAAGATGTCGACGCGATCTTCCAGGATTCGCCGGAGGGTCAGCTCGTCGTCGTGGACGGCCTCCATTGGATGCTTTCAATGGCGCCCGGGGGTTTCGACCCACTTCGCCGATTCGTCAAAGGCATCATCGAGGAGGGCGGCCGACGCCGCTGGTTGACGCATGGTGCGGTGCTGTTCTGGAACTTCGCCTCGACGGTCGCTCCGCTACGAGACGCGTTCCCGGAGACGATCCGGCTCGATCCGTTGAGCGAGCAAGAGTTGCAAGCGGCGGTCATCGCCAGGCACCGGTTGAGCGGGTTCGAACATTCGTTCGATCGCGGAGACGGGTCGCCCATCGAAGGCTTGTTCGCTCGAAGCGCCACCCGCATCCGCCGACCCTACGACCAGTACTTCCACGAGCTTCACCAGGCGACCGGTGGCCTGGTACGCGATGCGCTCCGACTGTGGCTGGCTTCCATCCGTGGCATCCAGGACGACATCGTGCACGTGGGTCCGATTCCGGCTTCGTCGTATGCGCGCGTACGGCGTCTTCCTGACGACATCCTGGTCAACCTCTATCAAATTGGGCGCGAAGGTTGGATCGACGCGGCCGGCCAAGCGAGGCTATTCAGACTCGACGTCAACACGGCGCAGGCGCAGTTGAGCCGGCTCGCACACCTCGGCTTGCTCGAGGAACGCGAGGGTGCGTTCGTGGTCGCGGTCCATCTTCGTGGCGTGTTGGGCCGCGTCTTCGCGGAGCGAGGATGGGTGCTGTGATGAACACGCTTCGCCGTTCCGGCTTGTCGCTGCTCCTCGTCATGGCGATCGCTGCCACGGCGGCAGCCCAGCCGTTCGACTGGCCGCCGTGGCAACCCAGCCAGCAGGAAGAGCCGCGGTCAGCCCCCCAAGAGCCCGCCCCGTCAGCCGAACGGGCGGCCCCACCGGCCGAGCAACCTCCTCCGACCGAGGATCGCAACGAGCTTCTGATTCTCTTCCTTTCACTCCTCGGCCTGGGGATCGTGCTGTTCGCTGCGGAGCGCGCCCGCGCTTGGATCACGACCAACATTCCGTTGCGGCGCGTTCTCGGAGCGCTGGTTTTCGTCTTGCGGCTGGTCGGTCTTGGGCTTCTCTTGGCGATTGTCCTCGAGCTGGTCCCGGGCGGTCCGGACTGGATTCTCTGGGTCCTGGTCGTCCTCGCGTTGGTCGTTGGGTGGTCGGTGCGCGATCTTTTCGCCGACCTGGTTGCCGGGGGGATCCTGGCGGCCGAGCGCCGGGTGAAGAAGGGCATGTGGGTCTCGGGGGATGGTTTCCAAGGTACGGTGGAAGGACGTTCGTTACGCGCGACGTGGCTCCGTGACGGACAAGGGCATCGGTTGACCGTCCCCAACCGTGCGATGGTCGGCGCGCCGATGGTGTACGACGCGGGCGCGGATGCCGAGCACGAAGTGGTGGTGCGCCTCGAAGGCTACGACGATGCTGGCAAGGTGCGCATGGCGCTCACCGACGCGATTCTCAGCTCCCCATGGGTGCTGGCCGGGGCTACGCCAGTAGTGCTGCGCGACCCCGCCGACCCGGTCGTCTGGCGCGTTCGAACGAAACTTCTCGAGCCGCGTTTCTCGGTGCACTTCGAAGGAGAGCTCCTCGAGCGTGTCGAGGACTTGCTCCGGCACAAGCCAGTGCCCGAAGAACGCGAGACCGTCCCCAGCGACGCTGCGCCCGAAGGCTGATTAGGCGATCCAGTCGCGAAGCTCGCCGGTCACGACCCGCGGCGCCTGCTGAAGCTCTTCGATCGTCTTTGCGCCACAGAGCAGCATGACCGAGCGAAGCTCACGCTCGATTCGGAGCAAGAACGAGCGCGCGCCTTCGGTGCCGCCTCCGAGGAATGCTTGATAGACGTGGCGCGCGATGCCGGCACAACTTGCGCCGAGGGCGATCGCCCTGGCAACGTCCATGCCGGTTTGGATTCCGCCGGTTGCGATCGTCGTCATCCCCGCGTCGACGCAGTACCGAACCGACGCTGCGGTGGGAATACCCCAATCCCACAGGGCCTCACCGAGCGCTTGCCCGTCGCCGTCGGCGCGCAACGTTTCGACGCCGACCCAAGAGGTGCCGCCCGCGCCCGAGGTGTCCGCGTGCCGGATGCCAATCGCCCGAAGCTGGGCCGCGACTTCGCGACTGATCCCGTTCCCCGTTTCTTTGGCAATGACCGGCACATCCAGCTCGGCCCACAGACGTTGGAAGGTCTGCAAGCCACCGCCAAAATCCCGATCGCCTTCGTGTTGAATCAGCTCCATGGCGGGGTTCATGTGCACACACAGGGCATCGGCCCCGACGTCGACCAACATCTGCGCGATGGCCTGAGTGGACAGGTCACGCGCCTGCACCACGCCGACGTTGCCGAAAAGAAGGGCAGTCGGCGCATGCTCGCGCACCTGGTATGTCCAACTGGTTTCCGGGCGCTTTTGCATCGCGCGCTGACTTCCTAGCCCGAACGCGTAGCCCAGGTCGTTTGCGATCGACGCGAGTGATTGGTTGATTTCTGCGGCGCGCTCGTGCCCGCCGGTCATTGCGGCGATCAACAACGGCGCGCGGAGCTCCTTGCCCAGGAGCCGAACACGGGTGTCAATCGAATCGAAGTCGGCCTCGGGGAGCGCCTGATGCACGAGCCGTACGCATTCGAGCAGGGTCGTGCGCTGCCGAAACGCGACGTCGTCTGTCGCGCACAGATCGAGATGATCGGCCTTTCTCTGCTCAATATCTGCGGTCATCGCGTTGCTTGCTCGGCAGCGTCCTGCCGTGTACGTAGCTCGGAATAAGGACGCTGACACCGTGACGCAAGGGCAAATGGATATCGAGTCTTGGATGGGGGATATCCGCCGGCGCATCGACGGCATCCTGGAGCGGTTTTTCGAGTCGAAGTGCGAGGAAGCCACTCGGCTGTCGCCACAGGCAATCGAGCTGGTGACCGAGGTTCGGAAGCTGACCATGCGTGGGGGCAAGCGGCTCCGCCCGATTGTGACTGCGGCAGCCTATCGAGCGGCCAGCGGAGCCACCGACCTGACTCCAACGTTCGAGGTCGGCGCCGCCTTGGAGCTCCTGCAGACATACTTGCTAATTCACGACGACTGGATGGACGAGGACAACGAACGGCGTGGGGGGCCTGCGGTCCACTACGCATTTCAAGAGAAGCATGGCGATCGTCATCTGGGCGCGAGCCTCGGAATCCTCGCTGGTGATCTGGCTTCGACCTTTGGTTGGGAGCTCCTGCTCAGCGCTAACTTTCCCGAGGCTCGGCGCGATGAGGGCTTGGCGCTCTTCGTGAGAATTCAGAAGGAAGTGTTTGCGGGACAGCAGCTCGACCTCATGACCGACGGTGACATAGAGCTAATGCACGACCTGAAGACCGGGAGCTACACGACGCGCGGGCCTGCGGAGCTTGGGGGCATTCTCGCGAACGCGGACACCGCGGGCATCCAATCGCTCCGCAATTGGGCTGCGCCGCTCGGGGTCGCGTTTCAACTACGAGACGACCTGCTCGGAACATTCGGCAACGTTCAGCAAACCGGAAAACCCGGGGATGACCTCCGGCACGGAAAGCACAACGCCGTCGTGGCAGCGTTTCGTAGGCTTGGTGCGAGCGAGGCGGAGCGGGCCGTGCTCGAAGGCGTCTGGGGACGCGCAGATGCAACCGACGAAGAGGTCTGCGCCGCTACCGCAGTTCTGTCTGCCGCCAGACACGAGGTCGGGACACGTCTCTGCTTCTTGGCCGACCGGTCGAGGGCCGCGCTGGCCGCAAGCCCTTTCGACGACGGCGCCAAGTACGTGCTCGAAGAGGTGACGCGGCGGCTCACGGACCGAGGGTCCTGATGGGCTTCGGGAGAGGTAAGGTCATCCTTCTCGGTGAGCATGCCGTCGTTCATGGTTGCCCGGCGATCGCGGTGGGCATCGAACGGGGCGTCACCGCCGACGCGGCCGTGGCCGAGCGCGATCTCTTACGGCTCTCGCCATGGAACTTGGAGCTCGAGCCTGATCCCAAAGGAGACGAGCCGCTGCAGCGCGCGTTTGCCGCTGTGCTTGCGCTATATCCGGCGCGCCCGTCACTCGAGGTGAAGACGCAGGTCGATCTCCCCGCGGGCGCGGGGCTCGGGTGCTCCGCAGCGATCGGTGTGGCAGTTCTGGACGCGATCGACCAGACCCTCGGCATCGAGCGTTTGCGAGCCGACCTCGCGACGGCCGCGCTTGCTTGGGAGAAGGTCTTTCACGGCAATCCATCGGGGATAGACAACACCATGTCAGCGGTCGGTGGGGTTGCGCTCTATCGCAGGGGTGATGCGCTTCGAACGTTGCGGTCGAACAAACCACTCCATCTGGTGGTTGGCCACAGCGGGGAGTCCTCGAGCACCAAAGAGATGGTGGCGTCAGTAAGCAGACAGTTGCAGAGCGACCCGGCGCGCGTGAACAAAGCGTTCGAAGGCATCGAGGTGCTTGTACGCAACGCCAAGCTCGCCATCGAAGCCGGCGACCACGTTGCGCTCGGGCAGCTGCTCGATCTGAATCACACGATCCTGAGCTCGCTGATGCTGTGTACCACCAAGCTGGACGACATGTGCCAAGCGGCGCGACGCGCCGGAGCGCTTGGGGCCAAAATGACGGGAGCGGGCGGCGGAGGCTGCATGTTTGCACTTGCGCCCGAGCACGATGAAGCGTTGCGGTTGCGCGACGTGCTCGGAGAAGGTTCGTTCGTCGCGGAGGTGAGCGCATGACCGATCGTTCCATGCAAGCGAGCGCGAGGGCCTGCGCAAATATCGCGCTCGCCAAGTACTGGGGAAAGGCTGACGTGAGGCGGAACGTTCCCGCCGTTCCGAGCATCTCGCTGACGCTGGACCAGCTCGTCACCGAAACACGCGTCCGGTTCGACGAGTCGCTCGGGGCCGATGTGGTGAGGCTCGACGGCCGGCGAGCAACGGTGGCGGAAGCCGAACGGGTCATCGCTATGCTCGACCGCGTTCGGCGGGAGGCGGGATTGCGTCTGAGCGCACACGTCACGAGTCACAATCACTTCCCAACGGCGGCGGGGCTTGCTTCGAGCGCCTCCGGGTTTGCCGCGCTTGCCGCGGCCGCGTCGGCAGCCGCAGGGCTTCGATTCAACGCTCGGCGACTGAGTGCGCTAGCGCGCGCGTCGAGTGCTTCGGCCGCTCGATCGATCTATGGCGGATTCGTCGAGCTTCCTGCGGGCAGTCGTGGTGACTCGGATTTGGCCGCCCGACCGATCGCGCCTCCCGGGCATTGGAATCTTCGCTTGGTCGTTGCGGCCACCGAGCCCGGCCAGAAGAAAGTGGGCTCGACCGAAGGGATGGAGCGGTCGCGCAAGACGTCCCCCTACTATCACGCGTGGTTGGACCAGGCGCCGCGATGGTCACGAAAGATCAAACGCGCCGTGAAGGACCGGGATCTCGACACGCTAGGCGCCGCGATGGAGCAGAGTACGCTCGCCTTTCACTGCTGCGCGATCACGTCAGATCCGCCGATCCTCTACTGGGCGCCCGCCACGCTGGCAGCTCTCGCTACCGTTCGCGGTCTGCGCGAGCGCGGCGTCTCCGCATGGGCGACGATGGACGCCGGACCACACGTCAAAGCGCTGTGCGGGGTAGGCGATGCAACGCGGGTTCGCCAAGCGCTCGACCGAACGCCAGGGGTCACGCGAACCTGGATGGCCAAGCCGGGCCCCGATGTCGAGGTGCATCGGTGACCCCGACCGGTGCGAGCGCACCCGGAAAGGCGCTCCTGTGCGGCGAGTACGCAGTGCTCGAGGGCGCTCCGGCGGTCGTTGCTGCGGTCGACCGACGGGTTTCGGTCACTTGGTCCGAAGACTCGACTCCCATGCCCCCGGAAGTCGAAGCCACGCTTCGCCTAGCTCGAGCCGAGCTTGGCCCCGTGCCTCACTACCTGACTTTGGACGTAAGCGACCTCCAACAAGATCGCGTCAAGCTCGGACTCGGCTCGTCGGCTGCCGCGGCCGTGGCGACAGCCGGGGCGAGTTTCGCAATGCGCGGCCGCAAACTCGATGACGCCGAAACGTTGCAGCACATCTTCTCGCTCGCGTTGCAGGGTCACGCATCGATCGCGCCGCAAGGTAGCGGCGTCGACGTCGCAGCTTCGGCCTTTGGCGGCTTTCTGCGATTCACTCGGACGGGCGACGATATCGAGACGCGCGCGCTGCATTGCCCGAGCGACCTCGCGATTCGCCTAGTGTGGACGGGGCATGCCGCGCGAACCAGCGAGCTCGTGGGGAAAGTGCACCGGCTTCGGTGCGATGATCCGGAGGGATACCGCGGGTGCATGGAGCGACTTTCCGAGCTCTCGCATCGATTCGCGGACGCGTTCGAGACCGGGAATGCCCCCGAAATCGTCGCCGCGGCGGCCGCCTACTGCAACGCCATGGGAATCCTCGGAGCCGCCGCCCGAGCGCCCATCGTCGAGGCCCACCTTGGGCGTGCGGCCGAGCTTGCCATTGGTTTTTCGGGTAGCGCCAAGCCGTGCGGAGCTGGCGGCGGGGACGTGGCGGTCGCATTTTTCCTCGACACCGATGCTGCAAAAGGATTCGAAGTAGCTTGCAAAGAGGAGGGGCTTCATCCTATCGATGTCTCGTGGGGTGCAACAGGCGTCCGAGCCTGTTGACGGGAGGACGCGCCAAATGCTGATCAATGTATACATCCTGTCGCTGGTGCTCGGAGCTGTGCTCCTCGGAGCGTCGCTCTTCTTGACCGACAAGCGTGCAGACGCCGACGACCAAACTCGGGCGCACGACGACACGACGAGGCCCAGCCAATTCGGTCAGCTCGATGGTGTTGCGGGCGGCGATTTCTTCGTACGTACCCTGCGGTCACGAAGGTTCTGGACGTTCTTCGTTTCGTTCTTTGGCATGACCGGACTCGTCCTCGACGGGCTGGATATCATGAGCGCGACGGTGTCGTTGTTCGTGGCCATCGCGGTCGGGGCGGTCGCGGGTGCGGGGGCATCGGCGGCGGTACGGATCGGCTCGAGCTGAGCGTCCACCCTAGGAGGGGTATGCCCGGACCTTCTCTTCGAGCCGGTCGATGACCGTGACAGCAAGGTTCTCTCCGCAGAGCCGCGACATCTGCTGCAGGAGGGTAGGACTGGTGACGTTCACCTCGATGAGCTTGCCGCCAATGACGTCGAGGCCCACGAAAAAAAGCTGATCGGCGAGCAGACGCGGCCCGATCGTCTCGATGATTTTGCGGTCTGCCTCGGTAAGCTCCGCGGGCGCGGCTGAGCCTCCGACGTGCACGTTGCTCCGAAGGTCGCCCTTGCTGGGAACACGTCCAACGACGCCGAGGAACTCGCCGTCCAAGAGAAGGATGCGCTTGTCCCCCTCATCATATATTTCAGGAATTAGCGCCTGAACGATGGCGTTCCGCGCGCCCAAATGCGTCACGGACTCGATGAGCGCGTTGAGGTTGCTGTCTCCGTTGTTGAGCAGAAACACGCTCTGCCCCCCGTGGCCGTCAATCGGCTTGATGACGGCCTTGCCGCCTACGTCGCTCAAGAAGCGAAAAACCTCGTCCTTGTGACTGGTCATGATCGTCGGTGGCGCGATCTCCGGAAAGTGATGCGCGTAGAGCTTCTCGTTCGCTTCGCGCAGACCGCGAGGACTGTTCACCACGAGTGTGCGGCCTTCGAGGTGACCGAGAACGAGCGTAAGCCACAAGTAAGCGTCGTCGAAGGGCGGGTCCTTGCGAATGAACACCGCATCGACGTCCACGAGGTCGATATCCTCGGACTTACCCAACTTGATCGGATCGTCGGAATCGAGCTGCATCGAAGCCTCGCGAACTCGCGCAACGACGCGACGGCCACGAAGCCCTACGTCGCTCGGCAAGCAATGCTCGATACGGTGGCCGCGGGCTTGCGCCTCCAGCATCAGGGCGAAGCTTGTGTCTTCATCGACGATGACCGTCGACACGGGATCCATCACGAACAGGAAACGCATCGGACTCTGCGGTAGCACCTGTGCCGCTTTGGAGGCAAGGTGCGAGCGATGAAACGCTGGGGTTCGATCGTGTTGTGGTGCGTTTCGGCGCTCTTGATCGCGGGGCTCGCTGCTGAGACTCCGCCCGAATATGCAGCGGTATTCACGCGCGACGCGGTCGCGGCGGACCATGCGGAAGCATCGAGAGTAGGTGCGGAGGTTCTGGCGGCGGGGGGCAACGCGGCCGACGCGGCTGCAGCCACCATGCTGGCCCTGGGTGTGGTCAATCCGGCAAGCAGCGGCCTCGGGGGCGGGGGCTTCGCCCTCTACTACTGCGCCAAGGACGGCTCGCTGACATTCCTCGACTTCCGAGAGCGCGCCCCGCGTGCAGCGACTCGGACCATGTTCGAGGCCGAAGGCGAGCGGCCCGAGGGCCCGGCAAGCTCTCCTTCTCAGCTGGGCGGCCTTGCAGCGGGAGTCCCTGGTGAGCCGGCCGGAATCGAGGCGCTCGTCACACGTTTCGGGAAGCTCTCGTTGCGCGAGGTCATTGCACCCGCCTTACGCCTCGCAGAGGAGGGCTTCACGGTGAGCGGTGCGCTTGCCTCAATGGGAAGCGCGTTCGAGGTTCAGCTCCGCAAAGATCCGGTGATGACGACATGGGGCCTCCAACCCGGAACCACGCTGCGACGCCCGAGACTGGCACGGGTACTCCGCGCGTTCGCTGAAAAGGGCGCCGCCGTCATCTATGGCGGTGTCATCGGCCAAGAGATGGTGACCGCCGTTCAGAAGCATGGTGGAATCATGACGCTGCAGGACCTGTACGGTTACCGTGTTCGAACGCGCGAGCCACTCGAGACCCAGGCATTCGGATATCGCTGGGTGACGGCCCCTCCTCCGAGCGCGGGCGGGTTCACGATGATTCAAAGTCTGTCGATCCTGGAGCACGCAGTAGGGCCGAAGCCCGCCGATGGCGCGCCGCTCCTGCACGCAATGGCTGAATCTTGGAAGGGGCCGTTCCTCGATCGTCAGCGCTATTTCGGTGATCCAGACCAGGTGATCCTGCCGCTCGATGAGATGATGGCTCCGTCCCGGATCGCCAAACGCGCCGAGCTGGCAGCCGATGGCAAGGCGCACCCGAGCTCCGACTACGACCTTCCCGTGGAGCGGACCCGGAGCCAAGTCACAACGCCCGACAATGCCGGCACATCGCATCTTTGCGTCGTCGACGCGGAGGGCAATGTCGCCTCGGTCACCACCACGGTTAACCTCCCGTTTGGCGCGCGGTTCACCGGTGGAGGCATCGTCCTGAACGACGAGATGGACGACTTCGCAAGCGGCATCGGCAAGGCCAATGCGTTTGGCCTCGTTGGGGGCGCCCGGAACTTACCGGGGCCGTGGAAACGACCTGTGTCGACGATGTCACCCACCATCGTGCTGCAGAACGGCAAGCCCGCATTGTGCGTTGGCGCGTCAGGCGGGAGCCGAATCGTGACCGCGACACAGCAGGTCGCAATGAACGTCTTGCTGCATGGCATGAACGCCTCGGAGGCGGTGGCCGCTCCGCGCATTCATCACCAAGGCACCCCTGAAGCACTTCGCGTGGAAAGCGTCGCGCCTCTCGACTCGGCACTTCAAGATGCGCTTCGCGCCCGCGGTCATCAGATCGAGCCGATTCACAACGTCGCCAATGTGCAGGTGATCCAGATCGAGCGTTCCCCGCAGCGACTCCTTCGCGCCGCAAGCGACCCCCGCAAGGGCGGCCGACCCGCCGGTCACTAGTGAGAGCTGGTCAAGTACTCGTTCACGAGCGCCGCGTTCTTGGCGTACTGCTCTCGTGTCGTTGCTACGAAATACGCCTCGATGAACCGCCCAAGCCCCAACACGTCGGCGCCAATCTCGAGCGCAACCCGACGTTCGCACTGATGAGGCGAGACCGCTTCGACCGTGACCGTGCCTCGCACCCGGATACGATCGGTCGCCGCCGAAGCGATGACACGAAAATCGTAGCGCTTGGCTTCAGCATCGAAGGTCCCCTCTTCGACGTAACTAAACCGCTCGCCGAGCACTTTAGCGACGGCTCTTGGCATCTGTGCCGTGGGCCAAATCTTGGCGCGCCGATAGCCAGTGTCCTGATTCCACTCCTGAAGCTCGTACTCGAATCCAAGGCCCTCGTACAGGTAGTGATTGAAATCTTCGCTGCCGAAGATTCGATCCCAAAACTCTTTTTCTGAGCAGTCCAATAACTGCTGAATGGCGAGACTCTTCGACATGGTTACTCGGTGATTCGGACGACAACGACGGTGATGTTGTCCTCACCGCCATTCTGGTTGGCTTGAGCAATCAGTGCTTTGGCGGCCGTCTCCACGTCCGGGCCAGCGTTGTGAACGATGTCGAGGATGCGCTCGTCACCCACCATCCCGTTGAGACCGTCCGAACACAGCACATAGACATCGCCCGGCTCGACGTCTTCGCAGTGCACATCGACAGCGACACCGTCCTGCATGCCGAGCGCGCGCGTGATCACGTTGCTCGGAAGGCGCTCTCGCTGAGCATCCGTCAGATTCGGCATGACGAGCAAGTAGTCGTTGAGCAAGGAATGGTCGCGCGTGAGCTGGGTGATAGCGCCCGCACGAATCCGATACGCCCGGCTGTCGCCGACATGTGCGATATGGATCTTCTGATCGTCTCGCGCGTAGAACGCACCGACGACCGTAGTGCCCATGCCCTGAACCGAACTGTTGCCGACCGATGCTTGGAAGATGCGTTGGTTCGCGAGCTTCACTGCTGACACCAAGCGATTCTGATCGGGGCTCAATCGCGAGTTTTCCTCGGACGGCCATTCGACATCGTCACCGTCAACGCTGGTCGCGTCGAAGAACGCGGTGATCTCCTTCGTTGCCATGTGGCTGGCAACATCGCCACCGCGGTGGCCTCCCATGCCATCGGCGACCACGAACAAGCGATGCTCGGACAAGATGCAGTAGCTATCTTCGTTGTGCTCTCGCTGAAGTCCGACGTCGGAGAGCCCTGCCGCAGTGAAGTTCATTCGTTTTCACACGCCCCAATAAACGACCAGCAACAACCAGCAACGACCACAGGGGATCGGAGCATCTATTGGCCTTCGACCTCATTGCGAGCAAGCCAAATCGTTGGGAACAGCCTATCGAACCGGAGAAGAGGAGCAAATCAGGGGTTAACAAACGCGGGCAGCTCAGGCCAACCGGACTCTGGATCGTCCAGATACGAGTATCGCGCGTAGTGCGTAGTCACCCGCCGCACGTAGTTGCGCGTCTCGTTGAACGGGATCCGCTCCACGAAGCGATCGAGCTCCATCCTTCTGCTCTCTTTGAGCCAGCGCCGCACACGGCTCTTTCCTGCATTGTATGCGGCGATGCTGAGCGGGTAGACGTCGTCGAAATCCCTGGCCAGCGCGGCCATTTCTTCGAGCCCGAGCGCGATGTTGGTTTCGGGTGTGCGAAGCATGTACTGCGTGACGGACTTGCCCGCGAGCTTCGTCGCCAGGTCCGGCATCAACTGCATCAACCCGACCGCACCGGCCCGACTCACGACCTCAGGACGAAAACCGCTCTCCTGACGCATGGTCGCGTACACCAAAGCCCGCGGAAGGTCGGCACGATGCTCGTCGACGATCGAACGCCACGGCATTGGGTACGCGGCTTCCCACCACCAACGATGCTTGGACGGGTCGCTGTGGAGATAGGTCATACGTCGGCGTGCGATGAGAAGTGCGTCGCGATAGGCGCCGGCGTCGCGATACAGCAGCGCGAGAAGCGGGATGCGTTGTGTTTTGGAATGCTCCGCGACAAGCACATTCTCGTGCGCATTGAGCCAGGCAATGCCGTCGAGGTCGAGGCCGAGGCGCCGATACGCATCGAAGGTCTCCGGCAGGGGCAGACCCCTCTCCGGAACCTCAACCGAGGTTAGTACGGCTGCGTTCTCGAACGGCGCCGGCGGTTTCACCTTGAGCCTCTTCAGGCGACCGGCGGCCAGAACGGCGTACCAATGCAACGGCTCGACGGCGATGGTCTTGCGGTAGGCGTCAATCGCCTTCGGTCCCCGTCGGTAGGAGCGTCCTAGCCAATAGAGGCCACGTGCCGCGTCCATCGAGCTGGTGACGAGTGTGCTGTACTGAGAAAGGTAGTGGGCCGCCCGGGCGTAGCGGCGCGTTTCGAACGCGCGAAAACCGAGCTCCCAAACCGCCGAGCGGCGCCATCGACCGCGCACGGCGGACTTTCCTCGCAGCAGCCGTTCCATTTGCCTTTCACCGTTGGGGCGCCCGAGCCTGATCTCCAGCCACGCCGCGAGGAATCGGGCCTCGGGTGTCCGCTTGCTGCGAGGGTAGCGTTGGGCAAACCGCCGATATGAGCGGATCGCGCGGGCGTCTTGGTCGGCGCGCGACAGCGCGCGCGCCGAATGAAAGGCGTCCTCGATCTCGTGCTCGCCGCGCAGCAGTGCGGACTGGTGGAGAACGCGCGCCGCGTCGAGGTAACGCGTGCGCGTGCGAAACAGAGCCATGCCGTAGACGTGTCGCCAGCGGGCATCGAGTGCGGCGTCGTCTCGCACGTCCACCGCGTCGAGCTCCTCGACGGCTTTGGCGAAGCGGCGAGCGTTCATCAGTTCCTCGGCCCGCGAGATCCGGTCCGACCGGCTCGGTGCCGCGTGCTCTTGCAGCTTGCGAGCGGCGCTCTGCTGTCCCGGTAGAACGGCAGATTTCCACGCTTCGAGTGCAGCGTTCCTCGCGTCGTCAGGGCGCTCGAGCTCGACATAGACGTCGGACAGGATGGCGAGCAGCGCAACGCGATTGCTGATGCCGCCTTTTCGGCGCGTAAGCCTTTCGAGCTCCTCCGCGGCCACCTCGAGCTCACCGAGCTGAACCGCACAATCCGCAGCGACGGCGCGGTCCCGTCGGGTTACCGCAATGTCGCTCGACGGGGTGCTGAGGAGTATCGGTCGCGCGTCGGCGCAGTGCCCGCATTGCGCGGCGGCGATGGCCCATTGGCGTATCGAGTCATGGCGTATCGACTCCGGAAGCGATTCCGGAGTTCGTGCGAGCCGGCCCATGGCATCGCAAGGCCGGCCAACACCAAGAAGCAGGCGACCCTCTAGGTAGCGCAGTGTATCCGCCTCGCGCGCTTCCTCTGAAAGAAGCTCGAGCTCCTTCAGCGCGCCGCGCTCGTCTCCGATGCGAACCAAGGCGGCAACACGATCGAGCCCCTCCTCGGCCAGCGCCCCAACGCCGACGAGCAATGCGAACCCCGCCACAAGCCAAAAACGTCGCAATCTGGAGGGAATCTAACACTCATTGGCGTTCACGCAGAGCGATTGGCGATCGAACGATGCGTCCCGTATGCTCCGCCGCTGACAATGGGACGCGCGACTATCTTATTGCTTGCCGGTCTTGCGGTAGCGGGGTGCAACAACCACATCGGAGACAGCTGCGGTAACTCCACCGATTGCTCGGTCACCGGTGACCGCCAGTGTGACCTGGCTCAGCCAGGCGGCTACTGCACGGTGTTTGCATGCGACGCGGACACCTGTCCCGAGGGCGCTTGCGTCGAGTGGCGCTTCATCCCGAGCCGCACGGCGGAAACCTGGTGCATGAAGACCTGCGACGATACCTCAAATTGCCGTTTCGACTACACCTGCGTCCTGCCGAATCAAATCACGATGACCGGGGAGTTCGACCCAGACCTGCCCTCGGAAGATCGGGTCGCGCGCATCATCGACCTCGACACCTACAAGGCCGAAGCCAAGATCTGCGTGGCCCTGTTGCCGCTGGAGATCGACGGGGGTCTGTAACCCGGTCCGGCAGGGAAACCGACGCCGGAGCGGATCGAGCGTAGTATTGCCCGGATGATGTCTCCGGGCCTCTTGCGGTATCTGGTGGGCCGCCTCGTGCGGGCATTGCTGACCGTCGTCGGCTTGGTGACGATCGTGTTCTTGCTCGTGCGCCTGATCCCGGGTGACCCCGTGGAGGCGATCCTCGGAGACCAGGCAAGCCCCGAAGAAAAGGCCGAGTTGCGGCGCGCGCTCAACCTCGACCGACCGGTCGGGGAGCAGTACCTGTCCTTCCTCGGGGACATGGCGGACGGCAGCATGGGAACGTCGTTCCGGCAGCCCGATCGATCGGTGTGGTCCATGGCGCGCGAAGTGCTGCCACACACAATCGTCCTTGCTCTCGCCGCTTTGTTCGTCGCGTGGTTCGTCGCGATTCCACTCGGCGCTATCGCAGCCGCCAATGCGGGCAGGGGCTGGGATAAAGTTGCATCGACGGTGGCCGTGGCAGGATTGGCGATCCCGAACATCTGGCTTGGACCTCTGTTGATTCTCGCGTTCGGCGTGAAGCTTCGGTGGCTACCATTGCCCGGAGACGACCTCGGCGGCCCCGAAGCATTGATCCTTCCCGCGATCACGATTGGAACCGCGCTCGCCGCGATTCTGACCCGGCAGACCCGCGCGGCGATGATCGAGGTGCTCGCCCAACAATACATCACCGCCGCGCGTGCTCGAGGGGTTCCGTCGATCCCGCTGCTCCTGCGCCACGCGCTTCGAAACGCGCTGCTGCCGGTGATCACGATCGGCGCTGCGCAGCTGGGCGCCCTTCTCTCTGGCACGGTGGTCACTGAGAAGATCTTCGAGCGGCCTGGGCTCGGGACGCTGTTTCTCGACGCTTTCTTCGCTCGTGACATCCCGGTGGTTCAGGGCTGCGTGCTCATCATCGCGGTGATCTACGTCGTCGTGAACCTCGCGGTGGACTTGGCGTACGGGGTGATCGACCCGAGGGTGAGGCTGTCGTGACGAGGATTCGCACGCGCCTTCGAAAGACGCCGATCGGTTTGGCGATCGTGATCGGCTTCTTCGTGCTTGGGCTCATCGGTCCGTGGATCGCGCCCTACGACCCACTCATGATCGACCTCTTGCACGAGTATGAGCCGCCTTCATGGACGCACTTGCTCGGAACGGGGGACAACGGGATCGACATTCTGAGCGCCTTGCTCCATGGCGCTCGGCTCGCGGCGATCGTCGGAATCGTCGTCGTCGGGGTGTCCGTCGTATTTGGCACGCTGCTCGGCACGTGGGCCGGCTACGCGGGGCGGCTCACGGACCACGCGGTCACCGGGGTCGCCGACCTGGTGCAGGCCTTTCCAGCAATCGTGCTGAACATCGCGGTTCTTGCCCTGGTCGCTCGACCAGGTCTCATGCACTTGATCCTCGCCCTCGCGGTCAACGGATGGGTGCTGTACGCGCGCCTAGCGCGCGCCGAAACACTGGCACTGCGAGAGCGCGAGTTCGTCGAGGCAGCGCGCGCGCTCGGCGTGCCCACGCATGAAGTCCTACGCCGCCACGTGATTCCCAATCTGCTCGGGCCGCTCGTCATTCAGGCAACCACCGGACTGGGTGTGGTGATCCTAGCGGAATCAACGTTGTCGTTCCTCGGCCTCGGCCCCGGAAAAGCCGTGTCCTGGGGCGCTCTTCTCGATCAGGGCACGAGCGTGCTGTTGCGCTTTCCGCACGTCGCATTGTTCTCGGGCGGCGCGATCGCGTTGACCGTGCTGGGCTTCAATCTGACGGGCGACTGGTTGCGCGACCGCCTCGATCCGCGCCTCCGATAGCCATGCCCGAGCTTCCCGATATCGAGCTTTACCGGCACGCGCTCCGATCGCGTGTGGTCGGCAAGGTGCTCGAACGCGTGCGACTTGCGTCGCCATTCGTCCTCAGAAGCGTAGACCCGCCGATTGGCGCCGTAGAAGGGAAACGAGTGCTCGACGTGCGCCGGCTGGGCAAACGGATCGTGCTCGTCCTCGAAGACGACCTGTACGTGGTACTGCATCTGATGATCGCCGGGCGACTTCGCTGGAAGTCGCCAGGGCACAAGATGCCTGGCCGAATGGGCCTTGGGGCATTCGACTTCGCCAGCGGAACGCTATTGTTGACCGAGGCGAGCAAGAAGAAGCGCGCCGCCCTGCACGTATGCCGCGGACAGAACGCCCTACTCGAGCACGACCCTGGGGGAATCGAGCCACTGGAAGTCGACTGCGCCGGCTTTCGAAACGCGCTGACCGAACGGAACCACACCGTGAAACGAGCCCTGACCGATCCAAGGATCGTCAGCGGGATCGGAAACGCGTATTCCGACGAGATCCTTCTGCGGGCAAAGCTCTCTCCGCTGATCTGGACACAGCGGCTGACCGGCGAACAGATCGGGCTCCTGTATGACGCGACGCGGAACGTACTGTCGGAATGGGTGGCGCGATTGGCAGAGCAACACGGCGATGAGTTTCCGGAACAGGTGACCGCGTTTCGCCCGGAGATGGCCGCGCACGGCAAGTACGGCGAACCTTGCCCGGCATGTGGCGATCCAATCCAACGAATCGTCTTCGCAGATCGGGAAACCAACTATTGCGCGACGTGCCAAACTGGCGGGAAACTTCTCGCCGATCGTGCGCTTTCCAGGTTGCTCAAGGGGGATTGGCCACGTTCCCTCGAAGAGCTCGAGTCCCTGCGCCGAAGCTAACTGCCTTGTAGGGACCTTCGGGCGCACTAGAAATGTGCCTGTACCCATTTTGACGGTACGTTGCGTCTGACACATGCGTTTTTCCATTCGCCGAGAGGATCGCAGGAACCTCGCCGTGGGCTTCGTCGGCTTGCTGGCGATCATGACTGCCCATTCGGTGATGGAGACCGCGCGCGACACGTTATTCCTGACGAGCCTGCCGGCGACGCATCTGCCACGCGCCTATCTCGCGATCGCCCTTCTCGCGATCCTGGAGCTCGAGGTCCACGAACGAGTGCTCCGGCAGATACGCGACCGCAGGACGCTCTTGGCAGCCTCGCTCCTCTTTGGCTCCCTCGTCACACTGGGCTTCTGGGCTCTGCTCGATGATCTCGGCGCGTGGGCGCCGTTCGGCTTCTATGTCTGGACAGGTCTCCTGATCACGGTTGTCCTCATCGAGTTCTGGCTGTTGCTGGACGATGCGGTGACCGTCACGCAGGCGAAACGCATCTTTCCCGCAATTGCCGCAGGCGGGGTGATCGGCGCGATGTTGGGGTCGTTGCTCGCCGAGGGCTTGCTGCGAGTGGCTTCCCCCATCGAGCTCGTGTTCGCGGCCGCAATCATTTTGACGCTCACGTCGGCGACTCCGTTTCTATGGAAGATGCCGCGCGACGCGTCAGCGGATCACCCAGTGTCCGAGCCCGGGCGTTCGCTCGGCTGGCTTCTCCGCGATAGTTATCTTTCGCGCGTTCTGACGCTGGTCTTGATGGGAACGATCGCGCTCACAATCGTGGATTTCGTATTCAAGAGCACGGTCGCAGACCACATCCCCGTGGAGGGCCTCGGCGCATTCTTCGCGCGCTTCTATCTCGGTCTCAACTCGGTAGCCTTGCTGGTCCAGATCGTTGGCGCCGGGTGGCTCCTGCGCGCATTTGGCGCACACCGGAGCTCTGCCCTACTGCCGGTACTGATCTTCGGCGGCGCGATGGGCCTTGCCCTTGGGCCAATTCTGCCGTTTGCCGTCGCGCTCAAGGCAGTCGACGGGAGCTTGCGCCACACCTTGTACCGTAGCTCGGTAGAGGTGTTGTATCTGCCGCTCGACAGCCGTCGGCGCGAACGGGCGAAGGGCATCATCGAGGTGTTCGGGCACCGCGTCGGACAGGCGGTTGCGTCGCTGCTGATTATCGTGGCGGTCGGTGTGGGCCTAACGACGCAGCACCTGGGCGTGATCCTGCTGTTCTTGGTTGCGGCGTGGGTCATGGCGATCATGTCGACGCGGCATCAATACGTCGACGAGTTTCGCGCACGACTCCGGCAGGGCGTCATCGATACCCAACTCGAGCTAGAGCAGCTGGACCGCCACTCCCTCGACGTTCTGCTCAATGCGTTGAACAGCGATCAGGATCCGGAAGTGCTCGCCGCAATCGACATCTTCGATCGGCACGGAAGGGCCGACATGATCCCAGTGCTGGTGCTCTATCACCCCTCAACCGAAGTCCGCAGCCGTGCGCTCGAGGCCTTTGCCGAAGCGAGCGATCGTCGCTTCGTCCCGGTGGCTCGACGCATGCTCTCGGATGACGATCCCGACGTCCGTGCCGCCGCGCTTCGGGCGCTAACGGCGGTCGTCCCAAGCCGGAAGCTTCTGGAAGAGAAGCTCGATCTCGAAGCTTCGATCGTTCGGGCCACGGCATTGGTGGGGCTCCTATCGTTGAACCACGAGACTGGAAATGGGGGCGGCGTGTCGGCTTCGAAGCTAGACGAGTGGACGGGCTCAGCCAGCGCGCGAACCCAATCCTCCCTCGCGCGCGCGATTCGGCATGAAGGCGGGCCGGTCTTTCACGAAACATTGATCAAACTCATCGAGACCGCCGACGACTCGGTGCGGCTCGAGACGCTGCGAGCCATGGAAGCAAGCCCCGACGCGCGCTACTTGCCGCGCCTGCTGCCCCTCTTGGCAAGCTCGGACCTGCGCGCTGCGGCACGTAAGGCCGTGGTCGCGATTGGCTCTGAGGCGCTGCTCGCCCTTGACGACGCGCTTGCGGACCCATCGACGCCTCGCAAAGTGCGGCGGCGCATTCCTCACACGATCATCTTGTTCGAATCGCAGGAAGCTGCCGACATTCTGCTCCAGCATCTGGAGCGGGAGCGCGAAGGTGGCGTGCGGCTCAAGATCTCGCGGGCACTCGGTCGCTTGCAAGCGACTCAGCCGTCGCTGGTCCTCGACGATACGCTCTTGCAGGAACAGCTTCGGTCGAGCTTGCTGCGTGTCGTGCAGCTTCTTCAGTGGCGCGCGGCAATTGAGAGCAACGGTACGCCCGAGACCACGGACGCCGAGCTGCTACGCGTGGCGCTTCAAGACAAAGAGCGAGCAGCCCTGGAGCGCGCGTTCGGGCTGATGGGTCTCAGGCATCCCGAGGAAAATTTCACGCTGGTTTGGCGGGGCGTGACGAGTGACAACCCGCGGATGCAAGCTGCGGGGCATGAGGTGTTGGAGGCGGCATTGCCTGGTTCCTTCCGTGAAGCCGTGCTGGCGATCATCGACGACGGAGAACCACCGGCACGACGTGCACGCGTGGCTGCCGCATCGCTCGGAGCAACCGTACGACAGATGTCACACGAAGAGGCGGTCACGGAGATGATGCAAGACCGGAGCGAGGTCGTGCGAGAGATCGCGGCTCACCACACGAGGGAGCTCGACCAGACAGCGGCGCAGGACGCGGCGCAGGAGGTGCCGAGACTTGTCTGAGAAAGCACCGAAACCCTCTCAAATGGACCGATTTCAGCGCTTCTTGTTCCTGCGGACGATGCCGGCGCTCGCTGAGGTGCCGCCGGAAGTCTCCCAGGTCATCGCGGCGAACACACGCGAGCGCTTCTTTGCGGAGGGGGAATACCTCTACCGAAGCGGCGTCCCCGCGCTCGAGATTCAATACGTGGTGAGCGGTGAGTGCGAGATCGTTCGCAACGGAAGAGCGGTGCGACGCTTGGGCGCGCGCAGCGTGGTCGGTGGAGTGAGCGCGCTCGCAGGTGAAGAGCTAGGTTACGACTGCATCGCACTCGAAGACATGGTTACACTCGCGATCGCCGTCGAAGATTCGCAAGAGATTTTCGAGGACCATTTCGTGCTACTCAAGCGCGTGCTCCGAGGAACCAGCCGCGAGGTGCTCGAGTCACGACGCAAGCTCGGACAAAGCGCCGGCTTTGGTCCGGTGGCCAAGCCGTTTGCTTTTCCCGATCGACCTTTCGATCTCGTCGAGCGAATGGCATTCCTCCGAAAGACCCTTTCCTTTGGCGACAGCGAGATCGACGCAATCGCCGACCTCGCGCGTGACGTTCAAGAGGTCCACCTTCCCAAAGGCGAAGTCCTCTGGAACGTCGGCGATCGAAGCACGTACTTCCTGCTCCCGCTCCGCGGCGTCGTGGACTGCCAAGCCACCGACCCAGATCAACACTTCCAGCTCGGCCCAAGCGACTCCGTAGGCGCCATCGATGCCATGGCGGACGAGCGGCGCTGGTTCCGAGCCGAAGTCCTCGAAGACCTAGTCGCCTTCCGCATCGACCAGGAGTCCCTCCTCGAGCTCCTCGAAGACCACTTCGCCATGGCCATGTCTCTCCTAAAAAGCATGGCCGCCGGCATCCTCCACCTATACGACCACGGACACTCTCCACCATCCTGACCAGTGCCAGTGCCAGTGCCAGTGCCAGTGCCAGCGTGACATCTGATCGGAGCATTTCCAGCACTATGGCGATTTCATCGCTTCGATTTTTATTTTAATTTCCCTTTATTTTCAGTCTGTTAGGGAGGTGGAGAGTGTCCCCTTGTAACTGATTATTTGTTCAGTATACTGGGTGGTCCCATGGGTGTTGGGACTGTCATTGAGATTGAGGAGCAGCGAGGTGGGGGGGAGGCTTTACCGCTTTCGGAGTTGTTGCCTCGGGGGCGCTTGGTTGAGGTGTCGGGAAAGCATGCTTGTGCGCGGACGACGACGGCTGTGTCGTGTGTGATCCGGGCGCAGGCGTGTGGTGAGCTCGTTGCTTGGGTGCAGCCCAGAGACGGCGCGTTGTTTCCTCCTGACCTCGATGCGGCGGGGGTCGATCTCGATTCGTTCATCGCGATTCAGGTACCGCGTCATGCAGGTCCGTTCGCGCTGGTTCGCGCCGCCGAGTGGCTTGCCCGTTCCGGCGCATTCGGGTTGACGGTCATCGACCTCACCGACGCCCTGCCGCCAGGTTCTTCGGTGAACTGGCAAGGCCGTCTTCAGGGTCTGTTGCGGCAATACGACGGTCGCATTCTCTTGCTCACTTCGAGCGCGTACGAAGATCCTTCTTCCGGTCCGTTGGTAGGCTTGCGTATCGAGCCCCGGCGCGGCGCTCTTCATGCTGATCGCTTCGAAGTTCACACGCGTGTTCTCAAAGACAAAATCGGCATCGCGATCGAGCTTTCACCATGGAAGCCTATCGCTCCAGCGGGGCTGCTAGGCGCATCATGAAGCGGGTGAGTTGCATTCTTTTGCCGATGCTTCCGTTGCAAATTCTGTTGCGCAAGAAGCCGCACTGGAACGGCGTTCCCATTGCCGTCGTCGATGACGAAGGTCCCAATGGCCGCATCACGCATCTCAATACGCTCGCAAAAAAGAGCCGGCTCCGCATCGGCATGCGTCAGACCGTCGCGCGTGATCTTCTGCCAAACCTACACACTGCCGTCGTGTCACCCGAAGATGCCTCGGAAGTCAGCCGGGAGCTGGTCACTTCACTTCAAACCTTCTCACCCCGGGTCGAAGCAGTCGATTACGCTGGCGCGTTCCACGTCGACCCCGAAGGCCTTCGGCGCCTCTACGGTGGTTACCACAGCTGGGCGACGTCTATTCACCGGTATTTGCGGGCTCGTCACTGGCGAAACTCGGTGACTGTCGGCTTTCATCGCCATCGAGCGCTTGCGGTCGCGATGACGCACAGCGGGGTCACCATCCTGAAGAGCAACGACGAAGAGCGTGAACGATCAAACAAGACGTCCCTTCGTGAGTTCGATTTGCCCGGCGATCTTTGCGAAAGCTTGGGAGCATTGGGCATCGAAACATTGGGCGACTTTCTCGCCTTACCTACTGGCGAGCTTCACAGCCGTTTTGGCGCCAAGGCAAGCGCGCTCCACGACTCGTTTGCCGACGACATGCAACTCCCAATTCAGCCGCATGCCTTCGACGAGCCAGCGCGCATCTCGTTCCAGGTAGACCCGCCCGACGAAGACCAAAACCGCTTGCTCTTCGGGATCAAGGGCGCTCTGCACTCGTTGCTGCATCAAGTCCGGGCGCGCGGAGAAGCCATTCAATCTCTCGAACTTTCACTTCATTTGGAGCGCGCGCCTCTTCACCAAGAACACATCGAAACCGCATCACCGACGTTGGATTTGATGTTGCTGCTCGAGCTCATTCGTCTTCGTTTGGTTGGTCTTGTTGGTCTTGTTGGTCTGGGCGAGATGCGCTCGCAAGGCGCGGTCGAAGAAGTGGAGCTTCTTGCCAACACGGTGCGCGCACGCGCAGAACAGGTTGCGCTCCCTGGCCATCAACCGCGTCACGACATGCGCGGTGCGCATCGAGCGCTCGACCGAATCCGCGCTGCATACGGCGAACACTCGGTAACCAGGGCTCGCGTGCGCGAGGCGCATTTGCCGGAAGCTTCCTTCCGCTGGGAGCCAATCCAACATGCCCGGCTCGTCGAGCAACGGGCATCGCCTCCGATTTCTTCCATGATTAGAAGAGTTTATGCCCGTCCGAAGCCTCTTCCTCTTCGCAAGCCGAAGGAGCCCGAGGCTGGCCCCTCGCTCGCTAAGAACCACGCGATCGAGCACATGTACGGGCCGTACCGCGTGAGTGGTGGTTGGTGGAAACGCCTCGTCGAACGTGACTACTACTACGCTGAAACCGATCACGGTGACTTGCTCTGGCTCTTCTACGACCGCCCCCGGAAGCGGTGGTTCTTGCACGGGGTGCTCGATTGAATGGGCGCTTACGTTCCGTTGTGGGTCAAAAGCAATCACAGTTTTCTGGAAGGAGCTTCCTTTCCCGAAGAGCTCGTCGAGCGTGCACACGTCCTTGGTCTTCCCGCCGTTGCCATTACAGATCGTAATGGGGTTTACGGATTGGTGCGCGCGCACATGCGAGCCAAGGAGCTCGGCATCCGCGTCGTGACCGGTGCACAACTCGCGGTCGACGTCGAAGGCGATGCGCATCACGTCATTGCACTTGCCAAGACTCGACGCGGATACGCCGATCTGTGCAGAGCGTTGTCACTTGGGCACGCTCGATGCGAGAAAGGCGTTTCGCTCGTTCACACAGGAGACCTCGAACAGGCACGCGACGTATTCTTTCTTTGTCCGACACCTGCGGCATTGCGCGCGTTGCACGCGAGTCATGGGCCTTCGTCATTATTCGCCCTTTGCGCGCGTCATCTGGTCGACCGCGAGAAGCCGTGTGAACGGGCCTTGCGGTCGGTTGCAAGAGAGCTCGACGTGCAGACGGTAGGCGCAAACGAAGTCCTTTATCACGACAGGAATCGGCGCCCGCTCCAAGACGTTTTATCCTGTATTCGCGGGGGGAAAGTTCTCTCGGAGGCGGGCCATACAATCTGCGCAAACGCGGAGCACGACCTCAAACCCGCCGACGAGCTCGATCGCCTCTTTGCAGACGACCCCGCATGTCTTCGTCGCTCACTCGACATCGCCGAGCAGTGTACGTTCAGCCTCGACGACCTCCATTACCGGTATCCAGAGGAACATCTACCCTCCGGGCGAAGTGAGCAAGGGTGGCTACGCGATCTCACGTTTAGCGGCGCTCGCGCGCGTTACCAAGGCAAGGTGCCGTCCAACGTTCGCACGCAACTCGAACGCGAGCTTCAGATCATTCGCAAGCTCGCCTACGGCGGCTACTTCCTCACGATGTATGAGATCGTCCAGTACTGCCGGGACCAAAGTATTTTGTGTCAGGGCCGCGGTAGCGCTGCTAACAGCGCGGTGTGTTTCTGTTTGGGCATCACAGCCATCGATCCCGTGCGAATGGATTTGTTGTTCGAACGTTTCTTGAGCGTCGAACGCGCGGAGCCCCCTGACATTGATCTCGACATCGAACACGATCGTCGAGAAGAAGTCATACAGCACGTCTACGAAAAGTACGGGCGGCGACATGCGGCGATGGTCGCGAACATCATTCGTTACCGCATCCGATCTGCAGTACGCGACGTCGGCAAAGTACTCGGCTTGTCCCGAACGGATCTGGAAACAGCCACGCGATTACTCAGACATCGTGACGATGTCCTCAACCCCGAGCTCCTCCGAGAGGCCGGCCTCGAACAGGACGCGCCCGCAACCCATCACCTTTGCTCTCTAGCCTCTCAAGTGCTGGATTTTCCTCGTCATTTATCGATTCACCCGGGTGGCTTCTTGCTTGGTCAACGTCCCGTCGACGAGATCGTTCCAATCGAGCCGGCGACGATGGAAGGGCGCACGGTCATCCAATGGGACAAATACGATGTAGACAACCTCGCGTTGTTCAAAGTCGATTTATTGGGCCTCGGAGCGCTCACCTGCATTCACCATGCGTTTGACCTGCTGCGGGAGCACAAAGGACAGTCGCTGGAGATCGCAACCGTTCCAGCAGAGGACAAAGCAACCTACGACATGGTGTCGAAAGGGGACACGGTGGGCGTCTTCCAAATCGAAAGCCGCGCACAGATGGCCATGCTGCCGAGGCTTCGACCGCGCACGTTCTACGACTTGGTGATCGAAGTGGCGATCGTGCGCCCGGGCCCGATTCAAGGCGACATGGTGCACCCCTACTTGCGACGGCGGAAGGGCACCGACGAGATCGTCTATCCTCACCCCAAGCTCGAGCGCATCCTGAACAAGACGCTGGGGGTTCCGATCTTTCAAGAGCAGGTCATGAAGCTTGCAGTCGAAGCTGCCGGATACACACCGGGTGAAGCCGATCAGCTACGGCGTGACATGGCAGCGTGGCGCAGGTCCGGACAAATCGAAAAACACCGAACACGCATGATCCCGCGCATGCTCGCCGAAGGCATCCCCGAAGAATTTGCCGAACGCGTGTTCTCACAAATCCGCGGTTTCGGTGAGTACGGCTTCCCGGAAAGTCACGCAGCCTCCTTTGCGTTGCTGGCGTACGTCACCGCATGGCTCCGATGTCACCACCACGAAGTATTCACCTGCGCAATCCTGAACGCCCAACCGATGGGGTTCTACACCCCAGCCACGCTAGTCGAAGACGCCAAGCGCCACGGCGTCGAGGTCCTCCCCATCGACATCAACAAGAGCCAATGGGACTGCACCCTGGAAGTCATCACTGACACTGGCACTGACACTGTTACCGGAATACGGATGGGGCTTCGATACGTGAAGGGGCTCGGAGTCGTCGAGCGGGAGCGCCTGGAACCGGGCGAGCCACCATACCCGAACCTCGCGACCTTCGTTCGCCAGACACGGCTCAACAAGAAGGCTCTGCACGCACTGGCCGAGGCTGGTGCATTCGAATGCTTTGGGCTCAACCGGCGTGACGCGATCTGGCAGGTGCGCAGCCTGTCGCGCTTTGCGCAGGATTCGTTGCCGCTCGAACCTGCATCGAGTCAGACCTCGTTCGCATCGTTGGCGAGCGACGACCAAGTGCTCTGGGATTACCGCTCGAGTCATCACAGCACTCGCGGCCACCCCATGCGAGGCCTTCGCCATGCGTTGCGTTCACGAGGCATCTTCGAAGCGACCCGCATTCACAACTGCACGCACGGAGACGCGATCGAGTACGTGGGCATGGTGATCTGCCGTCAGCGTCCAGGCACCGCGTCTGGCGTTACTTTCTTCACGCTCGAGGATGAAACCGGCTTCGTCAATGTCGTCGTCTGGAAGCAGGTGTTCGACCGCCACGCCGCACTCGCCAAGACCGCGGCATTGATCGGCGTGACGGGCGAGATTCAAAAAGCCGACGGCGTCATTCACCTGATCGCCAAGTCGCTCTGGGCGCCGGACGTCGCCCTCGCAGACCAAACCCACCGTTCACGCGACTTTCACTGACGAGCTCGATCAGCTGAAGCCCAAGAGGCCAAGCTGGACGATCCAATAGGCCTCGATGCCCAACTGCACGAGGAGAAACGTGACTCGGAGCATCACGGCCATCTCGCTCGTCGAAATCAGATGCACCGTCGACTGCGCGACGCGGGCCACCAGCACCCAGCGCGCCAGTGAATCGGTGATCCCGGCGTTGTCCGTCACGAGCGCGAGAAGAATCAGCGCGGCAAAGATCGGAAGGTTCTCGTAGCAGTTCGCGTGTGCGCGGCAGAGCCTGGCTGAGAACGGAGAGACATCTTCGCCCCACGGGGCAAACGAATTGGCCGCGCGCTCTCCCTTGAGCGTGGGCACCGTTCGAAGGAGTATGATCGCGAGCAGCAGCAACAGTGTCCACGCGGCGTAGCCGATCAGTGCAAGAGCGGATGGTGACATCATGATTCTCCCGATTGTCTTCGTTGCTAACTACTCGAGCGGCAACTCAGGCTCGTCGCGGCGTGGCTGCAGATTTTCGCGCTCGATGGTTCGTACGCATGCGTTCCATCTCAAGATCGCGTCATCGACGCCGGCCGGCTTGAGCGCGTCTGCCTGCTCATAGTGCTGCATGGCCTCGTGAAGGCCTTCATACGCGAAGGTGCGCTCCATCCCGCCGTGCTGCAGATGGGCGCGGCCTTGGCGCTCCGCCACGAGCCCGGCGTAATACGCACGCTCGTAGTCCCCGGGAAGCTTGGCGAGGTGTTCTTTCGCACGACGGACTCCATGGGAGCCTCCGCCCTGCTGAAACTGATCGGTGAGCGACAGGATCAGCGTGATGCGCGCGGGTCCGTTTCCGGGGTCGATTGCAAGGATGTCGAGACAAATGCTTTCGGCTTGCTCAGGGTCATTGAGCAGGCGGTAGTGCTCAGCCCGCTCGACGGCGCGCCCGATGGCGTCGGCGGAAATGCGTTTGAGAGCGAAGCGTTCCGTCATCCTGACTGCTCCTCCGTACGTGTCTTCGTTCGCACCCTACGCCCTGCGAAGAGCCGCGCCAAGCGTGCAAGTGGATCGTAGTAACGATCCACGACTCGCTCCTTGAGAGGAATGATCCCGTTATCAGTGATGTTGATGTGCTCCGGACAGGTGTCCGTGCAGCACTTCGTGATGTTGCACATCCCCGAGCCGTATTCCTTCTTGATCTCGGGGATGCGGTCGTCGTCGTCCAGCGGGTGCATCTCCAAGCTAGCGAGGCGAACCATGAAGCGCGGGCCGACGAACGCATCCTTGCGGCCTCGGTCGCGCACGACGTGACACACATCTTGGCAGAGGAAGCATTCGATGCACTTTCGGAATTCCTGCACGCGGTCGACGTCCTGCTGGTACATCCGATGCTCGCCATCCCGGCCGCGCGGCTTGGGCTTGAACGGCGCAATGCGCTTGTTTTGCTCGTAGTTCCAGGAGACGTCGCAGGTGAGGTCTTTGATGACCGGGAACGCCTTGAGAGGCTGCACCGTGATCACCTCGTCCGGGCCGAAGGTATTCATCCGAGTCATGCAGGCGAGACTCGGGCGCCCGTTGATCTCCATGCTGCACGAACCGCACTTGCCGGCTTTGCAGTTCCAGCGGATCGCCAGATCGTTGGCTTGGAGGGCCTGAATGCGATGCAACACATCGAGGACGACCATGCCTTCATCGACCTCCGCGTCGTACTGGTGGAACTCGCCGCCTGCCGAGTCGCCACGCCAAATCTTGAACGTCCGTGTGCTCATCCTACCCGGCCTCCCTCGAGATCTTCGAGCGTCGCGTTGGCGATGGCCGCAAGCTCCTCAGGTGGGTCGGCGCGCTCGACCTTCTGCACTTGCATCTCACCACCGGGCCCCTTCTTCGTGACGACGTTGAAGCGCGCGCACTCGTCGCGCTCGCCCTCGAAATCGAGACGCGTGTGCGCGCCGCGGCTTTCCTCGCGGATGAACGCCGCGCGCGCCACGGCCTCGCCGACGATCAGCAGTGACTTCACCGACAGCGCCTCGTGCCATCCGGGGTTGTACTGGCTCGTCCCCGGAGCCTTCAGGTTCTGCGCCCGGACCTTCAATGCCTTGAGCTGCTCGACGGCGATCTGGAGCTCTTCTCCGGTCCTGACGATGCCCACGTTGGTGCTCATCACCTCTTGGAGCGCCTCATGCATCAGATAGGGATTCTCCCCCGTTTCCCGGTTCAAAATGCCTGTCGCCTCCCTGAAGGCAGCGGTGATTTGCTCGTCGTCAGGCCTCGGAGTCGAGGTCGAGTCCGACAGGTAGGCGGCGACGCCAACCCCGGCAAGCCGTCCGAAAACGATGAGGTCGGAAAGCGAGTTACCGCCGAGGCGGTTCGCCCCATGCAAGCCCGCTGCGCACTCGCCACATGCAAAAAGTCCTGGGACGTTCGTTTGTTGCGTGTCCGCATCAACACGAATGCCGCCCATGAAGTAGTGAAGCGTCGGACCTACCTCCATCGGGGTCGTCGTGATGTCGACTTCTGCAAGCTCTTTGAACTGATGATACATCGACGGCAGCTTGCGCTTGATCGATTCAGCGGGCCGGCGTGACGCGATGTCGAGGAACGCGCCACCATGAGGAGAGCCCCGCCCCGCTTGCACCTCGGCGCGAATCGCACGCGCGACGACATCACGTGTGAGGAGCTCCGGTGGGCGTCTCGCGCTTGGGTCCTCGGGCCACTTGTCAGCCTCGAGAATCGTGTCGGCCGTCTCCGGAGCAAAGCGCTTCGGGATGTAGTTGAACATGAAGCGCTCGCCCTTGTTGTTGAGCAAGATGCCGCCATCGCCGCGAACGCCTTCGGTGACCAACGTCCCGCGAACCGAAGGGGGCCAGACCATGCCGGTCGGGTGGAACTGGGTGAACTCGAGGTCCATCAGCTCCGCGCCCGCTTCGTATGCCAACGCCGCACCGTCGCCTGTGTACTCCCAGGAGTTGCTGGTGACGTTCCAGGCCTTGCCGCCTCCTCCGGTTGCCATGATCACAGCAGAGGTCCGAAATAGGACAAATCTGCCGGTTTCACGCCAATAACCTGCCACCCCTGCGATCCGCCCTCCATCGAGGAGCAGCCTGAGCGCCGTGCACTCCATGTGAAAATGGATGCCCTGATGGACCCCATGATCCTGAAGCGTTCGGATGAGCTCGAGGCCGGTACGGTCGCCGACGTGCGCCAACCGGGGGTAGCGGTGACCACCAAAGTTGCGCTGATTGATCAACCCGTCGGGGGTTCGGTCGAACACCGCGCCCCACTCCTCGAGCTCGCGCACGCGGTCGGGAGCCTGCTTGGCGTGGAGCTCCGCCATGCGCCATTGATTCAAGAACTTCCCGCCCCGCATCGTGTCGCGAAAGTGGATCTTCCAGTTGTCGCGCCGGTCCACGTTCCCGAGGGACGCGGCCATGCCGCCCTCCGCCATCACCGTGTGCGCCTTACCCAGAAGGCTCTTGGAGATGACGCCGGTGTTGAGCCCACGCGCGCTGCATTCGATGGCGGCGCGAAGACCGGCCCCGCCTGCACCAATGACGAGCACGTCGTGCTCGAAAGTTTGTATCTCGCTGACGTTCATCGATCGCTAATTCGTCCAAGTATTCAAGTCGGTGATCACGCCCATCGAGACCAATCGTACATACACATCGGTGAACCCAACCCAGAAGAGGCTCGTCCATGCGAAGTTGGGGTGCCGCGCGTTGAGCCAGCTCACTCTCTTCCAGGCGCCGTATCGAACCGTCTTTTCGCCGCACGACATGCAGTCCATTCCGCCGCCAACCAGGTGGCGAAGCGCATGGCATCCGAACGTGTATCCTGCGAGAAACGTTGCATTTAAGAAGAGCACGACGCTGCCGACGCCGATGCCGAACTCCCCATTGCGGAAGAGTGAAATGAAGGCGTCGTAGTAGAGAACGAAGATGTACGCGAGGGCAAAGTAGAGCGCGTATCGATGGAGATTCTGGAAGATCAACCACGCGGTTTCGCCCCTGTAGTTGCCGCTCGTAACCGGGTTCACCGAGCACGCGGGGGGCGAGCCGGTGAACGCGCGGTAATACGCCTTGCGGTAGTAGTAACAGGTGAACCGAAAGACCCCCGGGAAGAAGAGAATGAGGAGCGCCGGTGATGCGGGCAGGAAATTCGGCCACCAACTGGGCCATGCACCGAGCCACGCGTGCGCCACCGGGGCCGCCCCTGCAGCGGACGGGTCGGTATAGAGTACCGGCGAATAGAGCGGGCTGAGGTACGGATTGGCGTAGTAGTTTTCGCCTTGGAACGCTGCCCAAGTGACGTAGATCGAAAAGCCGGTGAGCACCGCGACCGTCGCCAGGGGCGAGACCCACCAACGATCTTTTCGAGTCGTGGCGGCTGGTCCGTTAGGGTGGCCACCGAGTACAGTGAGTTGTCGAGTCGTCATGGGCTCGGCGGACTATACCGAAAGCGCCGAGCGGCGAACAAGGATTTCCGGGGAGGGGTAGCCCATGAAGACACTGGTGTTGACGCGGGCAGACGTCGAGCAAGTCTCCACGATGGAGCTTGCGGTGGCGGCTGTGGAGCGCGCTTTCGCCGGATTCGGACGCGGCGAAGCATCGATGCCGCCTAAGGTTTACCTTCCGATCGAGGACCACGACGGCGACTTTCGAGCCATGCCTGCACGTCTCGGCAACTCTGCCGGGATCAAGTGGGTGAACGTTCATGCCCAGAATCGCAAGCGGTACGGACTGCCCACGGTCATGGCGGTCTACATCCTCAACGATCCGGCAAACGCCTTCCCGCTCGCGGTCATGGACGGCACGCTACTCACTGCACTGCGCACCGGAGCAGCAGGCGCAGTCGCCTCGAAGTATCTTGCGAAGAGCGACGCAAAGACGGTCAGCTTCATCGGTTGCGGAGTCCAGGCCAACACACTGCACGGTGCCCACCAGGTCATATTAGACGGGTTCGAGAGTCTCGCTTACGACCGGAACGTGGCGACAGCCCAACGCTTCGCAGACCGGGTGGGCGCACGCGTCGTGAGCTTGGAAGACGCAGCTCGAGCAGACATCGTGTGCACGGCGACCCCGTCCCGCACGCCCTTCGTGCAAGCCGAGTGGATCCGGTCCGGTGCGCACATCAACGCGATGGGCGCGGACGCCCCTGGCAAACAGGAGCTGAGCACCAAGACGCTAAACCGGGCGGCGGTGTACATCGACGACATCCACCAAGCCACTGCAAGCGGCGAGATCAACGTTCCCCTCTCGACGGGCGACTTCAGCCTAGACGACATCGCTGGCACCTTGGGCGAGGTCGTGGCGGGAATTCTTCCGAGACCGGACGAGGACGCGACCACCCTGTTCGACTCGACGGGCCTGGCGGTTCAAGACGTGTCGTTGGCGCGTGCGATCTACGAAACCGCGAAGTCCCAATCGATCGGACGCGAGATCGATCTCGTCGGCATAGGCTCGCTGGGCAGCGCTTAGGTCAAGCGCGGGAGCGGGTCGCGAAGCGAAAACGTGCGATCGCTGAACTCGACCTGCTCGAGGCCGAATGAGCGCCGTGCGGTCATGCCCATAGCGTGCATCAAGCTGACGTGAACTCGTTCATGTGCAAGTCCGGCTTCGAACCGGCCAACGTCGCACGGCCCAAGCGACGATGCGTCGTTTTCGAAGGAGCCTTCCAGCACGGCGTCGCTGGGCTGCTCTGGGAGCGCTGGAACGTCGCCTCCCAGGAGATCACGCACCGTGTTGTCGTACTCGGAATTTGTGAGGCGTCACACGCTGCCAAGAGCGTTAACGCACCCGCGAAAGCAAGCTGCCGACATGTATTAAGCGTCCCCCAACGGCCCATACGGGATCATTATTGCGACAGATCCTCGCTTTTCGCCAGCCCGCAGGGGTTAACTAGTGTAGTGAAAATGACCGCAAAGCCTGGTTTTTTCACCCGCTTAGGGCAAAAGTAAAACATTGTCGCACGGATGTGCAGCACGTTTTGGGGGGTCCTTTCGTCCTAAAATGTGGGTTTGGAGGGGCCCGGCAGATACGCTCTCGCCAGTGCTGCGTATCGCTCCGACAGTGCTTCTGGTCGCGCTGCTCTGGCCCCTGCTCAGCTCCTCTCAAGCGGAGCCCGCAGCGTTCTTCGGACAACCCGACGCCCATCGAATCGAGGCCTTGCGGACTTCGGAGATCGCCAAGGTGAAGAAGGGAAAGGGCGGCCGGAGCCTCGCCTTTCGGATCACGCTCGCGGATGGAACACGGGGCTATTTCAAACCCAAGCAAACCTTCTCGGCAGCCCATTGGTACTCCGAGGTAGCCGCTTACTACTTGGACCGCGAGCTCGGGTTGGGCCGGGTGCCACCGACGACTGGCCGCACGTTTGCATGGAGCGAGCTCCGAGCTGCGGCTGGCGACGACGACCGGGTGTCCGAGCTGGGAGTGGCGCCGGACGGCACCGTGAAAGGGGCGTTCATCTGGTGGATCCCCGAGTCATTGAAACGCGTTCGCATGGGACGGAAGTGGGAGCGTTGGGTGCGGGTTCAGAAGTCACTCCCGATTACGCCCTACCAACGGCCGGTGGACTATCGCGCCGACCTCAATCGGCGCCCCGGCATTCGCGAAGCCACCGACCCCAGCCGGGCTATCGCGAAGGAACCGGACATCGAGGGGAGGCCAGCCGAGCTATCCGACTTAATCATCTTCGACTACCTCACACAGAACGTCGACCGATGGGGTGGAGACTTCACCAACGTGCGTTCCCGCGGAGCAGGCGGACCGTTGATCTACTTGGACAACGGGGCTGGGTTCTGGCTTGGGGAACAGCGCTTGGGCTTGATGGAGGCCCGGCTGAAGGCGCTTCAGCGATTCCGGCGATCGACGGTCGAGGCAGTTCGAAAGCTCGATATAGAACACTTTTCGTCCCGATTGCAGGGAGATCCGCTCGCTCCCGTCTTGAACGAAAAGCAACTGGCTGGCCTCGATCAGCGCCGCCTCGCGGTCTTGCAGCACGTGGACGCGATGGTCGCGCGCTTCGGTGAGACCCGCGTCCTAGCGTGGTAGGTTTCGCAAGTGAACGAACGACTTCGGCTTCCGGCGGAATGGGAGCCGCACAGCGCCTGCTGGCTCGCGTTTCCCTACTTGCGGGAAGAGTGGCCGTTCAACCTTCCCGACGCGCAGCGTTCGATCGCTGCGCTGTCCCGCACCATCGCGGAAGTGGGCAACGAACCGGTGCAGCTCCTCGTGAAGAACGACGAGGTTGAAGAGCGTGCGCGTTCCTTGATCGGTGAGGTCTCCAACGTTCGATACGTGACGGCAGACTACGGTGACTGCTGGGTGCGCGACACAGCAGCAATGCTCGGGCACACGACAGATGGGGCGCTTGGTGGATTGTGTTTCGGGTTCAATGGCTGGGGCGGCAAATACCCGATCGCCTTCGACGACACCGTGAGCGAGTGGCTAACGCATCGAATCGACGCCAGGCGATTCGAGTGTCCCGTCATCCTGGAGGGAGGTGCGCTCGAACCAGACGGCCAGGGAACGTTCCTGACCACCACCTCTTGCGTCCTGAACGACAATCGAAATCCGGGGCTGACCCGCGAAGCCTTCGAGGAGGCGTTGAAAGCACTGATCTGCATGGACCGCTTGGTTTGGCTCGACCGTGGACTGGCGCACGATCACACCGACGGGCACATCGACATGGTCGCCCGTTTTGTAGCGCCGAATACCGTGCTCTGCATGAAGGCAACCGCCGGGGCGCCCAACGCGGCGGTCCTCGACTCCATCGAGCGAACGCTGCGCGCGAGTGGCCTGACCGTGCTCGAGCTCCCTGCGCCCTCGGCGATCTCGGCGCCCGACGGCGCGCCGCTACCGGCGAGCTACTGCAACTTTTACATCGCCAACGAGGCAGTGATCGTCCCCACGTATGGCATCCCCGAAGACCAAACGGCCCTCGGCGAGCTCGCGAATGCGTTTCCCGGCCGCGAGGTGATCGGCTTGCCGGCTGCAGACCTGCTATGGGGAGGCGGAGCCTTTCACTGCGTCACCCAAGCTCAGCCCACCGCGCCATGACCTCCTCTTCATTGTCGATCGGCATCGTGCAGTGCGCCCTCGGTGGCACGCGCGACGAGAACGTTTCGCGTGTGGAAACATTGATCCGTGAAGCTGCGAATCGTGGCGCGCAGATCGTCCTCACCCCGGAGCTCTTCGAGGGGCCGTACTTTCCTCAGACCGAAGACGAGCGCGCATTCGACTTGGCGGCTCCGCTCGACGGTCATCCCACGGTCGCGCGGATGCGAGCGCTCGCCGCCAATCTCGGGGTCGTCCTCCCGATCTCGTTCTTCGAACGGGCCGGCCAGGGTTACTACAACAGCCTCGTGACGATCGATGCCGATGGCACTCCGCTCGGCGTCTACCGAAAGAGCCACATCCCCGATGGCCCAGGGTACGAGGAGAAGTTCTACTTTCGACCGGGGGACACGGGCTTCAAGGTCTGGAAGACGGGCCACGGAAGCGTCGGAGTAGGCATTTGCTGGGACCAATGGTTCCCGGAAGCGGCGCGGAGCATGGCGCTCCAAGGGGCCGAGGTCTTGCTCTACCCAACCGCGATCGGCACGGAGCCGGACGCGCCGGACGACGACACCAGGAAGCCTTGGCAGCGCGTCATGATCGGGCACGCCGTAGCCAACGCAATGCCGGTCGCGGCGGCCAACCGCATCGGCACCGAAGGCGGGCTGACATTCTATGGTAGCTCGTTCGTTTGTGATGAACGCGGCGACATGACGGTCGAGCTCGATCAAGAAGAGGAAGGCGTGGCTATCGCCGTGTTCGACCGCGAGGCGCTGCGCCGGTACCGCGCAAACTGGGGCTTCTTCCGCGATAGGCGCCCGGAGCTCTACGGTAGGCTGACAGGAGACGAGCCCGTTGATTGATTCGCTCTACGCGATCATCGATGCGGAGGTGGCAGACCACCCATTGGCACTGACCTTCCAAGCCCTGAACGCGGGCTGTGCCATCGTGCAGCTTCGCGCCAAGCGCCTCGACGACGTGGCGTTCCTCGAGATTGCCAAGCGCGTTCGTTCCGCATGCGCCCACGCCAAGGTTCCGTTCGTCGTCAACGATCGGGCGGACATCGCGCGCCTCGTTGGCGCCGACGGCTTGCACCTCGGGCAGGACGACCTCTGCATCGAAGATGCCCGTCGAGTCGTCGGCGACATGCAGATCGGCGTTTCGACGCACACCCTCGAACAGGCTGCAGCGGCAGACGCCGAAGGCGCGGACCTCATCGCGTTTGGCCCTGTGTTCGAAACCAGAACCAAAGAGAACCCCGACCCCGTCGTAGGGCTCCAAACCCTCGAAGCGGTGTGCCAGGCGGTGTCTCACCCGGTGGTCGCAATCGGAGGAATTACCCCTGAAAACGCGAGTGAACCACTCCGGGCCGGCGCGCGCTACATTGCCGTGATCTCGGCTCTTCCGCGCTTCCTCGCGGATGCTTCTTAGCGCGCTAGCGTGCTTCTTCGAAGTGCTGGATCGCGGTTTCGATCGCCGCGCCGAGTGCCTGGTTCACCAGCGTCGCAGTTGCGTCTTCCCCGCTTCGAAGCGCCTCGTAATAGCGCTGCCGTTCGGTCGCGTGGATGACTACCGGCGGATAACCCGCGCGCATGAGGATGAGGTTCATCACCAGACGCGCCACCTTTCCGCTGTGTCGCGGGAACGGATAGATGTGCAGCAGCTGGTGGTGCACCCTGCTCGCGACGCGCACCGGATGCATCGTCTTCTTGGTCTCGGGGTCCGAGAGCCATTGAACGAGCTGACGCATGCGGTAGCTGATCTTGTCGGGCTGAGAAATCTCGTGAAAGTAAAGCCGGTGAAGCGGCATGTCCTTGCGGTACTTCGGAGGGCTCTTCCCTTCGAGCTCCTCAGGCGCGAGCTGGGCGAATAGCTTCTTGATCACGTCGAGGTTGAGGGTGAACCGTCGGCGCGAGGACATCTCACGAATCATCTCGATCGCGCCCATGTGATTCCGAACCTCGTCATAGACGGGAATGAGGGAGGGATCGGTAACGACCTCGTCGTAGATGGCAGCCCTGAGCTCGTCCATCGAGTAGACGACACCCTCGAGCGCACTATCGTGATAGATCCACGCGATGTCGAAGCGCTCTTGATACTCTTGGCGCACCTGTGGGCTCGCCGAATCCAACAGCTCCTGAAGCTGGGCCACTCGCTCTTCTAAGCTTGGACCTTGAAGCGCTTGAACCAAGGAATCTCCTCCAGCCTCGGGGGACCTACATCATCAGCCCCGCGCGGCCGGCGAAACTAACAGCGTGGCACGAGCCCGTCAACCATGACCGATTTCGGCTAGTTAAGGGCTTCAGAAATGGCCCCTCGGAGCCGCATCTTGCTGGGAACCCCGGTGGAAGCCCACCGAACCAGACCGTCCTGGCCCACGATGATGACGGTCGGAAGCATCTGGATGGAGTATCGCCTCTGAACCGTCCCGGTGCGGTCATGGAGAGTTGGGAACTCGGACCCGAAAGCCGCGTGGGCGGCCTGCAGGCGCTGCCGGTCGATCGGCTCGACGTTCACCGCGTAGAACGCGACACCCTGCTCGGCAAACTCCTGGTGGAGGTCGTTGAGGATCGGTGTCGTCCGGCGGCACGCGCCACACCAACTCGCCCAGAAATCGAGGACCACCACCTGCCCCGCCATCTCTGAGAGCGCGACCTTCGTCGGCCCTCCGGGCTCGGCCCCCGCCGCAATGCTGAGGGTCAAGTCGGGCGCGCGTTGGCCCATCAGCGGAGATGCGTTGCCGCGAGTCATCCACGCGTAGAGCGCCACGAATACCATCGCCGTCACCAACCAATGAATCCACGCGCGTGGCCTGGCGATTACAGCCTCAGACTCGGTCATGGTGAGTCCATCAACGGAAGCTCGATGCTGAACCGTGCCCCGCCTTCGGGCGCGCGATCGAGCCGAACCTGTCCGCCGTGCTCCAAGACCACTTTCTTCACGATCGCCAAGCCCAAGCCAGTGCCCTCCGTTTTGGTCGTGTAGTAGGGGTCGAAGACGCGATCCCAGTTTTCTCGGGAGATGCCGGGGCCATTGTCTCGGACCTCGATGACGCCGGAAGCCTCCGTCCGATACGCCCGCACCAAGACCTCGCCGCCACCCGACGGGTGCGCCTCGTACACCGATTGAATCGCGTTTCGCAAAAGATTGTCGACACCACGCTTGAGCATCATAGGGTCCATACGCACGCGGATGGGTTCCGTTGCACAAGTCACGCGTACTTCCACGGGAGCCGGGGTGCCGCGGCCCACGTCTTCGAGAATGGCAGGCACCGCATCCTGAATGCCGTGCGCGAGGTCACAAAGGTCGGACGGAGAGAGATCGGCGCGCGGAAGCTTAGCAAAAGAGCTGAATTCGCCCACCAGGCGACGCAAGGTCGCGACCTCTTCCTCGATGATCGCGCGGGCATGCTCCAGCTTCTTCCGGTAGGCCTCATTTTCTCCATCGTACGTCTCGTCCAGCTCCTGAGCGGCGAGCTGGATCGGCGTGAGCGGGTTCTTGATCTCGTGGGCGAGCCGGCGCGCGAAGTCCTGCCAAGCGCTGATGCGCTGCATATACTCGATCCGCGCGCGCGAATCGCGCAAGTCGCGGACCATGTCGTTGAAGGCCTGTGTGAGCTCCGTGACCTCATCATTCGATCCGGTAGGCAGCGTCACGGTGAGGTCACCCGCACCAACTTGACGAGAGGCTTCCGCCAGTGCGGTGACCCGGCGGGTCACGCGGCGCGACACGATCGCGCCGATCAAGAATGCAACCACGATCACGAGGAACGCCATGATGCCGAAGACCCATACATAAATGTCGGATACCGACGCGCTTTGACGCTGGAGTCGCGAGTACACGTCGGCCACTTCACCGGCGTCTTGCAGACGCTCGAAGTACGCCTCGGGAACGGCCACCTCGACCGCGACCCGCAGCTTCATTCCCCCTGCGTCGACGTCCCGATCGCGAGTCGTGGTCCGCATCACGGCGCCGGACGGATCAGGTTCACGAGATACGCGCGCGATCTCTGCGTTGGCTTCGTCGGTGACGCGAATGCCCCGCACCAGGTCGTACCGTTGTAAGAGCTCCTGCAGCCGCCCCTCGATTCTCGACGTGTTGCGACGCGCGGTAACCTCGGCAGCGACCGCCCACTCGACAGCGTCCGCGACTTGCTCCGACCCTGACCGAAGCGCCATGATCTGCCCGCGGCGAGCCTCCACGCCACGAACCAACTCCGCACCGAACCGTTCGTTCACGCCGACGCGATACACCTCCCGCACCGCCCCCCCAGCCAGAAAAATGCTGCCCCCGAGGGTGAGAAACACCGACAGACCGATCGCGAATAGGATCTTTCGCTCGAATCGGCTCATTCGGGCACCTTCAGATATTCGCTACGGAACTCGATGGTGCGTTCGGATCGGCAAATCCGGCGGCGAACGATGTTCACGGTGATCGGTCCCACCGGGTCATTCCCCGAAGTCGGCCGAATCAGCTCGCTACACTGTTTCTTCGAGATCGGGTTGAACTCGGCCTTGACAGCGAAGTACATCTCCCGCCCCTTGTGCGGCAGGTAGCTCTTTGGCTCGCCCGCGAACAACCCCTCGACGGCCAGGCACCGGTTGAGCACTTGCTCGAGCGTCTTCAACCGTTCGGTTTGCTGACCGATGCGAACGAGATAGCCGTCATCCCAAAGGTCGAGCGTCGCGTCGCAACTGAATTGGCGCTGGGCCACTCGCTGGTTGGACCCCTTGAGGTGGGATCCGACCGTCACGACGAGTCGCTTGCGCAACCCGCTCGAAAGCTCCTGTCGCACGCGTTCGTCTGCAAGGTCCTTCGCGGAAAAAGACACCTTTGGCGCACCACGGGACCACGTGACCCCGAAATCGCGCAGGGGCAGTTGCGACTGGGCGTACGTAACCGTCGCGGTCAGCAAGACCAGTGCTGCGAGCCAATATCTCACAGCCGTATGAACCCCACGAGCGTCGAGAAGCCCACTTGGAACACGCCGACCCGGGTGTCGAATCGAAACCCAAAGTCGAACGTCAGGTCGAGCGGAAAACGTGAAAGGCCCGTGTATCCGCTCACGCCAGTGCGCGGATCTCGAAGGTCCGCAAGCCCGTACAATCCGATCAGCGTGTAGATATTAACTTCGCGCAAGCCCCGGTCGCGCACGCGCTCGTAGACTGGCACGTTGTACCCAATGTCGATACGCCACGCGAGCTCACCGAGGTTGTTGTTCTCGATCGAGGTGCCTAGAAGATTGGGCGGAGGACGCGCATCGAGCTGCATCTCGAGGAACCGAGAAGGGATCAGATCCGTCAGGTCTGAGATGTGAAAGAGGTAGAAGAACGGCGTGTTGCCGAACGCCGCTCCGCCGAACGCGCCAAGTCGAATCGTGTGGTTCCAAGGCAACCGCCACCACCGTCGCACCCATGCTTCGAGCTGGAGGAAGTCGTAGTCACTGCCGAGGAAACGCGTACCGGCGGTGACAACGCCACGAAAGAGCACACCCTCCTTGGTGATGCCCGGGTCGTCGCGCTTGTCGAACACCAACGCGAACCGTAGGGAGGAAACGAAGCTCCGGCCGTCTTGAATCGCGAAATCGACCGGGGCGATCTCGTTGCCTTGGCGCTCACTCGCGGCTTCAGGACGGTCGAGAACGCTGACGATGTCGCCAAGCCAATCCAGGCTGTAGCGGAGCTTACTGGTGAAGTCCTTCCCGGTGCCGACCATGAATCCGCCGCGTCGGTATCGAACGACAGCGTTCGGAACGATCGAGGTGCCCGGGCAAGTCGGCGCCCCGCAAGGCACGCTCACCAAGGGGCTGTTTCCGTAGAACTCCCGGCCATTGAGAAAGAACGTTCCAAACCGGAGGTCGTATTCACTCTTGACCAGCTTGGGATAGCGGAGATCCAAGCGCCCGCCCTGTTGAAACTCGCTCAGCAGCCCGGTCGCGGAGAGCCGTATGCCCCGACCGGCAAGATTGGTTTCGGTGACCTTGAAGCCGAGCCAAGGGAAGAGCGTGCGCCCGCGGTCGGTGGTCTTGCCAACGCCCTCGGACAAGCCCGCGACCAATTGCTCGATCACGACCGTGTTGCGCTCCCTGACTTCGACGACGAGCACCACGTACCCGCGCTCGGCGCCACGCTCGAGACGAATGTCGACGCTGTGGAACCATCCTGTTCCCATCAATCGCCACTCGGTGGCCACCAACTCTGGTGATTCCGGATCGAGGAAGTCGCCCTGCTTCAATGGAATGAAGTTGCGAACCGTGCGCGCTTTGGTTCGATCGTTGCCGCTGACGACGATGCCCTCGAGCACATAACGGACCTGCGACGAGATCTGATCGGGACGCCGACCCTGGCTCGCGACTCCGTACCGGTCGCGGAACTCCTCTTCCTCGCCCGCGTCGTCGGCATCGACGTCCTGTGTGGGGATCGCGACCGGATCGCCAGGGCGGTATGGCTCCCCTTTGGGGTCGGAATCCTGTGCACTTGCCGTTGCGGCCCAACCAAGAACCAGCAGCGGGATGAGGCTCAGAAGCCGGCGTCTCGGTCGCAAGCGCGGGCTCACGACGGCCAGACTACTCCAGCGGAGGGAGCCACGCGAGAAGCCAAAGGCACCCTGCCACCACCACGAAGACTGCGCTCACCCATCCGAGCGTGCGCAAGAAACCAATTTGCCTTCCGTCGTCCTTCGACTTCACGGGGCTACTTGTAGCAGATTCTTGTGGGAAGGAGGGAGAATAGTCGAGGGCATCCCATGACCCCGGCCGCTCCGGGAGGTCGTCGTCGCCGGGTCGACGAATGATGCGGATCGTGGCGTCGTCATCGCCCTCTTCCATCCGGGGGCGGAGCCCCGAAACCGGCGTGGCGTCCGTGCGCCCCAGGTCAGCGAGGCCCTCTTCAAAAGCCTGCAAAAGCGGAAGCGCGGTTGGGTTCTTGGGAGGCGCTTGGGATGTCTTGTCTCGAAGTGACGGCGGCAAGGTTTCCCGAGGCGGCGGTACGGCGTCGACGCGAAACGTGCCCTCGGTCCACTCGAGCGCAGTGACGAAGTCCGCCGCAGTCCCGCCGTCAATGCTGACGTCACTGAGCTCGCCTTTCTCGTAGTACCCGATCGCAAGCCGCCCGCGCAGCTCGAGCAGGAGCCTCCCCGTGAGGCCCGCGTTTTCGCAGTAACGCATCAAATCGGCGGGAGGATGCACCGCAAGTGAGCCACGTCGAGTCGTGTCGGTGCCGCGCGAGACCGGCAGGTGTGGGAGTTTCGGATAGACCGCAAACTCACCGTCTCGCAGGGAGAGCAGGACCTCGAGCGCGCGCTCTTCGTCCGCTGTGGTGGCAGCGTCGGCGACCTGACCGTGCACGAGGCGGATTGCGCCCGACCCGGACGTGCTCTGAAACGCAAGCACACCGGTCGTGCCGAGCTCTTCGAGACCTCCGAGCAAGTCCTCGACGCCTTCAGCCGGGATCGTTCCTTCGAACACCGCCTCTGCAACCATGACTCATGCAAGTGGTTCTGCGCGCCCGAATTGTCAAGCTGTTTGCGCGTTGCCCGGCATCGCACACAGGTCCAGAATTTCCAGGAAATCTAAGGGAAAATCCCACGTTCCTCGTACGAGGTTGCAAGGCTTTCGAGCGCAAGCGCGTATGCAGCAATGCGCGCATTGACCTTCTTTTCCGCGGCGTAGAACATCGTGCGTTGATACGCGCGACGCATCATGTGGAGCAGCCGCCGCTGCACTTCTTCAGCGTCCCAGTGCTCGCTGTTTCGATTCTGCACCCACTCGTAGTAGCTCACGGTCACGCCTCCCGAGTTGGCCAAGATGTCGGGGATGACGGGGATACCCCGATCGGCCAGCACCGCCCCGCCTGCCGGATTGATCGGTCCGTTTGCGCCTTCTGCTATGAGCCGGACATCGAGCCTGACCGCTTCCTTCTCACCGACTTGGTTCTGGAGAGCCGCTGGGATGAACAGGTCTGCCTTGGTTTCGAAGAACTCGTCCCGCGTGATCTTGTCGCCACGCGGGTAGCCATCGATCGATCCGTTGACCCGCACGTAGTCCTGAAGCTTGTGCGCATTGAAGCCTTCATCGTTGCGATGGTAGCCCGTGTGGTCTCCCGTCGCGATCGTAGACACGCCGAGCTTGGAGAGCAGAAGCGCAGTGTTCGAGCCTACGTTGCCGAACCCCTGAACGATGGCGGTGGCGCCTTCGAGGTCGAAGCGGGCTTCCCTCGCCCATTCCTTGATGCAGTGCACCACGCCCTGACCGGTGGCCGCCTCACGCCCCTCCGATCCACCCGCATTGATGGTCTTCCCCGTCACAACGGCGCGGTGGTCGTTCTTCTCGTAGGTCGGCCCGGTGTTGATGTATGTGTCCATCATCCACACCATCGTTTGCGCGTTGGTCCCCATGTCAGGCGCCGGAATGTCGTGTGACGGACCGATGTTGCTACCAAGGGCGTGAGTGAATCGTCTCGTAATGCGTTGAAGCTCCTCGTGGGAATGCTCGCGCGGGTTGAACTTGACGCCGCCCTTGCCGCCGCCGAACGGAACGCCCAGCAGTGCACACTTCCAGGTCATCTGAGTTGCGAGCGCCTTGAGCTCGTTGAGACTGACTTGCTCGTGATATCTCATGCCGCCCTTGTAGGGGCCCATCACGTTGTTGTGCTGAATGCGGTAGCCCTTGAACAAACGGGTTTCGCCGCCGTCCATTCGCACTGGGAAATGGACGATCAGCTCGTTCTTCGGCTCGGCGAGGATTCGCCGCACATGAGCCGGAAGGCCTGTGAGCTCGGCGGCCTCCTCCATGTAGCCCTGCACGACCTCGAAAAACGAAAACTCATCTGCGCCGCTCGACATGTTCTTACGATGCTACCGGAGCGTTCGCCGACCACCAAGATCGGCGCAAATCTTGCGCATCGGCGACAAGGGGCGAAAGAACAGCGCGCCCTGTAGAAAACGTTTCTCAACAGAGATGATGTCCTTGTTTTTCTAGGCTTTGCGGAGTTAGAGTCACGTCGACCGGGTGGCCGGGAAACGTGCCACCGTGACCTTTGCTTTCGAACAGCGAGGAGGATCCGATGGATGAACCGGGAAGCGACTTTCGTCGTGAGCTAGAAGCGCGCGGCGTATCACGCCGCGAGTTCATGGGCTTCTGCTCTGCAATGGCAGTGATGTTTGGTTTGCCGAAGGGCGCGACGGCGATGATCGCCGAGGCACTCGAAAACAAACCCAAGCCAACATTGGTGTGGCTCAACTTCCAAGATTGCGCGGGCAACACCGAATCGTTCCTGCGGGCCAGCAAGCCGACTGCCGCAGAGGTGATCCTCGATCTGATCTCGATCGACTATCACGAGGTGATCATGGCGGCGGCCGGTCACCAAGCGGAGGAGAACCTCCGCTCGGTGGTGGAAAACCAGAAGGGTGCATACATCGCAGTCGTCGAGGGCTCGATCCCGACCGGAGCGAACGGCGCGTACTGCACCGTGGGCGGCAGGTCAGCGTCCCACATAGCCAACGAAGTTTGTGGCAATGCACTGGCGACGATTGCCGTCGGCACCTGTGCTTCGTTTGGCGGAATCCCCGCGGCCTCGCCGAATCCGACGGGCGCGCTTGGCGTTTCCGATGCGGTCCCAGGGATCAAGACCCTGATCAACCTTTCGGCCTGTCCGGTGAACGCGCAGAACCTCACCGCAACGCTGGTCTACTTCCTGACCTACGGAAGGTTCCCAGCTCTCGACAAGCTGAATCGCCCGCTTTTTGCCTATGGAAAGTCGATTCACGACAACTGCGAACGGCGCGCGCACTACGACGCGGGGCAGTACGTCGAGCAATGGGGCGACGAAGCGCATCGCGACGGACAGTGTCTTTACAAGATGGGGTGCAAGGGCCCCGTCTCGTTCCAGAACTGCCCCAACATCGGTTGGAACGACAACACGAGCTGGCCGGTCGCATGCGGCCACGGTTGCATCGGCTGCGCAGAGCCGGACTTCTGGGACAAGATGACGCCGTTCTACGCGCACCTTCCAGGCTTCCCCGGCTTCGGCAAAGGTTCGGACATCGACAAGGTCGGCTTCTGGGCGACCGTTGGTGTCACCACCGCCTTCGCAACCCACACGTTGGTACACCTTGGAAAGAAGCTCGTTGGAACGGGTGCGGATCACGCGCCAGAAAGCCCGCCTGAGCGGACCGATGAAGGAGGCGCAGAATGACTCATATCGTTGTCGATCCAGTGACCCGCATTGAAGGCCACTTGCGCATTGAAGCAGAAATCGACGGGGGCAAAGTCGCAGACGCTTGGTCTTCGTCGACGATGTTCCGCGGGATCGAAATCATTCTCCAAGGTCGAGACCCGCGTGATGCCTGGGCCTTCACCCAACGCATCTGCGGCGTCTGCACGACGGTGCACGCCATCGCTTCGATTCGCGCAGTGGAAGATGCGATCGGCGCGAAACCGCCGCCCAATGCACGAATCCTTCGCAACCTGATCATCGCGTCCCAGTGCATCCAGGACCACGTGATCCATTTCTATCACCTGCACGCGCTCGATTGGGTCGACATCGTGTCGGCGCTCGACGCCGATCCGAAGGAGACCGCGGCACTCGCACAATCGATTTCGGATTGGCCGCTGTCGAGTGCGACGTACTTCAAGGGCATTCAGGACCGAGTGAAAGGGCTGGTCGAGCGTGGGCAGCTTGGGCCGTTTGCCAACGCATACTGGGGCCATTCGGCGTACAAGCTCCCTCCGGCTGCGAATCTGATGGCGCTGGCGCACTATCTCGAGGCACTCGAGTGGCAGCGCGAGTTCATCAAGATGCACGCCATTCTCGGCGGGAAGAACCCTCACCTGCAGAGCTTCTTGGTCGGCGGTATGGCGACTCCGGTCGACCCGGACGCACAGGCTTCGCTCAACATTCACACGATCGCGCACTTCAAGAAGCTCATCGCGGGCGCGCAGGAGTTCGTGAGCAAGGTGTACATTCCAGATGTGCTTGCGGTCGCCTCGTTCTACAAAGACTGGGCTGGATACGGCGCAGGTGTAGGCAACTACATGGTGTACGGCGAGTACCCGCTCGACGACGAAGCCGATCCAGAGCTCTACCTTCCGTCGGGTATCATTCGCGCCCGCGACCTCTCGAAGGTGGAAGAGTTCGATCCGTCGAAGATCACCGAGCAGATCACGCACTCCTGGTACGATTACGCAGGCGGAGCAGACGCAGCGCTTCATCCGTCCGAGGGCGAAACCAACCCGAATTACACCGGACCGGAGCCACCCTACGAACGATTGGACACCGGGAAGAAGTACTCCTGGCTGAAGTCGCCACGTTACGACGGCGCGCCGATGGAAGTCGGGCCTTTATCACGGATGTTGGTCTCCTACGTTCGCGGTCACGAGAAAGTGCAGGGCCTCGTCAATCACGTGCTCAAGACACTCGGGGTTGGGCCCGAAGCCTTGTTCTCGACGCTTGGACGAGTTGCGGCGCGCGCAATTGAAACGCAGTTGTTGGTCGACAAGATCGGCGACTGGGTCGACGAGCTGGCCGACAACATGGGCAAGGGCGAGCTTCGCATCCACGACAACAGCAAATGGGAGCCAGAGAGCTGGCCGGCCGACTGCATGGGAGCGGGTTTCCACGAAGCGCCGCGCGGCGCGCTTGGCCACTGGGTCCACGTCAAAGACGGCAAGATCGCGCGCTACCAATGTGTGGTTCCGAGCACCTGGAACGCCGGACCGCGGGACTCGGGTGACGTACCCGGCCCGTACGAGGCAGCCCTGGTCGGGACCCCGGTGGCGGACCCCGAGCAACCGATTGAGATCCTGAGAACGGTTCATTCTTTCGACCCGTGTATGGCTTGCGCTGTGCACGTCGTCGAACCTGGAGGGCGCGAGATCACTCGCGTGAAGGCGCGATGACTCCCCCGCCGGCAGCCGCAGTGAAGGGAGGGGCGCGCCCCCAGGTGAGCCCTCGGCGTCGGGATGTAGAGGGAATCGAGCGGGTCTACGTCTGGGACCTCCTGGTCCGGATGAGCCACTGGATCATCATGATCTCGGTTTTCATGCTCGCGTTCACCGGAATCTACATCGGCGAGCCGTTCTTGATCCCTGCAGGGCCGGAGAACGAGCAGTTCGTCATGGCGACGATGAAGACCGTGCACTTCTACGTGGCGATCATCTTCGCGCTTACGGTGGCAAGCCGAATCGCATGGATGTTCGTCGGTTCCTACTATGCGCGTTGGCATCAGTTCGTGCCGATGAGCCCGCGGCGGCGTCGTGACGTCTTCGGCATGCTGAAGTTCTATTCGTTGCTCAGCAAGGAACCACCGCTCAACGTTGGTCACAACCCGCTGGCCGGCATGACCTACCTGGCGGTGTTCGGTCTTTACCTCACCATGATCTTCACCGGCTTCGCTCTCTACTCGGTGAGCGCGGTTGGCTACATGCAGATGTGGGAATTCCTGCTCCCGATCTTCGGGGGCGCCCAGATGGCGCGTTGGATCCATCACTTGGCGATGTGGTTCCTTCTCGGGTTCGTGGCTCACCACATCTGGAGCGCGATGCTCGTGTCTCGCGTCGAAGGAATGGGGCTGATCGACTCGCTATTCAGCGGCTACAAGTTCCTGCCCAAGAGCTGGCGCAACCGGGATGAGTGAACGCACGCCGGTCCTCGTCTTGGGGCTCGGCAACGTCGTCTGCACGGACGACGGCGCCGGTATTGCCGCGATCCACAAGCTGATTCGAGAGTACGACATGCCTGAAGGCGTCGTTGCGCTCGACGGCGGAACGCTCGGCCTCTCGCTTCTTCCTCTCGTGGACAGCGCGGATCAGGTGATTCTGGTCGACGCAATCAGCGCGGACGGGTCACCGGGCACTCAGGTCCGCATCGAAGGCGACGAGGTGGCTCCAGCCGTGTACGAGCGACTTTCCCCGCACCAAATTGGGGTCGCCGACCTGCTCGCGGGGGCTAGTCTGCTCGACCGGTATCCCGACCGCGTGGTGATCCTCGGCGTCGTGCCCGACTCCATCGAGCTCGGGCTGGAGCGAACACCTGCGGTTCAGGCGAGCATTCCGGAGCTAGTCGAACGCATCGTGGAAGAGCTGACCGCTATGGGATACCCGCCGGTTCGATCGGAGAATCGCGATGAAGGCTATGGGAGCGCTGCTCATATCGCTCGCACTCTCGGCGTGTAGCACCGGGGACGCTTCATCGACGATCGACTACGGCACGGTTGAGGTTCCCGTGGGTCGGCTCTCGTCCGATGACGCGCGAGGCCGGGGCCGCACGCTGTTTAGAAAGAGGTGCGCGCTTTGCCACGGCGAGCGCGCCGACGGACATGGCGCACGACGAGAGGGCTTGTCCGGCAAGCCGATCAACTTCCACAACAAGGAATGGCGGGCGAACGTCACACCACTGCGTGTGTTCGAGGTATTGAGCGAAGGCAAACGCGGGACGTCGATGCCGGCCTGGCCGACGCTGAGCACCGAGCAGAAGTGGGATGTCACCGCTTATGTTCTCAGCGTGGCTGAGGACGGTCCGTGATGGCGGGGCGTCGAATTGAGATTCGAGGAACGGTGCAGGGCGTCGGGTTTAGGCCCTGGGTCCACGGTGTCGCGCGGTGCGCCGGCGTCACAGGGAGGGTGCGAAACGACCCGCGCGGTGTGACGATCGAGGCTTTTGCCGATGAGGACGTGCTAGAGGGTTTTCTCGAGCAATTACGGGCAGGTGCGCCGCCGCCCGCGAGGGTTGTAGAGCTCCGCTCGACGCCGATTCCCGAAGTGGAGCTGGACGACTTCGTCATCGAATCGAGCGGCGCCACGGGGGACAAGGCCCTGTCCATTTCGCCAGACCTGGCGACGTGCACCGAGTGCGAGGCCGAGGTCTTGGACCCAAGCAATCGCCGCTACGGCTACGCGTTCACCAACTGCACGAGGTGCGGCCCGCGGTTCACGATTGCAACGGGGATCCCATACGACCGCGCAGCGACGACGATGTCGGCGTTCGAGATGTGCCCCGCCTGTCGCCGGGAATATGACGACGTCGAAGACCGACGCTTTCACGCTCAACCCAACGCGTGCCCGGAATGCGGACCGTCGTTGAGTCTCGTCGGTCTCGGCGGCGATCTGGATCCCGCCACCGATCCGGTGGGCGCCACCGCCGACCTCTTGAAGCGCGGTGCTGTCGTCGCCATCAAAGGCTTGGGCGGGTTTCATCTTGCGTGCGATGCGAACGATGCAGCCGCGGTGCAGCTTCTACGTGAGCGTAAGCACCGCGACGAAAAGCCGTTCGCGGTGATGACCGGCGACCTAGATGCAGCGCGACAGCTCGCAGAGCTGACGCCCGAAGAAGAGGTCTTGCTGACCGCGCCCGAGCGCCCGGTAGTCCTCGTGCGCGCCCGGCCCGAGACAGGTCTGGCCCGCGATGTGAGCCTGGAAAGCCCGCTTCTAGGGCTCTTTTTGCCCTATACGCCGCTGCATCACCTGCTGTTGGCTGCAGTTGACGGGCCCCTCGTAATGACCTCTGCGAACGTGTCGGACGAGCCGATTTGCCGTGACAACGACGAGGCCGAGCGCCGGCTAACGGGGATTGCGGATGCCATCTTGCTGCACGACCGCGATATCGCGATGCGTTGTGACGACTCGGTCGTGCGAGTGATTGCGGGCACGCCCACGATCATACGGCGTTCTCGAGGCTTCGTCCCGCGTCCTTTTCAGTTGGCGCGACCGGTCGCTCAACCGGTGCTCGCTTGCGGCGCGCACCTCAAGAACACGTTTTGCATTGCATCTGGAGATACTGCTTACTTCGGTCCCCACATCGGCGATTTGGAAACGGTTGCTGCGCTCGACTTCTTCGAGGAAGCCATCGACCGAATGCAAACGATTCTTGGAGTTCGCCCGCAAGTGGTCGCCCATGACCTGCACCCCGGGTACATGTCGACGCGATACGCGAAAGCTCTCGCGGATTCCGTTCAGGTCGGGGTGCAGCATCATCACGCCCATGTTGCGAGCGTGATGGCGGAGCACCGGGTTTGCGGGCCGGTGCTTGGCGTTGCTTATGATGGCACGGGTTTTGGGGACGACGGGACGTCTTGGGGCGGCGAGTTTTTGCTGTGTTTTCCGAACCGTTTCGAACGTCTGGCAACATTTCGACCCGTGCGTTTGCCAGGGGGCGATCGGGCGATGCGAGAGGTGTGGCGAATTGCCTACGCAATGTTGCACGACGCGTTTGACGGCAGTCCGCAGATCGACTCGCTTCCCTTGTTCCGCGGTATTGCGCCAGAGTCGATTCGGATCGTGTCCCAGATGATCGAGCGAGATCTCAACGCGCCGCGCGCGCGCGGCGTAGGTCGCTATTTCGACGGGTTCGGGTCGCTCGCGCTGGGACGCCCGGTGTCGACGTACGAAGGTCAGGTTGCAATCGCCTGGGACCACATGGCGAGTGACGAGGCGTGCGACCCCTACCCGTTTGCACTCGACCGCAGCACGTCGCCGATGGAAGTCGATTTACGGCCCGCGGTGCGCGCGGCCTTCGAGGAAGTGGTGTCGGGTATGTCCCCGGCACACGTGTCTGCGCGTTTTCACAACACCGTCGTGACGGTCACGGTAGAGGTCCTGGAGGCGCTCCTGGCAGAACTTGGACGCCTCCCTGTGGCCCTGACGGGCGGGGTTTTCCACAACGAACGGCTCGCAGCGGGAGTTGCGGAGAACTTACGTAATGATATCCGTGTGTTACGACACGGCCAAGTCCCGCCGGGGGACGGTGGAATTGCTCTCGGTCAGGCCTTGATCGCGGACGCGTTTCTGGGAGACAAAGGTTGATGCCCCAAGGAGCTTTCCCATGTGCTTAGGTGTCCCAGGCAAGGTGATCGAGGTCGACCGCGAGATGCAAATCGCGACCGTCGACTTCTGGGGTGTGAAGAAGCAGGTGCGACTCGAGGTCTGTGACGCGCCCGTCGATCCAGGCGACTTCATCTTGAACCACGTCGGCTTTGCGATTCGCCGGATCCCCCCGGAGGAGGCAGCCGAGACCTTGGCGCTGTATGACGAGCTGCTTCGGCTGGCCGACGAGCAGGATTTGATGACCGCTGACGTTCGCGCTGAGCTCGATGCGTCACCCGATGCAACGGAGTCACCCAACGGAGCGCGCAATGATGGCGAGTGACACATTCGCTCAGCTGAAGTTCCGAGACCCTGCACGCGCGCGCGGACTGCGAGACACGCTCGATCGGCTCGTCCAGCAAGCGGATCATGCCCCGGTCTCGGTCATGCACGTGTGCGGAAGCCATGAGCAGGCGATCGCAAAGTTCGGGCTCAGAGCCGCTTTCCCCGAAGATTTGCAGGTGATCATGGGCCCTGGCTGTCCGGTCTGCGTCACCGATATCCCGGAAGTGGATGAGGCAGTCGCACTTGCGAAACAGGGCGTTCGCATTGCGTCGTACGGCGACATGCTACGCGTGCCAGGGACCTCACAATCGCTTGCGGACGCGAAAGCAGAGGGCGCAAAGGTCGACGTCGTGTACAGCGTGACGCAGGCGGTAGACCTCGCGCGCAATCACGACGAGGAAATCGTCTTCTTCGCCTCGGGCTTCGAAACGACGGCGGTCGCGACGGCGGCCATTCTGGTCGATGACCCCCCCGACAACTTCTCCGTGCTGTCTGCACACAAGTACATCCCGCCGGTGATGGAGATTGTCGCGGAGATGCCGGAGACGAAGGTCGAAGGATTTCTCGCTGCGGGACACGCGGCGACGATCACCGGGTCGGCCGTGTTCGAGAAGTTTGTCGAGCGTCACGGCCTGCCGGTCGTGATTGCTGGCTTTGAACCGCTCGATGTCCTGGCGGGCCTGGTAAAGCTCCTCGAGGTCATCAACAGTGGCGAACCGCGTGTGGAAAACGCCTTTCCCCGTTGCGTGACGCGCGAAGGCAACGTTCAGGCACAGAAGCTTCTCTGGAAGGTGTTCCGGCCCACGGGTGGGCGCTGGCGAGGCATTGCGCACGTGCCCAACGGGAACCTCCGCTTGCGAGACGAGTTCGCGCAGTACGACACGCGGAAGCGCTTCACCATCGACGCATCTGCACTTTGGCAGTACGCGCCGCCCAAGCTCGTGCAGCAGTGTCAGTGCGGCGACATCATGGCGGGCATCTCATCGCCGTCGAGCTGCCAGCTCTTTGGCAAACAGTGCACGCCGGACGCCCCGGTGGGCGCATGCATGGTGAGCGCCGAAGGCACCTGCAGGATCTGGCATCAGTACGGCGGGCGCCCGGACCTGCGTTCGATCAAGCGAGGCGCCGCATGACGCGGAATGCACGATTGGTCGACGAACGGATCACGCTGAAGTACGGCACAGGTGGAGGCGCAATGCGCGCGCTGATCGAGCAGGTCTTCGCCAAAGGCTTGGGCGACGTCGGGGACGACGGCATCGGCCTGCAGGCGATGGACGACGGCGCCGCTATCCGCCTCGGCGACCAGTATTTGGTGATCGCAACCGACTCGCACGTCGTTCAACCGATCGAGTTCCCAGGAGGCGATATCGGGCGCCTTGCGATCTCCGGAACAGTGAATGATCTCGCCATGATGGGGGCGACGGAGCCGCTGGCTCTGACCTGCGCAGTCATCATCGAAGACGGCTTCGAACGCGACGTGTTGAAGCGGATTTGGGAGTCGATTCGCGCGACGTGCGAGGAAGCCGGAACGACGATCGTGACCGGGGACACGAAAGTGATGGGACACGGAGAGCTCGACGGCTTGGTTCTGAACACGACGGGCGTCGGGCTCACGAAGCGTGTGGTGTCGGATGCCGGGCTTCGACCGGGCGATAAGATTCTGGTTACGGGAACGATGGGTGATCACGGACTCGCGATCATGGCGACCCGGAACGAGCTGGCTTTAGAGACGACGCTCGAGTCCGACGTCGCGCCGGTGCACACGTTGGTGCGGCGGGCGCTCGACATCGGAGGGGAGGGCGTCGTGGCATTGAAGGACCCTACGCGCGGTGGCTTGTCGAGCGCGTTGCACGAGATGGCCGACAAGAGCAATGTCGGGATCATCATCGACGAGACCCTCGTTCCGCTCCGTGACGAGGTTCGCGCCGTCGGTGAGCTCCTCGGAATCGATCCCCTGGTGTCGGCAAACGAAGGCAAGGCGGTCTTCGGGCTGCGACCCGACTGCGCTGAGGGCGTGCTCGACGCCGTCCGATCGCATCCGCTAGGTCGGAATGCGGCAATTGTGGGCGAATGCGTGTCCGAACGACCGGGCTTCGTGGTGCTCGATACCGGGTTCGGGAGCCGGTTGTTGGCGGAAGCAGAGGGTGAGCTCCTCCCGAGGATCTGCTGAGCGATGGGCAAGATGGAGCAGATGAAGCATATCCGAATCGAGCGAGAAGGCGCCGTTGGCATCCTTACGATCGCGCGCCGTGAGCGCCTCAACTCACTCGATGTGGAGACGGCGCAAGACTTCCGCAGAGCGGGGCTTCAGCTCGCACGTGACCGAGACGTACGCGCCGTGTTGATCCGTGGCGAAGGTGGTGTGTTCTGCAGCGGCGCTGACTTGAAGTACATCCGCGACGGCGGCGACCGAGACGATCTAGGATACCTGCAGCCCGATACCCGCAAACCGGATGAAGGCTACGGAGAAATCTTCAAACAGATCCTCGAGTACATTCACAGCACGATCTCGGAGATCCGGAGAGCGCCGAAACCGTTCATCGCCGCGGTCGATGGGCCGGCGGCTGCTGGCGGTTTTGGAATTGCGATGAGTTGCGACCTGGTCATCGCGTCCGAACGCGCGTGGTTCGAGTGGGCCTACTTCAAGACCGGGCTCACCGGCGCAGAGAGCTCGACTTTCTTCTTGCCCCGTTTGGTAGGCCTTCGAAAGGCGCTCGAGCTGGTGCTCTTGAACCCGCGCCTAACCGCGCGCGACGCCCTTGACTGGGGCCTGATTAACCGAGTAGTTCCGGATGGTTCGCTTGATTGTGAGGCATTGAAAATTGCGACCCAACTTGCGAAATCGCCCACTGCGGCAGTCGGTGTAGCCAAGAACCTCCTCAACCAGGCCGCAGGGATGGATCGCCTGGACGTTCATCTCGACGCCGAGCTCACGGAGCTCGCACGGATCGCAGACGGTCCAAACTTTGCCGAAGGCCTTGCTGCCTTCTTCGAGAAACGCTCACCGGAGTTTGAAAGCGAGTAGCCCGTGCACGAGTACTCCATCGTCGCTTCTTTGATCGATCGCGTGCAGCAGGAAGCTGCCGTCCATGGTGGCACTCGCGTGCATCGCTTGCATGTGAAGATAGGTGAGCTGTCAGGGGTGGAGCTCGACTTGTTGAAGACCGCCTTCGAGACGTTTCGTGAGCGAACGATTTGTGATGGGGCGGAGCTCGCGATCGACCGCGTTGCTGCGTCCTGGGCTTGCCCCTCATGCAAGCGTCCGGTCCTGCGTGGTGCGATCCTGCGGTGTGACACGTGTGGACGACCTGCGCGCATGGTCGAGGGAGACGAGATCATCTTGGAGCGAATTGAAATGGAGGCCCCCGATGTGTGAAACGTGCGGATGCGGTGACCCGGAAATCGTTCCCATCGAGGTACAGGAACGGATCCTGTCCGACAACGATGCCCAGGCGGACCATAATCGGAGTCATTTCCAAGGCTTAGGGCTCTTGGCGATCAACTTGATGGGGTCCCCGGGCGCGGGAAAAACCGCGGTGCTCGAAGCCACTGCCAAGGAAGCCGGTGGGCGCCTCAAGCTCGGTGCCGTCAGCGGCGACCTCGCGACCGAGCGGGACGCCGATCGACTGAACGCGTCGGGGATCGTCTCTGCAACGATTACAACCGGGTCGGCCTGCCATCTCGACGCCCGTCTCGTGCATCGTGCTTTGCATGACTTCCCGGTGAGCGACCGCGACATCTTCTTCATCGAGAACGTTGGCAACCTAGTGTGCCCGGCGATCTATGATCTGGGCCAAGCGGCGAACGTCGTCACGCTGTCGGTTACCGAAGGCGAAGACAAGCCGCTCAAGTACCCGGTGATGTTTCAAAAGGCCGACCTGGTGTTGCTCACCAAAGTCGACTTGCTTCCGCACCTCGACTTCGACGTAGCAGCGGTCGAGGACGCCCTCGCGCGCGTGATGCCCGGAGCCAATTTGCTCAAGGTCTCGGCCAAAACCGGGGAAGGCATCGACGCCTGGCTGCAGTGGCTCGAAGAGCGGCGCCCGGCTCCGGTCGAGCAAGCAACCGAGGGACATGTGCATCATCATCACGAGCACCAGCATGAACACCGCTAGCCTTTTCGCCTCCCTGGCCATCGCCGCTATCACCGTGGGATCATTGCATTCTTTGGCGCCGGACCACTGGCTTCCGATCGCGGCCGTAGCCCGGGCGCGGGACTGGTCGAGGGCACGGGCAGCGCGCGTGGCATTGATCTGCGGCCTTGGACACGTGACGGTTTCCGTGTTGCTCGGGCTGCTCGCATTGATGTTTGGGACGCAACTTTTTCAATCACTTGGCGAGCGGATGGTATCGGTCGCGGGTTTGTTGTTGATCGGGTTCGGAGTGGCCTACGCGATCTGGGGTCTCCGCGGGGCATTCGTGCATCGGCTTCACGGGCATCACCATCATCACTACGATCACGTGCACGACGCATCTCGGGCATCGACGTGGTCGCTGTTCTTGATCTACTGCGCGGACCCGTGCGTCGCCGTCATCCCGATCCTTTTCGCGGCAGCTCCGTTGTCCGCTGCAGAGACTGTCTCCATCGTCGTCGCGTACGAGGTGGCCACAGTTGGTGCTATGGTTGCGTTGGTTGCGCTCGCACACTCGGGCGCACAGCTGTTCAAAGGAAAGTGGATCGAACGCTACGGCGACAGCGTGGCGGGCGGGCTGATCATCGCGACTGGCATCATGGTTGCCGTTCTTGATTGGTAGGCGGAGCCGCGGACAGATTCGGGGACTGGACCCCATAGACGAAGGTATGTATATGAAATTCAAGCAAAATGTGCTGCGGATTGTTTCCGCGGGGCTTCTCATCATCGGTGCGACCGGGTGCACTCAGGTCAACGCCGGCAATCTCGGCGTTGTGACCAAGTGGGGTGAAATCCAAGACGTTGCGCTCCAGGAGGGTATCCATTTTCGGACGCCCGTGAAGACACAGATCATCAACATCTCGACTCGCGTCCACAAGATGGAGGCAAGCGCGACCGCATCGTCCAAGGACCTTCAGGTCGTGTCGACGAGAATCGCGCTGAACTACAGAGTCGATGCGGCGCAGATCGTGGAGGTCTTCCGCAACGTCGGGACGCGCTTGGTCGTCGAGAACACGATCATCGATCCAGCGCTGCAGGAGTCTCTCAAACAGGCCACCGCGCAGTACACCGCCGAAGAGCTGATCACCAGGCGTCAACAGGTGAAGGAAACGCTCACTGACAGCATCCGTGCAACGCTTGCCAAGAGTAACCTTCTCGTCACTGAGCTTTCGATCACGGACTTCCAGTTCGACGCGCAGTATCAGCAGGCGGTCGAGTCGAAGCAGGTCGCTGAGCAGCGCGCGCTCACCGCGAGGAATGACCTCGCGCGCATCAAGGTCGAAGCCGAACAAGCCGAGGCGAAGGCGCTAGGTGTGGCGAAAGCGATGCTTGCCCGAGCCGAGGCCGAAGCCAAGGCGCAGGAGCTCCTGAGGAAGACAATTAGCGCAGAAATCGTGTACTTGCGTGCGGTCGAGAAGTGGGATGGGAAGCAGCCAACGATCGTCGGAGAAGGCGGTGCGATCCTCGATCTGGGCGCGATCAAGAAGGCAGCCGGCCGCTGATCAGCGCCCGTCCTTCACGAGGCTCGCGAGCTTCGGCAACAGTGACTCGTGAAGCCCGTCATGGCGCGGGTCGTTGCTGCTCATCGCACGCAGGATGCCGTTCTGGTCGATCAGGTGAAACCCGGGAATCAGTTTCCGGCTTTCGGGACGGATGAATCGCTGGTCTCCGATCAGTACGACTTGGTTCCTATTACGGTCCATTCCGAAGTGACGCGCCCATGCTCGCGCGTCGTCTTCGGCGGGAGGACTTCGACCGTCCATGCCGTAGAGTACGAGCTGCACGAACACGATATCTGGATGATCCAGTGAGACCTTGGCATAGCCTTGCGCGTAGCTCTCGATCGAGCCGAGCCCGCGCTGCGGTTCGATCCCTCGGAAGCGCTCTGTCCCGGCCTCGTTGCCGCCAGCGAAAGCGTGGCACGCGCGGCAAGTCAGTCCGACCACCTCGAGCAGTACCACTTTGCCCCGGAAGTCACTGATCGCGGTGACCTGCCCGGTCTGGTCCTTCAAAACGAGGTTTGGATAGAACTGCCCGACCGCGGGAGGCCAATCTCGCAATTGCTTCGTGGGCTCGTATTTTGCGGGGTGTTTCGCGCGAATGGGTGTCATTTCCAGCGGGGGAGCACGGCGGCTGTGACTCGGCTGAAGCGCGCCGGGGTCCATCTCCTTCAACGCGGCGATCGGATCTTTTTCGACTTCTCGGAGCCAGTCCCTGGGTTCAGGCGCGGGTGGCGCCTGGAGCTTGGAAGCAACCCAGTCCGCATCGATGACCGCAGGAGTCGCCTCGTCTGCGGGCGACTGCCCGAGGCTCTCGGTCTCGGACGGAGGGGCCGTCGATGCGCCGCTCCAATCACAGCCAAGCGACGAGAGCAACAGCGCTATGCCTAACAGCTGCGCTGATCTAGGTCTGAGCACCCGCCGAGGATATCAGAATCCGGCGATGAAGTGGCCGTACGCCCAGGTCGCCGGAGCGGTGAAGGCGAGCGCGTCTGCGCGATCGAGGATGCCGCCGTGACCTGGCAGAATCCCGCCGCTGTCCTTGACGCCGCTACTGCGCTTGAGCACGGACACCCATAGGTCCCCAGCTTGACCAGCCGCGCCTCCGAGAATGCCGAGCGCGATCGCATCGACCACGCCGAACTTTGGCAAAAAGAAACTGGTGATGACCGCGAGGACCACCGAAGCGGTGAGGCCACCTGCGGCTCCTTCGAGCGTTTTCTTTGGGGAGATGCGAGGCGCGAGTTTGGTCTTGCCGAACTTCCGTCCGACAAAATAGGCGGAAGTGTCACTGCCCCAGGCGAGGGCCATCGCGAGAAACACCCAAGCGCCAGTAGGAGGGAAATCACGCACCAGCGCCACCGCGGCGAGGCAGCCTCCAACATAGATCGGTGTGCCAAGCAGCCAGCCAATGCGTGAGCTCGCATCGTGAAGCGGATCCTCTTGCAACAAGCTCCACACCATTGCACCGAGGATGATGAGCAACACCACGCCATACAGTGCGGTCGCGGTGTCGATGAAGAGGATCGTGTACGCAAACAGAACCGAGGTCCCCGAGCCCCAAATTCGAAGCGATCGAGGCGACGGAACTTTCATCGCCATGAGCTCGTAACCGGCGATCGCGATGGCAGTAAAGATGAACACGCGCCAAGGCAACCGACGCTCCGTGAACATCATCCACAAGATGAGCGGAACCAACGGCACGATGGTCACAACCCGAAGCGTGGTTCCCGACAGACGTTTCTTCACCGGTGGTTGCTCGATCGCGTCGTTCATATTGCGCGCTCCAATTCCTTGCGTGCCTCGGTGGTGGATGCGGCGTCCTCAGCGTCGGGAACGAGGCCGAATCGTCGCTCCCGTCCCTGGTATGCCTCAATCGCGCAATATAGCGAATTTGCATCGAAATCTGGCCAGAGCTCCTCAGTGAAGTAGAGCTCCGCATAGGCGGATCCCCACAGGAGAAAGTTGCTGATCCGTTGCTCACCACCGGTTCGGATCAACAAGTCGACGGGGCCGACATCCATCGATGGCAGCAGCTGCGCGATCGCAGATTCGTCGATGTCACTCGGGTCGATTTCATCGGCATGCACCTTGTTGGCAAGCGCGCGCACCGCATCGACCAACTCCTCTCGGCCCCCGTAAGAGAGCGCGAGGTTGAGCGTCATACCTTCGTAAGCTTTGGTTTCTGAAGTGAGCTTTTGCAATCGTGACTGCGCGTGTTGCGGAAGCTTGTGCAAGCGACCGATCGCCGACAATCGAATCTCGTTGTCGACGAGCTCGTTGCGTTCCGACACGAGGCACTCGCACAACAGATCGACGAGCGCGTTGACCTCCGCTTGTGGTCGGTCCCAGTTCTGTTCGCTGAACGCGTACAACGTCAGCGCGGGAATGCCGAGCCGTCGCGCGGCGCGCATCGTCGCGCGCACGGCGTCCGCACCGCGTTCGTGTCCCGCTGTGCGTGGTTTGCCCCGCGCCTGAGCCCAGCGCCCGTTTCCGTCCATGATGATGGCGACATGCTGTGGAAGTCGGCTAACCTCGACCAGGGCCATGGCGAGCGAGTATCATGCAGCCCCGAAGGCAGCAAGAACGGCTTGCAGGCCGCAAAAGGGCGTGCGTGGCTATAATACAAAATAAAAGCGTCAATCGCGGCATGTATTCTCCCATAACATGTCGTATTCGCGCACTCTCCGGATTGCTGCCCATTGAAAGAAGTCCTCGAATGCTTATGGTGACCGGCCATGGCTGACCGTGATCTCTACAAGATTCTGGAGGTGTCCCGCGATGCGAGCCCGGAGGAGATCAAGAAGTCGTACCGCCGGCTCGCCAAGAAGCTGCACCCGGACCGCAACCCGGATGACAAGGCGGCCGAGGAGCGATTCAAAGATGTGTCGTCCGCCTACGCCGTGGTGTCGGATGCGGAAAAACGGAAACTGTACGATCAGTTCGGCGAAATGGGTCTTCGAGAGGGGTTCGACCCTGAGGCTTATCAGGCGGCAACCCAAGGAGCGGGCGGCTTCGGCGGATTCGACGTTGGCGACATCTTCGGGGGTTCGGCCCGCGGCCGTGGAGGCGGGAGCCAGCAGGGCCACGTGGAGTTCAACTTCGAGGACCTCTTTGGGGGACGCGGCCGAGGAGCGTACGTTCGGGCTCCCCAGAAGGGTGCCGATCTTCGTTCGGAGGTGGCTGTTGATTTCCGGGAAGCGGTTCTCGGCTGCCAGAGGGAGCTGAGTCTCCGCTCCTCCGAGGGCGAGCGGACGCTGAAGGTGCGGATTCCTGCGGGTGTCCGAAACGGGGGCAAGATTCGGCTTCGCGGGCAGGGAGGCCTCGGGGTCCATGGAGGCCCCGCGGGCGATCTCGTCCTCGAGGTCAAAGTGCGAAAGCACCCCTACTTCTCGATCCGCGGGAAGCAGCTCCATGTCAGGGTTCCAGTCACCCCATTGGAGGCTTACGCGGGAGCGAAAGTGAGCGTCCCGACGCCCGAGGGGGCGGTTCAGCTGTCAATCCCCGCGGGTTCCCAAAACGGATCGAAGCTTCGTCTGCGCGGGAAAGGCATCCAACAGAAGGGCAAACCCAAGGGGGACCTGATCGCCCACCTGGAAATCGTGGTCCCTGAAGGACATTCCCCGGAGGTCGAAGAGGCCTTGAAGACGGTGCAGGACGCGTTCGAGAAGGATCCCCGTGAGGGCCTGGAGCTCTGAATGTTTCACGTGCAACAGTGCCCAACGAGGGTGCAGGGACCCCAAACGTTTCACGTGAAACATCCACGTGCGGGGCGCGTTTGACCCCCGCCGAGCGCTGGGCTTAGATCCCACCCATGGGCTTTCAGACCCAAATCCGAGACGCCCTGTCCGAACTCGAAGCTGCTGGTCTGCTTCGCAGACCTCTCCAGATCTCCGGCCCACAGGGACCCGAGGTGGAGATCGACGGTCGCCGGGTCCTTTGTTTCTGCTCCAACAACTATCTCGGGCTCGCTGATCATCCCTCGCTCGTCGCGGCCGCCACGGCATCTGCTCGCGGCGAGGGCGTGGGCGCAGCGGCCTCTCGACTGATCACGGGAACCATGGACGCTCACAGGGAGGCCGAATCCGCCTACGCCGATTTCGTAGGCGCTCCCGCCGCTATCCTCTTCTCGACCGGCTACGCCGCGAACGTCGGAACGGTTCCAGCCTTAGCCGGCCCCGATGATGCCATCTTCAGCGACGCGTTGAATCACGCAAGCCTCATCGACGGATGCCGTCTCTCGCGAGCGAACGTTCACGTCTATTCACATCGAGACGTCGGCCACCTTGAATCGCTCCTTCGAGAACACCGGCCCAAGTCGCGCCGTGCTCTCGTCATCACCGACTCTGTCTTCTCGATGGACGGTGGCGCTGCACCCCTTCGCGAGCTCTCCTCGCTCGCCCGCTTCTTTGATGCCGGACTCCTGGTCGATGAAGCGCACGCTCTCGGTGTGTTCGGACCCGAGGGCCGAGGGCTCGCTGCGGCGCTGGGCGTCGAGCCCGATGTGGTCGTCGGCACGTTGGGAAAATCGTTGGGCGTCGCGGGTGCATTTGTCGCCGCTAGTGAAGACATCGTGTCGCTCATCCGAAGCCGAGCGCGAAGCTTCGTCTATTCGACCGCACCCCCCCCGATGGTTGCGCGCGCTTCTATCGCGGCCCTGGAGCTCGTGCGCAAGGCCAATGACGCCCGCGACGCACTGCTCGCAAACGCAGCCAAACTTCGCGCAGCCCTCCGTTCGCTCGGGTTCGAGATCCCCAATGGGGATAGTCAGATTCTCCCTATTTTAATAGGAGAAAACGATCGTACAATGCAGCTCTCGGCGAAGCTGCTCGCGCGAGGAGTCTTCGTTCAAGGCATTAGGCCACCGACGGTTCCGGAAGGAACCGCCAGACTTCGGCTCACGCCAATGGCTACACATCGACCAGAACAGATCGAACGAGCGATCGAAGCATTCGCATCCCTCTGTCGGCAAGAATAGGAGGCAACCAAATGAAGGGCGCGTTCATCACAGCAACGGGCACCGGAGTTGGAAAGACATGGCTTGCGAGTGCACTCGCAACCGCATGCATGCAGCAAGGCAAACGCGTTGCCGCGATCAAGCCGATCGAGACCGGTGTCGATCCGGATCCAGCCGATGCACTGCAGCTCGCGCACGCGTGCGGCAACGAGTCGCTAGCGAACGCGCCCGGCTTGTATCGCGCTAGAGAACCGCTTGCGCCATACGCGATCGAGAAGCGGGGAGGCCCAAGCGTTGGTTCACTTCGTTCGCTCGCGAAACGCGTTCGCGAGCTCGCCAACGATGCCGACTACGTGATCGTCGAAGGTGTCGGCGGCGTGTTGGTTCCAATCGATCGCGACCACACGATCGCCGATCTCGGTGCGCTTCTCGATCTGCAAACGGTGGTCGTTGCGCGCAACGCACTCGGCGTGTTGTCGTACACGATCAGCGCGGTAGAGGCGCTTCGCAAACGAAAGGTTTCGGTTCGCGCGATCGTGCTCAACCACGTGGACCGAGACCTCAAGAACGACGTGAGCCGAGCCTCGAACGCCGATGTCCTCGCAGACTATTTCCCCCGCATTCCGATCGTGCGAGTTCCTCGCGTGCAGAGCCCCGACGGCATGGTCGACGCTGCCTCACAACTCCTCAACATCCTGAAAATATAGAGCTTTTCCCGCTTTTCACTGGCATCTATTTTGATACGTTCTTCAGAACGTTCCTGATACCATCAGGCCCATGGGCGACACGGAAATCTGTGTCTGGCGTTTCTCTTTGCTGCGCTTTGCGCTCAACGCAAGCCACGTCGCACTGGCTGCCAACGCTGCGACGCCAACGCCGCCGTACACCCACGTCCATGCCGTCGCCGAGCTCTCGGTCACGCATCTTCCGCCAACTTCTTGCGAACACGAACCGCTCCTTGCGAGCCCAACGCTCATCGCAGCAATGCCTGCGACGCCGACAGCAGCCAACGCACTCGAGCCGACAATGGCAGAAGTCGGAACGCGCGCGCCGTCGTTCGTCGTTCCGTTTCGCGCGGGTGCTCGATAGCGAATCGTTGCTTCTTCGAGCGCGCGTTCGGTCGCCTTTCGTTCCGCGATCGACTGTCGAAGGGCGGTAATGCGTTCTTGCACCTCCACTTCACGTGCGGCGTCCTCGCTTTCCTCGAGATAGTGTTCGAACGCTTCGAGCGCCTCTTCTTCACGTTGCAATCGATCCGCTGCAACGCCGATGTTGTATTGAAGCTCCTCCCGGTGGCTCAGCCGGTATGCATGGCGGAAGTAGACCAGGGCGCCTTCGTAGTCGGCCTCCTCGAACGCGGATCGCCCACGCTCAAAGTACTCCCGTGCAGCTGCGTCGTCCGCTGTCTGTTGTGCTGCTGTCGGCGCTGCACAAATGAGGCCGAGCAGCAGCAAAGCTGAACACACCGCGCGAAGAGCGATCCCCCAAGTCTCACCCATGCCTTCAACGTAGCGGCCCATCCTTCGAGTTGCACGAAGAAGCGGCGCGGCTATACGATCGGCCGACTTTGGGGTTGTAGCTCAGTTGGGAGAGCGCCGCGTTCGCAATGCGGAGGTCAGGGGTTCGATTCCCCTCAGCTCCACCGTTTTCCAAGGGTTGAAGTGCGTTGGGGGAGCGAGTTGCGCGGCCCAAAACCGCGGCTAGGCTCCCGCGCCTATGGCTCGCGTAATCAACTTCAGTGCGGGGCCCGCGACGCTTCCGTTGCCGGCCCTCGAGTATGCCCACAACGAGTTCCTGGACCACGAGGGGACAGGCATGTCGCTCATCGAGCACAGCCATCGCGGCGCTGCTTATGCCAAGGTTCACGAAGAGGCCAAGGCCCTTTTCCGCGAGCTCCTCGACATTCCGGACACCCACGAAGTGCTGTTCATGCAGGGAGGCGCAACGGGTCAGTTCGCGCTCGCACCGATGAACCTTCGAGGCCCAGGCCAGTCGGCGGATTACATCATGACCGGCGCATGGAGCGACAAGGCCCTGGCGGAAGCCAAAATCACCGGCGAGGCGCGCGAGGCCGGCACGGGCAAGGTCGACGGTAAGTACACCCGCGTCCCGAAGCAGGCCGACCTAGACCTCGACGCGAACGCTGCGTACCTGCACTTTACGACCAACAACACGATCATGGGAACGCAGTTCCACGAGTACCCGGACAGCGGAAGCGTGCCGCTCGTGGCCGACATGTCGAGCGACATCCTCTGGCGACCGATCGACGTGTCGAAGTTCGGCCTGATTTACGCCGGCGCTCAGAAGAATCTCGGCCCCTCCGGCATTACGGTGCTGATTCTTCGCAAGGACTTGGCAGAGCGTAGCCCCAAGACTATCCCGAAGATCTTTCGCTACAAAACGATCCTCGACGGTGACTCGTTGCAGAACACGATCCCGACCTTCCCGGTCTACATGGTTCGCAACGTTCTTCGTTGGGTTCGCGATCAGGGCGGCGCCGCGGCAATGGAGAAGCGCAACCGCAACAAGGCCGGCTACATCTATGACATGATCGACCAGAACCCGGGCTTCTTCCACTGCCCGGTCGAAGTCGACTCACGCTCGATGATGAACCCCGTCTTCCGCCTCCCCACCGAAGACCTCGAAAAGAAGTTCATCGCGGACGCCGCCAAAGCCGGCATGGTCGGCATCAAGGGCCACCGCTCCGTAGGCGGAATCCGCGCCTCCATCTACAACGCGATGGAACCCTCGGACGTCCAGACGTTCGTAGACTTCGCCAAGTCCTTCGCCCAAACCAACGCCTAAAAGCGGGACAGTCCCCTTTTCGAACGTTTAATTCGCTCCCGCGACGACCGCGTAAGTCTGGTAGAGATACCGTCGAATGTCAGCGGATTCGAACATCTGCGCGCCCGTGTTCGGGTCCTGCAGGTAGGGTACCTGCATCTTTCCCGAGACCGACACAAAGCCGTCTCGGTCTGGGCTTTCCCGGGGCACGTTGCGAAGTTGATGCGGAAGCTCGAGCTCGCAGAGGGCCTCGCGGGCGATGCGACAGAAGGGGGAACCCTCGTAGGAGTAGAGCTCGAGCAGCTTCTCGGGCTGCCGTGACCGCACGGCGTGGCGGCCTCGATGCGGACGGAATCCCGATGCCAAGATCGACGTCGCGACTGCGAACGCGCGCTGGCGCAGGAACCACGGCGCCGGGCCGCTGCCGTACTCGCGGAAGAGGTACTCGACGATGTCGGCCGACTCGTACATCGCTACGCCGGTATTCGGATCGACCAGGTACGGAAACTGGTAACGACCGCCCTCCGTCTTGACCTTCTCCCGAAAGAGCGTGCCGCCCCTCGGACACGGGTAGACGATCGGATCGAGGCTCAGCGCCGAAAACGCCTCACGCGCAATGCGGCAAAATGGACACGCCTCGAACTCGTAAAGCTCCAGCGGCCGCGGTGGCACGTTGCGACGCTCGTAATGAACGTTGCCAAAGTTCGGGCGAGCCGCGCTCGCCGCCGTCGCCGTCGTCACATCCCAGAAGCGTCCGAAGTTCATTCCTTGCTCATTAATCAGACTGTTCCCTTTTTCAAGGGGTGATAGCCTTCGGCGATGGCACGCGAGCTCGAGCTGGTCACCGATCTGCGACCCAAGGGGGACCAGCCGGCGGCGATTTCCGAGCTTCTGGAGGGCCTCAGCCGAGGTGAGCAACACCAGGTTCTGCTGGGAATTACAGGAAGCGGGAAGACCTTCACCGTGGCGAACGTCATCGCAACGACCCAGCGTCCGACGCTGATCATGGCCCCCAACAAGACGCTCGCTGCGCAGCTCTACAGCGAGATGCGTGAGCTGTTCCCGAACAATGCGGTCGAATACTTCGTCAGCTACTACGAAGCATACATCCCGTCAAGCGACACCTATATCGAGAAGGACTCGATCGTCAACGACAAGGTCGACCGCATGCGCCACAGCGCAACGCGATCTCTGCTCGCTCGCCGCGACGTGATCATCGTTGCAAGTGTCTCGTGCATCTACGGCATCGGCTCATCGGAGTGGTACCAGGAGATGTTGATCAATCTCGAAGTCGGGCAAGAGTTCCGACGCGATCTTCTGTTGCGTCGGCTCGTCGACATTCAGTACCAACGCAACGACATCGACTTTCACCGAGGCACGTTCCGCGTTCGCGGTGACGTCGTCGAGATCTTCCCCGCTCACTCGGAGAATCTTGCGGTCCGTATCGAGTACTGGGGCGACGAGATCGAGCGAATCGTCGAGATCGATCCGACGCGCGGAAAGGTGCTGGAGGAGCTCGACCAGTACGGGGTCTATCCGGGCAGCCACTACGTCACCCCGGACGAGCATCGAAACCGGGCGATCACATCGATCCGGGAGGAGCTCCTCGAATGGCTCCCCAAGCTCCAATCCGAAGGGAAATTGCTGGAGAAACAGCGCCTCGAACAGCGAACGATGTACGACCTTGAGATGCTCGAACAGATGGGATTTTGTCACGGAATCGAGAACTACAGCCGGCATCTCTCGGGGCGAAAAGAAGGCGAGCCGCCGCCGACTTTACTCGACTACTTCCCCGACGACTTCCTGGTGATCCTCGACGAGTCCCACATCACAGTTCCGCAGATCGGCGCGATGTTCAAGGGTGATCGTTCACGCAAAGAGACATTGGTCGAGCATGGGTTTCGCCTGCCGAGCGCGCTGGACAATCGACCATTGCGATTCTCCGAATGGGAGGAGCGAGTCGGCCACGTGATTCACGTGAGCGCAACTCCGGGAGACTGGGAGATTGAGCACGCCGGTGGCGTCATCGTAGAGCAAGTGATTCGTCCGACCGGGCTCCTCGATCCGCAGTTGCACGTTCGTCCTACCAAGCACCAGGTCGATGACCTACTCGGCGAGATCCGCGTGCGCGTTGCACGTGGCGAGCGCGTTCTGATCACCACGTTGACGAAGCGCATGGCGGAGGACCTCACAGAATACTACGGCGAGCTCGACGTGCGCGTGCGTTACCTTCACAGCGACATAAACACACTGGAACGTGTTGAAATTCTTAGAGATTTGCGCCGCGGCGAGTTCGATGTCTTGGTCGGGATCAATCTCTTGCGAGAAGGGCTCGATCTACCCGAAGTGTCGTTGGTCGGGATCCTCGATGCAGACAAGGAGGGCTTTCTGCGCTCACCCCGATCCCTGATTCAAACCATTGGGCGCGCGGCACGCAACGCGGGCGGTGAGGTATTGATGTACGCCGATCGGATCACCAATGCGATGCGGTACGCAATCGAAGAAACCGAGCGTCGGCGCGCACGTCAGAAAGAGTACAACGAGAAGCACGGCATCACTCCCCAAACCATCAAGAAGGCCGTCCTCGAAATGGACCCATCGACCGGCGCCGGCGACTACGTCGTCATCCCGATCTTGAGGAAGGGCGAAGGGGGCGATGACCCTGCCGACATTCCCGCCCGCATCGAGGAGCTCCGAAGCGAGATGCTCCTCGCTGCCGAGGACCTCGAGTTTGAAAAGGCAGCCGCGTTGCGGGACCAGGTCGAACAGCTCCGCGCCCAGCTAACCCCCGGCAAGAGTCAACGCAGGCGGGACCATGACCCGCAACGGCCACGACGTTAGATTTCCTTTATACGGCTGTTATTATTGATGTTTGTGCCCCGTTGGGCTGCTTCCTTGAGCCAAAAAAGCGTGGCGGCTAGGCTGCTCCCGTGTTGCGTTTGGGTTTGCTTGCCTTGTGGATGGTCGCGATTGGGCTCGTGGCGCCGGGGAACGGTGTCGCCCAGGACGGCGACCGTCTCCTCGAGTTTCACTTCACGCCGACCAAGCGGGCCCAGATCGCGATCTGGATCGAAGACGCGGACGGCACCTTCATGGACACGGTGGCGCTGACGTCATCGGTCGCGCTTCGTGGCGTCGGCAACCGGCCGGGCGCGCTCCAGATGAACAGCGGCTTCCGGTGGCCTTTCGGACGCCGCGAAGGGGTCCTGCCGGTCTGGGCACATCGGCGAGCAAACGCGCCAGGCGCGGAGCTCTTTCCCATGGTGATTTTTCAAGACCGTGTTTCGGAGGGATTCGCATCGCGCACCTCGGTCGACGCGTCTCCAGACTCCTACTTCTGCCTGTCGTTCGATCAGACCACGACGACGCGTGAAGCGCTGGACGCCGTCACTTGTGCGAGTGTCTTCAACAGCGACAAGGGTCGGTTCGCAACGGATGACGATGTCCGTGACGAATACGCGGAGCCTTTCGTCGGTCCGTCCGGCTCTGAGATCATGCGGCCAGTCGGCGGCAGGTCGGTCTATCCGCCCCGCCGCGACGTCGAGGGTCTCGGCCTCTATGACCACCCGGATGTGGGGCGATTTGTTCAAGAGGCGCGGAACGTCATGCCGAACATCGACGCGGTCACCATGGCGACGCCCGCAGGGGACGTCCCACGAACGATTCAATTCCGTGCCCCGTCAGAGTGGGAAGACGGCGAATACTCAGCCTGGATCGAAGTCAACACCGAGGGCGACTACAACGACACGTACAACGACGAGACCTACCCGACGCCGATTTCCGATAGGTGGGACTTCTGGGCCCAGACCTACGGTTACCCCTACCGCGGGCAGCCGTCGATCCTATATCGAGTGCCTTTCACGTTGGGCGCGGTGATCGCCGAGTACGAAGCGTCCGCTCCTGTCGGCTACGGAAGCATGCACGGGGAATCGGGTGACTTGTTCCCCATGGACTCGTCGATCATCGACGATCCCGACGGCGCACCGGGCAGTGGGGCGGACCGGTTGCGTCGCGATGAGGCGGGCGCCCGTTTCGGAGTCTTCATCTTGGCCACCAACATTTGCGAGGAGCCAGAGCCTCCCGCGATCTGCGGACAAGACTGCACGGAGGACGCCGATTGTGGCGTCGGCTTCGCCTGCGGCGAAGACCAGAGTTGCCTTGGGTTGTGCGACGTGGAGGGGCAGCCCGACGCGATCGCCGACTTCAGCATGGAAAACCACCCCAATGCGAAGTGGTCCCACGTCGTCGCGCGGCTTCGCTTCACGGTTCCGCAAACCACGCGTCCGCTCCGTCAATACAAAGTCTTGGCGAGCAAGATCCTGGTCAACAGCATGGTCACCGAAGACGCTCATGCGCTCGAGATCACCAGCGCGGGCAAGCCCATTCAGGGAGACGGGCTGCACATCCCGGTCGATTCGGAATGTAGCGATGGGGTCGCGTCCGAGTTGCTCTGCGGCCCCTACGTCGCGAACGAAGATGGCGAGTGCGAAAACGGCATCGATGTGGATGGAGACGGGGATTGCCTCGACCCAGGTGACATCATCGTGGTCAACACGGCCTTCGATGCTCACGAGACCGAGTACGAGGTCGAGATTACGGCGACCGACCTATGCCAACGACAGAGCGACCCGGTCGCTGCGAGCTTGAAGACAACCTCGATTGACTTCACCACGGTTCCACCTTGCTTCGTTGCAACCGCCGCCTATGGCTCACCACTAGCCGATGAGATTTGGGCGCTCCGGCGCTTTCGTGATCGTTACCTGATGACCAACCCCGCGGGCCGTGCGTTCGTCGATGCGTATTATGCGCTCGGCCCGTACGCCGCCGAACTCATTGCTGAGCACTCATGGATGCGAACAACCACCCGCGTACTTCTGACCCCTTTCGTCGCCCTAGCGCGCTATCTGGCGCCGGAAAAACCAGACGAAAACGTATCCTCGGCCCGCTGAAGCTCGCGGTCCTCCTTGCTCTGAGTGCCGCCGCAGGCTGCGCGACCGTCAAGCCATACGAGCGGGAATACCTTTCTCGTCCGAGCATGGACCTCGAACGCGAGGCGACAGAAGCGAAGTTCTATACCCACGTTCTAGATTCCCGCGAGGGCGCCACCGGAGGTCTTGGGACCGCCGGCGGGGGATGCGGGTGCAACTAACCTCCCGACGACAGAGGTCGCGCTGGGTGGTGCTCAGGTTGCTTCTGGCTGCCAGCATCGTTCTACTTGGCGTTCATCCACAGCGCGCAAACGCCGACGCCGTGACGGGCACTTGGACGGGCGACGCGCAGGTGCGCGGCAACTACTACTGGGACCGAAGCACGCGAGTCCTCGCCCCCGAGTTCATCGCCCAACTCGAGGCGCCGCAAGGAACCCGAATGCGGGTGGATTACTTGGTCGACTCGATCACGAGCGCGAGCATCGCGGCAGGTGCGCTCGAAGACGTGCGGTTCACCGAAGTGCGTCACGACGTCGACTTGAAAGCGGGTCACGAATTCGTGGAGCGTGAGAATCCGGTCGACTTGTTTGGGGGGTTTCGCTTGAGCCGGGAACCGGACTACTTTTCGTTCGCCACCCTGTTCCAGCCCACCATCTGGCTCGCAGACCGCGCGACGATGTTTCGCGGCCGAATCAGCTACCGCCACGACGAAATAGGCCAGACTTTCCGGGGTGGATCGCAACAACGGCCTGACAACATGGGAGGCACGAGCGCCGACGCTTTCAGAGAGACCCTGGACGCCGTTTCTTTGGCGGCGGGGTGGGAACAAGTCCTATCGCGCACATTGGTCTTGGAGGTCGGGTACGACTTCACGTACCAGTGGGGCTTTCTCGCCAATCCGTATCGCTCGGTGCTGGGCGGACAAATTCCGGAGAACCACCCCGGCCAGCGCTACCGTCATTTGTTGTTCTCGAGACTCGCTTGGTACATCCCGCGATCCCGCACCTCGCTGCAAGTTTTGTATCGCTCGTACGTCGACAACTGGAAAGTCAGCGCGGTCAATCCCGAGTTCCGCATCTACCAGGAGATGTCACCGTTCTTTCAAACGCGCCTGCGCTACCGCTACTACACCCAAACCTCCTCGTTCTTCTACAAGAGCAACCCGAACGACTACAGCCTCGACGACCAGTACGTCACCGCCGACCCCAAGTTGAGTGAGTTCCACGTCAACGAGCTCGGCATCCAGTTCCTCGTGCTGGGCGCCTTCCTCGAAGGCAAAGCCCACCGCTCGATCGCCGGCGCCCAGTTCGACATCAGCTTCAACTACCGCTGGAACACCAACTCCTTCGGCAACCAAGTAGTGGCCCAAACCGGCCTACGAATTCCGTTTTAGGGGACAGGATCCTCCCCTCCAACCCACTGAATTCATGGTGGTTCTCAAAGGAAAATCCCACCGTATTCTTTCCAACTCAACGATCGGGCTTTGGGATCCGTGGCTCAGACTTAGCGTGATTCCAAGGGCTTACGATGGTGGATCCTGTCCCTATTTGAATGGAAAGGGCGTGGAGCAGGTGATGGGGGGGGGCTTCCAGGGGGGGGCCTCCGTAGAGGGGATCGCCTAGGAGAGGGTGGCCTATGGAGGCTAGGTGGGCTCGGATTTGGTGGCGGCGGGCGTTGTTGGCGCGTACTTCGATGAGGGAGCCGTGTTCGGCGGGAGTGCTGGTGAGGACTTCAGTTCTGGCCGGTTGGGCGCGGAGGCGTTTGATTTCGCGTGGATCGGTGCAGGCGCGGACCTTGCGGCGGTCGCGCGGGTCGCTGGCGATCGGTGTGTCGATGACGATCGGTGCGGGGACGACGCCTTGGCAGCGGGCGAGGTATCGCTTGTCGATCTCACCGGCTTGGAGCTGCTGTCGGAGTGCGTCGAACGTCTCTTGATCACGCGCAGCGAGCATCACTCCCGAAGTGCCGATGTCGAGTCGATGGAGGATGCCGGGCTCCCGCTTGCTGTAGCCGACGTCGCGCATCTCTGGGTAACGCGCAACCAGGGCCCCCGCCAAGGTGCCGAGCTCACCCTCCTTCAAGGGATGACTCGGGACTTCCGCAACTTTGGCAACGATGACGTAGCCGGCGGTTTCGACGAGCACGTCGAGCACTAAATCCGGGTCGGGCGCGGCGTAGAAATCAACCGGCCCGGGGAGGCTTTCCAACGTGACCCAATCACCGGCCGCGACCGTGAAACTCTTCTTCACCAGGCGTCCACCAACCCGGACGGCGCCTTCTTCGATCAGCGCTTTGGCCCTGGCCCGGCTCAGCTCGGGGACCCGGCGGGCGAGCACCACGTCGACCCGGTGCCCGGCATCATCTTCTCCCATCTCGAGCTCGACGGCCGGCATCTGCCTCCCCTCCCACACTCCGAGATACTTTTCCACGCTGTTTGCGCGCTCCGGCCTCGCGTCTACACTCCGAAAACCAGTGTCCAAGCGTGATTACTACGTGATTCTCGAAGTCAGCCGCACCGCCGAAGGCGACGAGATCAAACAAGCCTATCGTGCGCTCGCGATGAAGTACCACCCTGACCGCAACCCCGATGACCCTGCGGCTGAGGATTCCTTCAAAGAGGCAAGCGAGGCTTATGCCGTCCTGAGTGACCCCAACCAGCGCAAGCAGTACGACCGCTTCGGTCACGCAGCGTTCGAGAGCGGGGGGGCGGGCTTCGAAGCCGGGGACTTCGGCGCCGTCAGCGACATCCTCGAAGGGTTGTTCGGCGAGGTGTTCAGCGGTGGGCGTCGCAAGCGGCGCGGCGGTCGCGACCTCACCTATGACATGGAGATTTCGTTCGTCGAAGCGGCACTCGGCATCGACAAGAGGATCGACGTCAACCGTCCCGCCTCGTGTGCGACATGCAGCGGCACCGGCGCCAAGCCCGGCACACCCGTCCACAAATGCAACGTCTGCCAAGGCCGGGGGCAAGTGAAGTATCAACGCGGTCTCTTCGCCGCGGCGCGCCCATGCCATGCGTGTGGCGGAACGGGCAAGAAGATCCCGACGCCGTGTGACACCTGCAAGGGCACGGGCACCAAGATGCGCTCCGAAGCGATGAACGTGAAAATCCCTGCCGGTGTTCAGGACGGCGCGGTCCGCACCGTTCGAGGCGCGGGCGAGGCCAGTCCGGGGGGCAACGGAGACCTTCACATCAACGTCAAGGTTACCGATCACGCGTTGTTTCAGCGCGAAGGCGCCGACATCTTGGTATCGATTCCGATTTCGTTCCCCCAGGCTGTGCTCGGCGCGAGCATTGATATCCCGACGCTCGACGGCAGGGTCGTCATGAAGGTTCCCCCTGGTACGCAGTCGGGGAAGGCTTTCCGGCTGCGAGGCAAGGGAATTCCGGTGTACGGCGGCTATGGCAAAGGTGATCAGCTCGTGACCGTAGTCGTCGAGGTCCCGCAGGAAGTGAGCCGGCGTCAACGGAAGCTGATCACCGAGCTTGCCCAAGAGACTGGCGAGGACACCCACCCGCAGCAAGCAAGCTTTCTCAAGAAGCTCCGCGGCTTGTTCGATACCTAGCGGCCTGATCGCTTGCGCTCGAGCGCGAGCTTGCCAAGGTACGCGCATGCGAACCGCAGCCCTATTCATGTTGGCCGGAGCACTCCTCGTTGGGTGCCCGAAAGAAGAAGAAGCACCGAGCAAGAGCCAAGGCGACGAAAGCCCTGCGCCGACTCAAGAGGAGGCCACGAAGGTGACGCCAGAAGAAGGCCAAGCGCCCGCTCAATACACCGTCGAGCTCAACACCACCAAAGGCGCGATCGTGATCGACGTCCGCCGAGACTGGGCACCCCATGGCGCCGATCGCTTCTACGAACTCGTGCAAAACGGCTACTTCACCGACGTCGCATTCTTCCGCGTCATCAGTGGTTTCATGGCGCAGGTCGGAATCAGTGGAGACCCGGCACTCAACGCGCAGTGGCGTGAAAAACGCATCCCCGACGATGCCGTCAAAGCCAGCAACACCCGCGGCACCGTCACGTTCGCGACGTCAGGCCCGAACTCGCGCACGACGCAGTTCTTCTTCAACTTCGGCGACAACTCCCGCCTCGACGGGATGGGCTTTGCACCGTTCGGCAAGGTCAAGGACATGGCGCCGGTCGACGCTCTGTATGATGGCTACGGCGAGGGAGCCCCCGGAGGCCGCGGCCCCGCACAGGGCACTCTGCAATCACAGGGCAACGCGTACCTCCGAGAGAGCTTCCCGAAGCTCGACTACATCAAGAGCGCCAAGATCATCGAGTGACGCGTCCGCCCTCGACCTGAAAGTCGACGCGGTCGTTTTCCAGCAAGATGAATTCTGGATGTGTGGTCGTCAGGAAGACCTGGCCGCCCGCATGGCTCAACACCTCGAAAAATCTGCGGTTTCGGCTCCGGTCGAGCTCGCTCGAGACGTCATCCAAAAGCAGGATCGGCACCCTGCCCGTGCGCTCACTGAGCAGGTCGAGCTCGGCGGTCTTGAGAGCAAGGACGATGGTCCGGTGCTGTCCTTGCGAGCCATGATGGCGCGCGCCGACCTGGTGTAGCCGCAGCTCGAGATCGTCGCCGTGAGGTCCGTCAGCGGTGAAGCCACGCGCCCGGTCTTTGTCGAACGAGCGCTCGAGCGCCTCGGCAATCGCATCCTCCGTTGGCTCGACGCGGGGCAAGTAACGAACCCCAAGTGGGGTATCACCGGCGAACACATCGGAGAACGCGCGCACGACCCTTGGCGCTAGGTCGTCGATCAGACGCCGCCGGGCTTGTCCCACGACGGCCCCTGCCTTGCTGAGGATGGCGTCATACGCCCGAACTGACCGTCGGTCGGTACGTTCTTCCTTCAGCAAGCGGTTGCGGCTGCGGAGGGCCTTCTCGTAGCTTGCAAGCGTCGAACCATAAATCGGATCCATCTGTTCGAGCATCCGGTCCAAGAAGGCACGCCGCTTGTCGGGAGCACCTGAAGCAAGGATCAGGTCTCCAGGATGAAACAACACCATGCGGACAGTCCGGTGCCATACGCTCGTTGAGCGCGGACGCTTGCCATCGAGCTGCAAACGCCGACGTTGCGAACGGCCGATGTCGATACGAAGCTTGTGAGGGGCAGGCCCTCCTTCCAGCGTCGCTTCGAGCAGTGCGGCCTCGGAATCGAGCGCGATCAGGTCATCGGTCTTTGCTCCTCGGAAGCTTTTCAGCGCGCCGAGATAGTAGATCGCCTCGAGGAGGTTCGACTTTCCGGCGCCATTGTCACCATGGATCACATTGAAGTGCGAGCCCGGTTCGAACTCCAGTGATTGGAGATTTCGAAAGCCATGGGCGCGCAGAGCCGTCACCCGACTTGGGGTCTCCGCACTGCGCGAGTCTGAGGTCAACGCCCTGCTCCGCTCGACTAGATGCGCATGGGCATGATGACGCCGATGAAGTCGGAATTGTCGCCGACCGGCTTCAGCACCCCTGGGTCACGCTCTCCGCTGAGCTCGATTGCGATCTCGTCGTATGGCAATGCGCTAAGCGCGTCGAGTAGATACCGCGCGTTGAAGCCGATCTTCAGCTCATCGCCCGCATAGTCGACATCAACCTCTTCGCTACCTTCGCCAACCTCGGGGTTCTGGCTCTGGAGCCGCAACATTCCGGGTTCGATCGTCAACTGCACGCCGCCGCTCTTGTCGTTGGCCACCAAGCTGATGCGCTTCAACGCCTCGACCAACGGTCCCCGAGCAGCAATGATCGTCCGGCTCTGCTTGCTTGGGATCACTTTGTTGTACGGCGGGAAGTTCTCGTCGGCGAGCTTCACGCTCAAGCAAAGGTCCTCACGCTGAAAGAATGCGTTTCCGCCGGCGGTCGCGATGCCGATGGTGGACGCGTCATCGCCCTTGCCCTTCCCCGTTTTGACGTCGTCAAGGAGCCGCTTGAGCTCACCGATGCCCTTGTGCGGGATCAGCATACTGAAATTCATCATCGAACCCTTGCCGCTGACCTTGTGCTCGGCCTTTGACAGGCGATGGCCGTCGGTGGTCACCATCCGGACCACTTTGCCGTCACCCTCGAAGAGCGTCCCGGCGAGATGCGGGCGAGTATCATCATGAGACATCGAATACTGCGTCAGTGAAATCAGCTCGGCGAGACGTCCGGCATCGAGATGCGCGAAATCCGCATCGCCCGGATTCGGCAGCGGCGGGAAATCTTCGCCGGGCATGGCGGGGATACGGTAGCGCACCTTTCCGCAACTGAGTTCCACCGCGTGGGTGTCGCTGAGCTTCCAGCTGACCTCTCCATCGGGGAGGTTCTTGACGATGTCGAAGAGCGTTCGTGCGGCGACTGCGATCGTGCCACCCTTCTTGATGTTCGCAGGAACGACTGCGGTCACGCCGAGGTAGAGATCGGTGGCGGACAAACGAAGACGGTCAGGTCCTTCAGCTGTAAGCAACACATTGGACAAGATGTGCATCGAGCTTTTGCGATCAGCTACACCGTGGGTACGCGTGAGACCACGGAGGAACTGCTGCTTGTCGATTGTGAGCTCCATGTTTCGGTTCACTTCCTAGAGGACTGTGTCGGGTTATCCACTGCGCTAATTCTCTAAATTTTAAAATTAGTCTTCGTCTTAACAGCTGTGAATTGTGAAAGAAGCACTGTAACCATTCGGAAGAACTAAGCTTTGGTCGATTTCTGAGGCGTTGAAGGATCGTGGTTCGAATGGGGACAGCCGCGACTGCGAACGATTCCCAGGTTGATTCCCCAGGTTGATCTCAACCTGAGCACAGGCGCTGGTATACACCAAAAGCATGTGGAAGGCCCGGCTAGCCGAGACCTTCCACACAGCCCCCGAGAAAGGAAACTAGAAGGAAAAAAGAGGCGAGAAGAAGAGAAAATTGCGGCTTCATCAGATGCCGAGGCTGCGCATCAGATGCCTAGTTTCCGCTCGATGGCACCCAGGGCACCAAGGACTCGTTCGTCTTGGTCCTCGATGAGCCCGCTGATTTTTCGGACGGCGCTGATGACCGTGGTGTGGTCCTTGCCGCCAAATCGTTCGCCGAGCTCGGGGTAGCTCGTTCCAAGACGCTGCCGGCAAATGTACATGGCGATCATTCGTGGAAAGCTCACGGCCCGGTGACGTCGCCGCGACTTCAGGTCGGCCAGGCGGATGCCGAAGTAGGCACAGGCGATGCGCTGGATGTCTTCGACGCTCGTCTCGGTGTCCTGGCTCGGGATGACCATTCGCATCGTGTCCTTGGCCAGCTCGAGGTTCATCGGGAGCCCTAGCAGCTCGGCCTTCACTGCGATTCGCAGGAGGGTGCCCTCGAGCTCTCGAACGTTGCTGCGCACGGATTGTGCCAAGAACAGGGCGACCTCGCTTTGGAGCTCGATGCCTTCGCTCTCAGCTTTTTGCTGCAGGATGGCGATGCGAGTATCGAGCTCGGGCGCCTGGACGTCGGCCACCATGCCCGATTGAAAGCGACTGATCAGACGTTCCTGCATCTCGGAGATCTGATGGGGGTAGGCGTCGGAGGTGACGACGATCTGCTTGTCGGAGTGATACAGAGCGTTGAACGTGTGGAAGAACTCCTCCTGCGTCTGCTCTCGCCCGGCAAGGAACTGGATGTCGTCCATGAGCAGGACGTCGCATTGCCTCCGGTATCGCTCGCGGAATGTATTGATCTGATGGTTCTGCAACGACCAGATGAACTCGTTGGTGAACTGCTCCGCCGACACGTAGAGAATTCGCGACCGGGGGTTTCGCTGCATGATCGAGTGGCCGATTGCATTGACCAGGTGGGTCTTGCCGAGGCCCACACCGCCATAAATGAAGAGCGGGTTGTACCGACGACCGGGATCGGAGGCACACGCCACGCTTGCCGCATGCGCGAGCTGATTGGCAGGGCCGACGACGAAGTTCTTGAACCGGTACTTGGGGCTGAGATCGGCGGTTCCGGGAGCCCGCGGCGTCGCGCGCGGCGCACGCGGTGCAGGCGGTGGGTTCGACTCGCGCGCGGCTTGTGCCTTCTCGCGCAGCGTCTCGTCGAGCTCCCAGCGAACCTTCTTCGGTACCGGAGTGTCGCCGGCCGTGGCCTGCAAGGTCTCGAGGATCATGTCGAGGTAGTGCGCTGTGATCCATTCAGCGAAGAACTGATTTGGAATCCGCAAAACGATTGAATCGCTCTCGACACCACCAAACTGAACGGGTCGGAGCCACGTTTCGAAGTTCTCGTTCGAGAGATGCCCCTTTAGGCTTCCCAACGTCTGTTCCCACACTTGTTCCATTCTCTCCATTACCCCCAAAAAAGGCGCAATCCTGCGGTCACGTCCCCAAACTATCCACATCTGGTTTGGAACGAGCGATCGATCTACCATCCACCAACATCCGCCGACTCTCGCGAGCGCCGACTGGTGTCATTCGTGTGAAGGGCGCCGAAACTAGCAGCGACTTTCAGAAGCGTCTACGGGGATCGACAAACAAATTTCTAACCGCTTGTGATCGCGAACGATTCGCATGCAGTTTTTTTGACAGACACGCGCGCTGCTTTACGTGTTGTTGCTTCCCTATCGCCAAGACGTTGTGATCATTCCGAAATACAGCCTGTTATCGTTCGTGCAACATTCGACCCGTTTTCGCTCCCGATTCGTCCACAGGTGTTGTTAGTTTTTGAGTGGCTGGTTTGCGTGCGAACACTATGACTCGCGCAACGCATCCACAACTTATCCACGCACAACTCACTACGTTTCCGTTTTGTTTCACGCCAACGCTCCAGTGGGGTCGACAATTTGGAAGGGTGATCCATCGCTGTTAGCTTCCCGGGGAGTATTACCCATGGGGGGAAAACGAGTTTTATGGGCGACCGCGATCGTCGGCCTATTGATGATGTTATGTCCAGCGCAGGTCGCTTTGGGGCAGCAGGCGCCGTCGGGTGTCGGCGATTTCGCTGACCCGGCGACCGTGCCGACCGAGGACACACTCGACACGACCTACGGGCTGGGCATGGGAGCGGGCGCCCGAGCGGGTGCAGTCGGGGTCTCCGCTCTCGCCTACAACACCTCCAACATGGCGGCCGTGTCGACCTATGACATCGAGGCGTTCTCCCAGATCATCCCTGGCAGCAAGAGCAGCGGCGGAACGTACTGGACCATCGGTAGCTCGATCAGCGACTCGACCACCAGCAAGAAGATCGCCATGGGCACCAGCTTTCGTGGGGTGTTCAGCGGGGAGAACAGGCGATACAGCGGCTGGGACTGGCGCTCGGGCATCGGGATTCAAGCGGTTCCGCAGCTCGGCCTCGGTTTCGCCTTCCGCTGGGCGAAGCTGAAAGCAGACCGCTTCGAGGGGCAGCGGCTCGGCCCGTCGTTCGACGGCATCACAATGGACGCTTCACTGACGATCACGCCGATCCCGTGGCTCCGACTTTCCGGACTTGGTTACAACCTCATCAAGACCCACTCGGTGCTTGCTCCACAGATGGCCGGAGGCAGCGTGAGCCTCGCGCCCGTCGAGAGCTTCAGCATCGGTGGCGACATGCTGTGGGACTTCACCACGTTCCGCTCGACCAAGCTGATTGCCGGCGCTGGAGTGAGCTATACCGCCGGCGAACTGGTTCCGCTGCGCTTGGGGTATCGGCGGGATCAGGGCCGCAATCTCAACCAAATCACGGCCAGCGCGGGCTTTAGCAAGGGCAAGGTAGGCACAGACGTGGCGTTGCGGCAGGATATCGGCGGTCGCAAGGAAACCTACCTCATCATCATGTTCCGCTACGTCGTACAGTAGGCGCGGTCGCGTCCACTTCTTGTTGCGTCTTCTATTTCTTGCGCCGCGTCAGCCCAAAGTGGATGACGCCTGGCATGTGGCGCCCCGCAAACGCGCCGACCTTGCCGTGGCCGGTGAACGTATGTTCACGCTTCCGCTTCGCGATCGCGTCGACCATCACGCGCGCCGCTCGATCGGCCGGCCACATGAGGTTCTTCGGGCGACGGTCTTTGCGTGCGGCATCGTAGCGGCCCTGATTGTCGACTTGGGCAATCTCGCTCTCGATGTAGCCTGGGTGAATCGTCGTGCAGGTCACTCCGCTGCCGTGGAGCTCGACTGCGAGCGCCTGTCCGATGGCACGTACCGCGTACTTCGATGCAGAGTATGCACCGACACCCGGCGTTGACATCATCGACGCCACGCTGCCGACGAGGGCCAGGCGCCCCTTGCGTTCACGCAGATGTGGGATCGCGTACCGTGCAGTCATCGCCGTGCCGATCACGTTGACGTCGAGTTGGCGACGCCAGTCGGCAGCCGAGAGCTTCTCAATACGCCCCGCCACGGAAAATCCGGCATTGGCGACGGCAACATCGAGACCACCAAACGTCCGAACGACCTTTCGAACGGCTTCGGCCACCGATGCCTCGTCGGTGACGTCGCATCGAACGCCCAACGCCTTGACGCCACGCGCCTCGAGCTCCTGCACCACCTCTTGAAGCCGGTCCTCGCGTCGTCCTGATACCGCCACGGCGGCGCCTTCGTCTGCGAAGGCAAGCGCTAGCGCGCGGCCGATCCCGCTGCCCCCACCCGTGATCCAAACCACCTTGTTGTCGAAACGCTTGGCCATTGTGTGCGCCTAGCAGCTCCCCGAGCGGGCTGCCATGAGCGAGGGTCCCGCTACTCCGCGGTCCTGTCTGTCGGCTCGTCAGCGGTTGCGGCGCCCGGGTCCGTGATCCAACGGGTCATCGGCGCAAACCAACCCGACACGCGCGCCGCCAGGTCCACGTCGAGCCGGTACAGGCACGGCACCACCAATAAAGTAAGCAGCGTCGAGAAGGTCAGACCGTAGACGATCACCTGCGCCATCGGTGCAAGGTGCGGAAGGCTTTCGGTTGCAAGCGATAGGGGAAAAAGCCCGGCAATGGTGGTGACGCTAGTCAAGAAGATCGGCCGGAGTCGGAGCTTCCCGGACTCGACGATTGCTTCATCGAGCCCCATCCCGCGGTCTCGCCGTTTATTGATGAAGTCGACGAGCACCAACGAATCGTTGACCACGATTCCAGTCAGCCCGACGACACCGACGAGCGCGATCAACCCGATCGCCTTGGGACTGAGGAGAAATCCGCCCGTCACACCGATGAACGACAACGGAATCGCTGCCATCACGACCAAGGGCTGCGAGAAGCTCTGAAACTGCGTGGCCAGAATCGTGTAGATCAGCAGCATCGCGACGACGAACGCGCGAAAGAGCGAATCGACAGATTCCTTCGTCTCCTCGAACTGCCCGCCATATTCGAACCGGATATCAGGGTTGGCCGCCTCCAGAGACGCGAGCTTCTTCTGCAGCCTCGCATTCACTTCTCCGCTATTGGTCAACTCTTCGTCGATGCCTGAAAGCACGCTGACGACCCGCTTTTGCTGATAGCGCCGGATCACACCAGGACCCCGGCCATACGAGACGTCCGCAATTTCTCGGATCGCCACCTCGTCGCCGTTGGGTGCGATTAGTTGCAAGGAGGCGATGCGGGTCGGGTCCTGCTGCACGTCCTCTCGTAGTTGCACGACGATGTCGATTTCGTCGTCTCCCTCCCGCAGAGTCGACGCCGGAGTTGCGCCGAACGCGCTCCGCAGCCATCTGCTGACCATCTCGGGCGTGAACCCATGAAGCGCCGCGCGTTCCTCGTCCACCTTGATTTGAATCTCTTGCTTGCCGAGCTCGTAGTCGTGGTTCGAGTTGCGCGTTCCGGGGGTGTTGCGAACCTCGGCGAGTACTTGCTCAGAAAGCTCGACGAGGCGTTCATAGTCTTCCCCCCGTATGCGCACGGCGATGGGTGCACCGCGCGGTGGGCCGGGCCTCACCTCGACGACCTCGAGTCGCGCCGGCCCCACGACGTCGTCATAGAGCCCGCTGACTTGGGTCACCAAATCGCGGCCGCCGTGGAGGCTGCTGCGTTCGCCCGCTGGCACGACGAACACGGTGACCATGCCCATGTGATCACCGGAGCTGATCCCCATGTCGGTCCGCGCCATCCCGCGCACGGCGACTGTCGCTTCCACGTCGGGATTGTCGAGCTCGAGGATCCGCGCTTCGAGCGTAGCCAAGAGTGCTTCGGTTTCCTCCTTGGATGCATCGGTCGGCATACGGATGCGAACGTCGAACATGTCCGGATCGCCCTCCGTAAAGAGAATGATGTCTTTGGCCGAGAACGCAGCGGCGACCATGACGGCGCACAGGCCGTAGGCGCTCACGACGATGGTGGCCCGGTGCTGTAGCGACCAGCGGAGCACGCGTTCGTAGCCGTCCATGATGCGGGCGCTCGCACGCTGCAGCCGTGTTTTGGGAGGCCCGGACTCATGGGTCTTGAGACGGGAAAGCTTGCCAAAATCCGACATGTGGCTTGGCAGGATGAACATCGCCTCGACCAGCGATGCGGCGAGCGATGCGACGACCACCTTTGGAATGATCGCAAAGAAGTCCCCGAGAACGCCTTCCATGAGGAGCAAAGGCAAGAACGCGGCCCAGCTGGTCAGCGTCGACGCCACGACTGGCCAAAAGACTTCCTGGGTACCGATGACGGCAGCCTTTCGCCGCGACATCCCCTCTTCCATGTGCCGGTAGATGTTCTCGATGATGATGATCGCGTCGTCGACGACCACGCCCAAGCACAGGATCAACGCCAGGAGCGACATCATGTTGATCGTGATGCCCATCATGTGCATGGCGATGAGCGCGCCTGCGAAAGCGACCGGAAGCCCAACCGCGGCCATCATGGCGTTGCGCGCGCCGATCGCGACCCAGAGGAGCAGCAGCACCAACAACAGTCCCACAGCGGCGTTCGTGTAAAGCGTGCCGAGGGAGTGCTCGACCTCAGTGGCGGCGTCGCCAAACAAATCGACGGTCACTCCCGGCGGAAGCGTCGGGCGCAACCGATCGACCAAGGCGTGCACCTCTTCGCTGATCCGCACGCTATCGGCTTGCTCTTCCTTTCGAACGGTCAGCACGATTGCCGGCTCACCACTTACACGTCCGCTGAATTTACCGGCCGCAAATGTGTCTCTCACCTCGGCTACATCGCGTACGCGCACCGAGCCTCCGTGGGCGTCTGGCCGAATCACGACATTGCCCAGCTCGTCCACGTTGTTGACCCGGGTCATCCCGCGCACCAGCCGGGTATCGCCATGTCCTTTGGTCGTCCCCGCTGGCACGTTGGCCGCGCGGAACCGAAGGGACTCGGTGACGGTGGTGAGGGAGAGCTGATACGCGGCGAGGCGGTCCGGATCGACATCGACCCGGAATTCCCGGTCCCGAATTCCATTGCGCCACGTGCCCGACACCCCAGGTAGGCGGTCGACTCGGTCGGCCAGGTCCTTGCCGACCTGACGCAGCACGACTTCGGGGACCTCACCGCGGATCGCAATCGCGATCGTCGGGAAGTCGACCTTCACTTCACGCACGACCGGGCGCTCCGCATCGAGGGGTAAGTCGTCGATGCGATTGATCTCGTTTGAGACTTCCATCATCGCGCTTGCGGTGTCGTCGATGTCGACGTCCGCATCGAACTTGAAGCTCACGTAGGAGACGCCCTCTTTGGACGCGCTCCAGATCTTTTCGATGTTGTCGACATCGCCAACGGCGTTTTCGACCGGGATCGTGACGAGCTGTTCGATCTCCTCAGGTGAGGCACCCACGTACACCGTGGTGACGTTGCCCCAGCTCGTGGGCATCGTCGGCAACGACTCCCGGTGCATGACACTCATCACCAACGCGCCGATCACCACTGCCGAGATCGCCACGAGATTGACGAGCACGGGTTGGCGGACTGCGAAGGCTGGGATGCTCATGGCTCGCTGGTTTGTTCTGCAGGCGATGCGGTGGCCGACGCGACTGGCACCACCCGGACTTTCGACCCGTCGACGACTCGGGTTACGCCCTTGATCACCACTGTTTCGCCAGGCTCGATACCGTCCACGACCTCGGCAAAACCAGCACGAACAGCGCCGAGCTCAATCGCCCGGCGGTGGGCCAGCCCGTCCTCGATGACGTACACGTGTTGGCTGCCGAAGCGTTCAAAGACTCCCTCCAAGGGCACCTGAATCACCCTCTTCGGCTCACCGGTTTCGACCACGAACTTGGCTACCAGACCCGGGCGCAGCCGCCCGCCGTGGTCGTCGAGCTCGATCTCGACGGGCAGGCGCCGGGTACGTGGATCGATGACCTCGCCCACGCGGACGACCCTGCCGCCGAATACTTCTCCCGGACGCGCATAGACGGAGATGAGCGCTGTCCGGCCGACGGTGACGTCGATTGCTTCGCGCGGGTCGAGCAGGACCCGGGCCTTTAGCAAGCTCGTGTCGGCCAACACGAGCAATGGGCTTCCGGGAGCAAGGTACTCGCCGAGCTCGACCGTTCGCTCGACGACCGTTCCGCCAAACGGGGCGCGGACGATTGCTTCGGTGAGACCACGTCGAGCGAGTCGAGCCTCGGCCCGCGCGGCGTCCCGACCGGCGGACGCGAGGCGCACCGCATCCTCGGCATCGTCCAAGCGTTGCTCCGGCAGGCCTCCGGTTTGTACGAGCTTCTTGGTGCGAGCCTGCTCGCGCTTGGCCTGATTCAGCCGCGCCTCACTTTGGGCAACCGCAGCGTTGGCCGCCTGTGCCGCCGAGGCCGGGCGTCCCACGTCGAGACGCAAGAGAACCTGCCCTTCTTGGACGCGGTCGCCGGCCTCGACCAACACGTCGACAACCCGGCCCGCCGTTTCTGACCGCATGTTCGACTGCCGGTTGGCGAGGATCTCGGCGGTTGCGGTCGAGGTTGGCGTCATGGCCTCTGCCTCGATGGTCGCCGCATGCACTGGTGGCGGAGGAGCCTCGGTCGCCGCCGGCGCAGTCTCCGCGCAACCAGCCGCCGCGGCTCCCAAGCACAAAGAGAGCAGAAAGCGCATCGGGAGGCGCGATGAGGACGAAAAAACCGTCACCAAAGAACCCTGTGTGGGGATCATTGCTTGGGCAAGAAGAAAAACGCTGCAAGCTTGGTCAGCGCAACACAGCGTAGGCGTTGCTGAGGCACGGTTTGTCAGGTCTCTCCTTCGTGGTGACGCCTAGAATCACGCGCTCGCCTTCGTCCCAACCCCGGATGATCAGTGTGTCCCCGGGAAAAACCGGGTTGCTGAACTGTCCCCGGAGCATGGCCAATGCGCCAGGATCGCCGCCGCCCGCGCTCTTTACAACCGCTCGACCGGCGTAGCCGTAGGTGCAGAGGCCGTGCAAAATCGGCCGTTCGAAACCCGCCTCGGCAGCGAAGTCCGGGTCGGCATGGAGGGGATTGTAGTCACCGCTCAGGCGGTAAAGGAGCGCCTGCGCGGGCCCCACCTGGTCGTGGACCTCGAAGTCGGGGTCGCGCTCCGGCGTGGTCACGCGCTCGGTCTTTGGGGGGCGCTCGCCGCCGAAGCGTCCGTCGTTCCGCAGCAGCAAGGTCACCTCACCGCGAATGATCAGGTCCTCGTTTTCGTCATACGCGTCGATCGAGAACACCGAGATTGCGACTCGTTTTAGATCGTACAACCCCGCCACTGTGCCCGTGACCCGCAATCGGGCATTCGGACGAAGTGGTTTGAAGACATCGATCTGTTGGCTGTGGTGAACCATCCCCCGCCGGTCACACCCGATCCGATCGACGAGGGTGTCGAACACTGCGAACGTGGGGATGGTGCAAAACGTGGGGAGCACCTTTGGGCCGCGACCCTCGTAGAGGTAGTCGAGCTCCGTGTCCGCCGATGCGCCTACCCCAAGCGCGTACATCACGGTGTCGCGCCAGGTGTAGTTGAAGTCGATGGGAGGCGTCTCGTAGCCCAAGCTCTGTGCATCGATAGCCATCTCGGTGGCCCCGAGTAGAGCGCCTGCCGCGAGGTATGGCAATCCGCCGCCCTGGGGCCTACAGTTCGGCGTGGTGAACAGCGTGAAGCGGGTTGCGATCGTTTTCTCCGGCGGGCCTGCGCCGGCGGCCAACGCGGTGATCTCAGCGGCGGCAATTTCATTTTTGGAGGCGGGAGTGGAGGTGCTCGGCATCTTCCACGGGTACACCAACCTTCAAGAATACGATCCGGTCACCCATCCAATGCTCGAATTCGAGCACTATCGGTCGCTCGTGCCCGCCGACATTCGTGGCCTCCGCAACAGCCGGGGCGTCATCATCGGAACGGCGCGCGTCAATCCCGGCGCCACCATAGAAGTGCCTTCGGACCTCCTCGATCCCGAGAAAGCCGACCGTCTCTGCCGGATCCACCACGCCCTGGCCGACCTCGAGGTCGACGCGCTGATCTCGATCGGCGGCGACGACACACTCAAGACGGCGAACTTCCTGTACGAGTTCCAGCGACACCACGTCGCCGTCGAAAACCGCATCCGTATCGTGCATTTGCCCAAGACCATCGACAACGACTATCGCGGTATCGACTTCACCTTTGGTTTCTTCACGGCGGTCGACGTGATGGCCAAAGAGCTCTTGAATCTGCGAGCTGATTGCATCGCAACCAGCGGGTACTTCATCGTCGAGACCATGGGCCGCAAGGCGGGTTGGCTCTCCTACGGAGTTGCGATTGCCGGCGAAGCCAACATGGTGCTCTCGCCAGAAGACGTTCACGGCGCTCTCGCGATTGAAGAGAAATGCGTCGACCCGATCACCGGCGAAGAGACAACGGAGCGGCGACTTTCGGTCACGGCGCTCGTCGATCGCATCGTGGATGTCATGCTCGAACGCGAGACGCGCGACCAGTACTACGGCACGGTCGTGCTCGCCGAAGGCCTATCCGAGTTGCTCCCGGAAAACGCACTGGTTGGGATGCCCCGGGACGAGCACGGGCACATCCGTCTCAGCGCGTTTGACCTCGCTAGAATGGTTTCGGACCGCGTGCAGACGCGATACGAGGAGCGCACGGGCCGCCGCAAGAAAGTCCGGCACATCCAGCTCGGCTACGAGTCGCGTTGCGCCCCGCCGCATGCGTTTGACGTCATGCTCGCAAGCCAGCTCGGCATCGGCGCCTTTCGCGCGCTGGTAGAGGAACAGCTCGACGGCTACATGGTGAGCGTCAGCGGGCAGCTCGACCTGCACTACGTCGAATTTTCCAAACTGATCAATCCACAGACGCTGCGCACCGAGGTGCGGTACATCGAAACCGGAAGCGACTTCCATCGGCTCGCGCGCTTCTTGGAAACACGCACCGGCCGGCGCTTTGGGTGGAGTCCGGGTTTGCGTCTGGAGCCAGAAACCGAAAAGCCTCCGGAGTAACTCCGAAGGCCTCGTCTCAGAACGGACGCTCGCTGATCTGGCGAACACGCTTGCGGCGGCGGCGCGCGGCCTCGGCGGACTTCTTTCGCTTCTTGATCGACGGCTTCATGTAATGACGGCGGCGCTTGAGCTCACGGAGGATGCCTTCGGTCGCCATTTTGCGCTTGAGGTGCTTGACCGCACGTTCGAGTCCACGTTCACCGACGTGAACTTCGATAGGCTTACATTGTACGGTCTCAACCATGAACGCTTTTGCTCCTCTTACGAGCGCCGGAGGCTTACACAGTGTACACAGCCGTGCAAGGAGGCCTGGTTTTCCCGGGGGCAGCCGGCTTAACAGTTCGTAATTTTTGCCTTATTAGGCGTTGATGCGGCTTTCGTCCCCGCTGGCAGGGCCTACCCGGCCGAAAACGAGCTTTCCATCGCCCGGCTCGACCCGAATCGAGTCGCCGGCTGCAAAGCGGCCTGCGAGGATATCCTCTGCCAAACCGTTCTCGAGATAGCGCTGGATCGCGCGCTTGAGTGGCCGGGCGCCGTAGGCTGGGTCGTAGCCGACGTTTGCGAGGAAGTCTTTCGCCGGGTCGGTGACTTCGAGCCTCAGGTCACGCTCGGCGAGCCGCTTTTCGAAGATACCGAGTTGCACGTCCACGATGCTCCGAAGCTGTGCGCGGTCGAGCCGATGAAAAATGATCGTCTCATCGAGCCGGTTGAGAAACTCCGGCCGGAACGCGTCGCGCAAGTCTTCCGTGACGGCTTTGCGCATCGATTCCTCATCCTCGAGTGCCATGATGTGATGTGACCCGACGTTGGACGTCAAGATGATCACGACGTTTTTGAAGTCGACCGTGCGCCCCTGACCGTCGGTCAATCGACCGTCATCGAGCACTTGCAGCAGCACGTTCCACACGTCGGGGTGGGCCTTCTCGACCTCGTCGAAGAGGAGAACGGCATACGGGCGGCGGCGCACCGGCTCGGTCAGCTGACCCCCCTCTTCGTATCCGACGTATCCAGGAGGCGCGCCAATGAGACGGGCCACGGCGTGCTTTTCCATGTACTCGCTCATGTCGAGCCGGATCATCGCTTTGTCGTCGTCGAACAGGAACTCGGCGAGCGCCCGTGCGAGCTCCGTCTTACCGACACCGGTGGGCCCGAGGAAGAGGAACGACCCGATCGGACGATTGGGCTCGCTCAACCCGGCGCGCGACCGCCTCACGGCGTTGGACACTGCCACGACCGCCTCGTCCTGACCGATCACGCGCTCGCGCAAGCGGTCCTCCATGTGAAGGAGTTTGTCCTTTTCGCCTTCGAGCATCTTGCTCACCGGAATGCCCGTCCACTTGGAGACGATGTCGGCGATGTCTTCGTCGGTGACCTCTTCCTTGAGGAACGAAGCGTTTGTCTGTACCTCGGCAAGCTTCTGCTGCGCTTGGGTTACCGCGGCCTCTGCGGCAGGGATTTCGCCGTATTGCAGCCGAGCGGCCTCCTCGTACTCGGTCGTGCGTTCCGCGCGCTCGAGGTCGAGCCGGAGGCTTTCGACGAGCTCCTTCGTCTCACGAATCTCGGTGATGACCTCCTTTTCGCGGAGCCACTGCGCGCGCATCGTGTCGCGGTGTTCTTGAAGCTCGGAGAGCTCTTTTTCCAGATCTTCGAGACGCTTCTTGCTCGCGTCGTCCTTCTCTTTCTTGAGCGCTTGACGCTCGATCTCGAGCTGTGTGACCTTTCGTTCCACGGTGTCGATCGGCGCAGGGAGCGAGTCGATCTCCATCTTCAACCGGGACGCCGCCTCGTCGACGAGGTCGATCGCCTTGTCCGGTAAGAAGCGATCGGTGATGTAGCGATGGCTCAACGTCGCGGCCGCTACGATTGCGGAGTCTTGAATGCGAATACCGTGGTGAATCTCGTAGCGCTCTTTGAGGCCGCGCAGGATGCCGATGGTGTCAGGCACCGAGGGCTCGCCCGCGAAGACCGGCTGGAACCGCCGCGCGAGCGCCGCGTCCTTTTCGATGCGCTTGCGATACTCGTCGAGCGTGGTCGCGCCAACGCATCGCAGCTCACCGCGCGCCAACGCCGGCTTGAGCATGTTGCTCGCATCCATCGAACCTTCGGCCGCACCCGCCCCGACTAGCGTGTGGAGCTCGTCGATGAAGAGAATGACCTCGCCTTTCGCCGATTCGATCTCTTCCAGCACGGCCTTGAGACGTTCCTCGAACTCGCCGCGGTACTTGGAGCCCGCTATCAATGCGGCGAGGTCCAGCGCGAGAAACTTCTTGTTCTTCAGCCCTTCCGGGACGTCTCCTTGAACGATCCGGTGTGCGATCCCTTCGGCGATTGCGGTCTTGCCGACGCCGGGCTCACCGATGAGCACTGGGTTGTTCTTGGTGCGGCGAGACAGAACCTGCATCACGCGGCGAATCTCCTCGTCACGCCCAATCACCGGGTCGGTCTTGCCTTGCCGCGCGGCCTCGGTGAGGTCGTTCGTGTACTTCTCGAGGGCCTGGAACTTCCCTTCGGGATCTGGATCGGTCACCCGTTGGGTCCCACGAACTTCTTGTAGGGCTTGCAGCAGCTTCGCGCGATCGACGCCCTGTGCTTCGAGCGCCTTCTTCAGTTGGCTGTCGCTGTACGCAGCGAGGAGCACGTGCTCCGCGGATGTGTATTCGTCCTTGAGCGCTTCGGTTTCTTTCCACGCGCCGTTGAGCACATCACGAAGCCGTGACGAGATGCCGGGTTCTGCGCCGCCGGCGACTTTGGGCATGCGGTCCAGGACCGCGCCGAGCGCGCGAATCAGGCCCTGCAGGTCGGCGCCTGCCTTCTCGAGAATTGCCGGCGCGAGCCCGCCCGCCTGGGCGAGAAGGTCGAGCAGCAGATGCTCGGGATACACCTCCGGATTGCCTCGATCCGCCGCGTTTTGCTGGGCGGCAACCAAGGCCTCGCGTGTCTTCGTGGTGAGTCTGTCGAGTCGCATTTCACCGTAAGTTAAGCACGCCCAAGGGCGCGTCAATAGTTAGACAGCCACCAAGAACAGCGCAATAAGAGTCGGGTGCGTCCGACGATTTTCGCCGCCATAGCTATCTTGATCATAGCCTCCAGTGTGTCTTGCATGTCTTGCAAGAGCGAATCGGCGCCAACCGGATTCGAGTCCCCCAGCGCCGCAATCGACTCGCTCTTTCGCTCGTACGGCATCCGGGACATGGCTCAAGACGAGGCACGACGGCGGTTGCAAGCGCGCGAGCGATTCGAGCTCCTCGATGAGCAGCTTTTTCAGAGCTGCTTTTCAGATTGGCATGGAGAGCACGACCACGCGCTCGGTGGATTCGTGTTCGGGCAGCTCGTCGCGGGCAAAGACGAGCTTCAGATCACGGTCGAGAACGACAATGCCCAAGTGCGTGCAGCGTCCGCGTCGCCCGAGCTGAAATCGATCGTTCTCGTCAAGCAGAACGGGGCTTGGAAGATCGACCTCCGCCAGAGCGTCCCGCCCAAGGTCCGCCAGAGCCTCTACGAGGTGTATCGGCGGGCGCGAAGAGCTGAACGTCAAGCGCTCTAGGGGTGGTCGTCAACGGATCGTGAACGGCGCGACGTCGATCGGCTCGCCCGGCGTCGCCTCCTTCAACGTGTCACGCATCATCAGTAGCTCTCGAGCGTGTGGATTCAGAGCCAGGCCTGCCGACACGGTTCGGAGCGCTGCGTTCGTGTCGCCAACCCCTGCAAAATACAGGGAATCTGCGTAGTGACGCCAGATCAGCTGGGTCTTGGTGTACTCCTCGATCGGCTGCCCGATGCGCTGGTAGAGGTCACCCCACAGCGCTGCGTGAGTATGCATAGCCCGCGCCTCGTCGGTATCCGTCGTGTCCGCGGTCAGCACCCGATGATAAAGATGTTCGGGGACCAGGAGGTTCATCATGTCCTGTGTCACCCGCACGTCCATCTCGACGTACACCGGTCGCAGTGCCGCGAGACTTTGGAGCTCCGCAACGCTCAGCGTTCCATCGAGCACGTAGCTGCGCAACAGAGGGGTCAGCTCCGGCTCGTTCGTCACGAAGCGATCCACCAGGCTTGGATAGGTGAGCAACGGCAGCGGGATCATCGTGACGTCGGGCCGATTGAGCTCCTCGGCTTCGCCACCCCAATAGCGAAAGATCGTCTGTGGGTTGTGAACGAGGATGATGGAGCGAGGGGGCAGTGAGCGACGCAGGCCATCGTCGAACACGTCGGTGTCTACGAAGTTGGCGAGCGTCGATGCCTCTGACGAACGCACGAACTGAAAAGAAGCCGCCAAGGCGAGGAGCATTGCGAGCGCGGGCGCGAGCTTTTGTCTACTCGGCGCGGCCTCCGCCAATGCGGACAGCAAGACGCCGATCGCGAACACCGCCAGTATCGCGAGCGCCGCATAGGACAACATGAGATACGCAAGCGCATCGGGGTTGCCGCGAACGAAGCCGAGGGCGGCGCGCCCCAGTGCGTATACGGCCCATAGAGTAAGCCAGAAAAGGCCGTATTTTCGCGAGGATTTGACCCGCAGCATGAAATACGCGCCCAGTACGGCAACGACGAGCGTGACCACGTGGAGACCTTCGCCGGTTGCGAGCAAGACGTCGGCAAATCGCTCACCAAAAGGCGCGACCGCGTCCGGCGACAGACTCTTCTGAAAGGCCTCTGCCGTGATCACCCAAAGAAAACGCCCGGGAGTCGATGGGTTACCAAGATTGAGAAACGGCTCCCGAAGCGCGCGCAACGGCAGGTAGAGATAAGTCAGCAGACCCGTGGCCAGAAACCCCGCCGACCACGCAAGTGGCCTCCACCCCCAGGCTCGCCAGATACCAACCAGCAACCATAGCGACGGAACGACTGCAAGTACGGCGAGGTAATGATGGTTCGCGAGCGCGAGCCCCAACGCCAACGCGGCATGATAGAGCGGCCGCACATCGCCGTCCGGTCCTGAAAGCGAAACTCGAAGCAATCGCTCCATGGCGATACACAACAACGCCGCCTGCAGCGCGTACACCTCGGGCCGCACAGCTTGAAACCACCAAGCTTGCGTTCCAACGACCCACCAGGTAGCGGCCAACGCGAGGGGAAACCGCAGCGTATCCCGAATGAGGCCACCGACCTTCAGGGTGGTTTCGAACGCGAAGAACAACGCCACCGCAGCCACTGCGCCGAGAAGCGCGCACACGAGGGCGACTCGAAACGACAGCGCCCCAATTGGCGCCAGATTGGCGGCGCCGAGGACGATCGACGCAAGAGGGTGTCCCGGGGGATGAGAAATGCCGAAGTCCGCAGCCGCAGCCACAAACTCACCCCCGTCAAACCAATGCGCGTATCCCGACGCCGTGCTCACGTAAATGAGAAGCGGAGGAACGCCGGCCAACAGGCCCTTCATGAGATTCGACCGCAACACCCCGCCATGATCCGATGAGCGCGCCAGCGTGGTCAATCTACGAACAAACCAAACGATTGGAGAACGGCTCGCGAGCACGTCCGTCGCGAGCCGTTCTCCGATCGTATGGTGTGCCATAGTCTGCCGATGCCGAAACGCGTGACGAAGTACTGGCTGATGAAGAGTGAGCCGGGGACTTACTCCATCGATGATTTGGAGCGCGACCGCACTGAACCGTGGGACGGGGTGCGAAACTACCAAGCTCGAAACTTCATGCGCGAGATGGCCGAGGGTGACCTGGCGATTTTCTACCACTCGAGCACGAATCCTCCGGGCGCCGTCGGCGTGTGCCGTGTCAGTCGCGAGGCGTATCCCGACCCGACCCAGTTCGACAAGAACAGCTCGTACTACGACCCCAAATCCAGGAAGGACGACCCACGTTGGTCACTCGTCGATGTCGAGTTCGCAGAGAAGTTCGCGGAGCCAATTTCGCTCCAAGCTTTGAAAGAAGATTCGTCCCTGGAGGGCATGCTGGTCACCCAGAAAGGCTCGCGGTTGTCAGTTCAGCCAGTGGACAAGAAGCATTTTAGGCGGTTGCTGAAAGTGGCCAGGGCGAACACGAAACTGCGCTAGGGCCTTCAGTGCCAGTGCCAGTGCCAGTGCCAGTGCCAGTGCCAGTGCCAGTGCCAGTGCCAGTGCCAGTGCCAGTGCCAGTGTCAGACCCACTGGTCTTCGGCCTTCACGCCCCCCGCCGTCACCGTCAGCTTCACATGATGTCGCTTCTTCTCTCCGTTCATCTGTCGATGACGCGGGACCTCGGCGGCGTTCACGTAGAGCACGCCGTCCTTTTCAACCTGCGCCGGCCGGCGCTTCCCTGACTTCGTCTTTCGGTGCATGTGGCCCGCCACCGTTGCGAGGACCTTGCGGCCGTTGCTGTTTGCGTAACGCAACGCCTCTTCGAGATCGTGGTCGCCCCAGTCCTCTTCCTTTCGGCGGAAGTCGCAGCCCCAGATCGAATCCGCGCGGTCTCCCAAACCCGATGGGCCATTGTGGGAGAGGAAGAGGATCGGCGCGTTGTCGCAGGCGTCGATCAGCGACTTCAGGCGGGCGATCGATGATTCGATCGAATCGACGCCGTATGCCTCGGCCAAGTAGCGTAGGCAGGCCAGACGCCGGCCTCCGATCGAATGTGGGCGGCCCACGACGATGTTGAGCGGAACCCCGGCGGGCGTGAGGCGGCGCTGGCTATAGGCGAGGAGCTCGACGGCGCCCAGCGCCCTGTCGAGGCTTCGGCAGCGTCGGGCTTGACCCTGGCAGAACACATCGCGGAGTCGGTGGGCGCGGGGCGCGATCTCCGCGCCGAGTTGCAATGCGTGCAAACCATCGTGATTGCCCGGAATGCACATTGCCGGCACGCGAAGCCTTCGAAGTGAACGCGCAACGCGCTGTCCGCGTATCTGCGTATACGCGGCAAGGTCGCCAACGAAAAGCAACAGATCGTAGCCACTGCCGTTGAAGAACGCGACGTCTTCGTCGTCCCAAAAGAGATGAACATCACCGATTACACCGATCGTGGCCGCTTGCGTGGCACCGCTGTTCATGGGACGAAACTTAGCCGACGTGGAGCAACGCGCGAGCGGGAAGAGACCATGCGATGACACCTCCCATCATCCAGCGCCGTGAACCTGCCTTGGTGCTGGTTCTCAGCATCGTCACGCTCGGGATCTATCTCCCGTTTTGGTACCACGGCGTCTATGAAGACCTCCAGACACTCGATGGTCGCACGCCGACGGGCCACGGTTTTTGGCTCGACTTCTTGTTCGTAATCCTCACCTTTGCGATTTACGGCATCTGGGTCGACTATCAAATCTCCCAGCAGATCGCGCAGTTCGAAGAACGCAACGGACTCGGCCCGGTGCAAGACACGTCGATCATCGCGATCATCCTCGACGTGGCGTCTTACTTTACTGCGTTCTTCACCAACTTCGTCACCAGTGCGATTCAGCAAGACCAAATCAATCGCATCGTCGAAAAGCTAGAAGCGCGGCTGACGAGTGACGCCGGCGTTCCGGCCTAGTTGCAGATGGTGACGCGTCCCTTGCTTGCGATCTTCGTCGGAGGAAAGTCGCGCCGAATGGGGGAGCACAAGGGGCTCATCCCGGTCCCGGGCGGCGCGGAGCCGATCCTGGAGGCACTCGTCCGGCGCGGCCGCGAGGCAGGCTTTGATCCTCTGCTGGTCGGGGAGGCAACGCCCTACGCACATCTTGCCGAGGGTGTCACGCGCATCGAGGACGACCCCGTGGGTGTGGGCCCTCTCGCAGGGCTCCAGGCTGCTCTTCGCCACGCGCTGAGCACCGGACGCTCGCGCGTCGTGACGGTCGCTTGCGACATGCCCTACGTCACAGCGGAAGCACTCCAACAGCTCCGGGACCACAGGAGCAAGGCCGCCATCGTCGCTCCCCGGCGCGGCCCCAATGCCCCCTGGGAGCCCATGCTCGCGAGCTACGACGCAGCGCGACTCGCCAACACCCTTGCCGAGGCCATCTCTCAAGGCCAGCGTTCGTTTCAGAAACTCTTCGCCTCGGTCGAGATCGAGGCCCTGCCGCTCACCCCCGCGATGGACCGCGCCCTCCAAGACTGGGACACCCCGGAAGACGTGGCTCGATAGGCCTCCACGCGGGCGGCCTGCTACGCTTCGGCGCGATGACCGAAATCGCCGACGCCCTTCGTGACACGCTGCTCGCCCTCACTCGGATTCCGAGCCCCATCGGTGAGGAAGCGGAGTTGTGCGACCACGTCGAGGCTCGCCTGACGCACAGCTTGGGTGCCGACACGATTTCCCGCTTTCATGACAGCCTGATCGTCCATGCGGTGGAGCGAAAGAACGCGCCGCGGATCGCCCTCGTTGGCCATCTCGACACCGTGCGCACTGAACACGATGGCCCGCCGCGCGTCGACGGCAACAGGCTCTATGGAGCAGGCGCGGCCGACATGAAGTCCGGGTTGGCCATCATGATCGAGCTGGTCGAGCGTCTCGATTTAGCCGCACTGCCCTGCGACCTGACCTTGATCTTCTACGAACGTGAGGAAGGCCCGTTCGACGAGAACCGCCTCGGACCGATCCTCGATGCGTATCCCGCCCTACACGAGCTCGATCTGGCGATTTGCCTCGAGCCGAGCGACAACGAAATGCAACTCGGCGCGATGGGTACGATTCACGCGACTCTCACGTTTCTCGGACGCACAGCGCACAGCGCGCGGCCATGGCAAGGTGATAACGCGCTCTACAAGGTGGCCAGGTTCCTGGCAAAGCTCGAGCAACGCGAGCCGCATGACGTCGATCTCGATGGTCACGTGTTCCGGGAAGTGATGACGCCCACAGTCCTGCACAGCGGAGGCCCGCGAAACGTCATCCCAGGTCGCGCAGAGCTGAACCTCAACTATCGTTTCGCGCCTGGGCGCACGACCGAACAGGCATTGGCCGAGCTACGCGAGCTCGTGAGCGACGAGTGCGAGATCGAAGCCACCGATTTGTCGCCAGCCGGGCACCCACATGCGACCGATCTCTACGTCCGGCATCTGGCGACCTGCGGGGTCAGCGGCGTGCACACCAAGCAAGCCTGGACCGATGTCGCGCGCTTCGACGCGATCGGCGTTCCCGGCGTCAACCTGGGCCCCGGCACGGCGGCCCAGGCCCACCAACCGAACGAGTACACCGAGCTCGACCACCTGGTCGACGGTTATGCGATCTTCGAGCGCTTCTTCACCAGGAAGGAAGACAGCCCGCTCTACTGACCGGGCGCGCTACGTCTCGCTACGTCTGGTTATTTCTTGCACTCGCCGAAGGCTTTGAACGACCGGGAGGGCGAGTTGTTGCGGACGATCGTTTCGCTCGTGCCTTTCGGCCCCACGGAGACCGACTGCTTCGGCGAGGGGTCCACGTCGGTCCACACTTGGCATTGCAACGTGAAGTCGCACCGATTGGTGACGATGACGATGTGTTTGTACGCAAGTGCGCCGTAGCGAGCCTCGCCGTGGACGCTGTAGCAATTTTTGATGTCATCCCCGCCCTCTTCCTGACCCAGCGCGGGGAGGGTCGTGGCGAAGACGAAGAGGGCGGCGAACACGAATCTGGCGACAGCTTTCATAATGACTCACCTTGTCAGGGAATGAAGACGCACGGCAAGTTATCGCTATTCATCCTCTGCGTACTCGCTTGCGGATGCCCCAAGCAACCCCCCGCCGCCGATCCGCCCCCCGAGCCCATCGAGGCCGAAGAAATCAACCCCCAAGCCGACCTAGAAGCCGCCTGCTACGACGGCGACCCACAAGCCTGCGACGAACTAGGCCACTAGCGAAAATCTCTCGCACGCTGGATAGAAGGAAACTAGCCGTTCCAAAAAGGGGACTGTCCCCTTCTTGCTACTCGAGCGTCTTAATTTTGAGCTCGAGGAGCTGCTCGGGATCGACTCGCGAAGGTGCCGACGTCATCAGGTCGTTGGCCCTCTGTGTCTTAGGGAACGCGATGACGTCTCGAATCGACTCAGTTTCGGCAGCTAGCATCGCGACGCGATCCATCCCGAACGCGATTCCGCCATGAGGCGGGGCGCCGTAGGTGAGCGCGTCGAGCAGGAAGCCGAACTTCTCATGGGCTTCTTCGTCGCTCAGGCCGATGACCTCGAAGACCTTCTTCTGAACTTCCGGGTCGTGGAGACGGATCGAACCGCCGGCGATCTCGAACCCGTTGAGCACGAGGTCGTACCGATAGCAAAGAACATTGCCCGGGTCGCTGCCAAGCAGCTCGATGCACTCATCGTGCGGGCGCGTGAAGACGTGGTGCGCCGCTTCCCAGCGCTTCTTCTCTTCGTTGCGCTCGAACAAAGGTGGGTCGATGACCCAGAGGAAATTCCACTCCCCCGCGCTGCCCGTCTCGGGAATCATGCCGAGCTTACGCGCGACGTGCAGACGGAGATTGGCCATCACGGTATGGACCTTCGCCGTCGGTCCGAACTGGAAGAAGATCAGGTCGCCGTCCTTGGCGTCCACGGCCTCGTTGACCGCCTCGCGGAACTCCGGCGTGACCATCTTGGCGAGCGGGCTCTGCAGCCAGTTGCCTTCGCCGTCGACCTTGGCGCGCGCCAAGCCCTTCGCGCCCATCTGACGCACGTACTTCTCGAGCGCGTCGAGGTCCTTGCGTGAGAAGCCGTGACCCGAGGGCACCACCATCGCTTTGACGATTTCCGTAGGAAGGTCGCGACGATACGCGCCCTCGCTGAACTTCTTGGCGATGGGTTCCAGCATTCCGATGCCACCGCCGCCATGCTCGACGGTCAGGTCGGTGATGTCGACGTGCTCCATCGCGAAGCGCATGTCGGGCTTGTCGTTGCCGAAACGCTCCATCGACTCCGCATACGGGAGCCGCGGGAACTCGCCACTCGGGAATCGCTCGACCAAGTCGACGCCAAGCACCTCTTTCCAAAGCCGAAATACGAGCCCCTCGAGGACCTTGAACAAATCGTCCTGATTGATGAACGACATTTCGACGTCGACCTGAGTGAATTCGGGCTGCCGGTCGATGCGCAAGTCTTCGTCGCGGAAGCAACGAACGATCTGGTAATACTTGTCGTAGCCGGCGCACATCAACAGCTGTTTGTAGAGCTGCGGGCTTTCCGCCAAGGCGTAGAAGTGGCCACCGTACAGTCGCGAGGGGACGAGGAAATTTCGCGCGCCACCTGGCGTGTACTTCACCATGAACGGTGTCTCGACCTCGACGAAACCACTCTCGTTGAAGTAGTTGCGTGCCTCGTGGTTGAGCTGGCTCCGCATCATCAAGTTCTTCTGCAGAGGTGCGCGCCGTAGATCGAGATAGCGGTACTCGAGGCGCTTGTCTTCCCCGGTCGTGATTTGGTCTTCGATCTCGAATGGGGGCGTCTCGGCCTTGTTGAAAATCGTCGCTTCGAGCGCGATGACCTCGATGGCGCCGGTCGCGAGCCGCGGATTGTGAAGACTCGTGCCGTCGTCCTTCGTGCCACGATCGCGGACTTTGCCTCGAACCCCTAGCACCCACTCCGACCGCGCGCGGTCGGCGGTTTCGAAAGCCTCTTTGTCCGTGGTCTCGGGGTCGAAGATCACTTGGGTCAGCCCATCGCGGTCACGCAGGTCGATGAAGATGCAACCGCCGTGGTCACGCCGGTTCTGCACCCAGCCGAAGAGCACAATCTCCTGATCGATGTTCTCTTCTCTCAGTTCACCACAGGAATGCGTACGCTTGAGCTCGTCGATGAAACGGGCCAATTTAGGCCTCCTTCAGCCTGGAAATTTCGGGCAGTGCGGGAAGGTAGCCGCCACGCCCCCGGCGTCAAGTACGCACGGATTCCTTCGCAGGTACAGGCAGTTGCACTCGTGCGGCCGGGCGTAGACAATGCGCCCCGGGGACACTGAACCAGTCGAGTGAGGGAGATATGGCTGCCGAAGAGATCGAATGCCACGTGTGCGGCGCGGGCAATCCAAAAGAATCCGAGCGCTGCAGCTCCTGCGGGGCGCGGCTGTCCGAGCTCGCGTCTGAGCTCAGCGAGGCGGAGCTGTACGCCAGACGGCACCAGCCAGACGGCTTCGAGGTTCGATGGGTCTTCATTTCGTTCGGCCTCTTCCTCGTCATGGCGGCGCTGGCCTTGGCGCTACTGCCACTTGTGGTTCCCGCATACGACCCACAGGGCTTCGCGGGCATCGTCATCACCATCGTGTTGTGGTTCCTCGGCGCGGCCGCGATCAACTACGTCTCGCCAGGAAAGAACTTCATCGAACCGCCCGTGGGGGGGTTGCTGGCTGCGATTCCCACCATGACCTTCCTGTCGAGCATCGCCGACGTCTATCAACTTTCCGTCGGCGCCTATGTACTCGGGACGATGATGGCGACGATGATGGCGCTGATGGGTGCTTTCGTCGGCAACCTCCTTCGCGCCGATCACGAAGAGCCGCGGCCGCAGAAGAAGCGCTCGCGCCGGCCCAAGGCCGCCTGATTGTCACAGGCGGAGACGAATCCCAAAGCCCGGAATGAGGACGAAGCCGCCGCGATTGAGCGACGCTCCCGCATGATCGATGAACCAGTGTTCGTAGGCGGCCGTCAGCTCGATGAGTGCGTGAATCCGCCGCACACCGAGCGCCATCCCGATGACCGGTCCCGCCCGCAGACCCGCGCCGCTAGCCTTCTGCGTCGATCCGGCGACTTGGAAGTCGCCGAAGACGTATTCTCCGCTGCCGCGCGCGCCGATCCAGATCTCGTACACGCCGCCGATCTCGACCCCGTATACGAACGGAACCTCGAATCCCACACGGCCGCCGCTTCCGGACTGATCGCGGTCGGGAATCCAGCCGCCATAGGGCGCGAGCCCCACCACCAGGGCTGATCGAGTCGTTCCCTCTTGGAGCACCTTCTCGTAGCGCGCCTCGGCTCGGACCGTCGCGCCCGACACCATGAGGCCGAGGTCCCAGTTCTCCGCGATTCCATATCGGCCGTACGCCATGGGAACTACGCCGCCCGCGTCGGCGGCGTAGCGGTATTGCGATTCACCCGGATCGAGCACCACCGGGTCCTTCAAATCGCCGAGGGGCACCCGCGCGGCGCCGCCCAGGCCGAAGTCGGTTCGGTTCTTAGGTGTCGTCGAAGCGCCGCTCATGGCTGGAACCGCCGTCGCGCAGCCGCCCATGGCTCCAAGCGACGCAAGCACTAGAGCGAGCCGAGTCCACCTCACGGTAGCGTTCGTAGCTTAACTTTGGGTTTTCGGGGATCTTTTGCGCCGGGGGGCGCATCGCGCTCGCCCGCTGCGTCGATGAAGTCGCCCATCAGGTCGTAGTCCGCGGCGTCGGTGACCAGAACTCGCCGGATCTCGCCGGCCTGCGCGGTTCCGTTCGCCAGGTAGACGCTCCCGTCGACCTCGGGCGCCTGGCCCCACCACCGGCCCTGCAGCAGCCATTCGCTTTCGTCGCTGACACCTTCCACTAGCACGTCGAGCTCCGTGCCGACCCGCAGGTCCAGGCGCCCTCGACTGATCGGTCGCTGAATGTCCATCAGCTCCGCGTGCCGCGCTTCGGCGACCGCCGCGTCCACCGCGCCCGGCATCTCACCGCTCCGCGTGCCGTCCTCCGGCGAGTAGAGAAACACGCCGACGTGATCCAGCTCGGCCCATTCGACGAACTTGCGAAGCTCGTCGAAGTCTTGGTCCGATTCGCCGGGGTGTCCGACGATGAACGTGCTTCGAAACACGAGGTCGGGGATTGCGCGCCGCAGCCGTTCGACCACCTCGTACATTCGGTCGCCGCCGTGACCGCGCCGCATCGCGCGCAGCATGTTGTCCGACGCGTGTTGAAGCGGCATGTCGATGTAGGGGAGCACCTTGTCGTGCTGAGAGAGCACCTCGACCAACGGGTCGGTGAGCTTCTCGGGGTAGAGGTAATGCGCCCTCACCCAGCGAATTCCGCCCACGTCCCCCAGCGCCGCCAGCAGCTCAGCCAACGACTCTCGCTCCGGAAGGTCCCGGCCATACGCAATCGTGTCTTGGCTGATCAGGTTCAGCTCGACCACTCCCGCAGCGGAGAGGCGTTCGGCCTCGCGGACCAAGTCCGTGATGGTTCGGGATCGCTGCTTGCCACGGAACGACGGGATCGCGCAGAAGCTGCACTCGCGGTTACAGCCTTCGGCGATCTTCACGTACGCCCGGTGGGTTTCCCCGGTGAGGACGCGCGGATCGTCCGCGCGCATCGTGTAGTGCGCCGGGTTCCCGACGAGCATCCGATCGCTTACCCCGCCGAGGACCCGTTTCAGCTTCAACATGTCGCTCGACCCGAGGAAATGATCGACCTCGGGAAGGTCGCTGGCGAGCTCCTCGGGGTAGCGCTGCGAGAGGCAGCCCGTGACCACCAGTTTGTCGCAGGTGCCGCTTTCTTTGTGGGCGGTCATCTCCAGAATCGCGTTGATCGACTCCTCTTTGGCCGGGCCGATGAAGCCGCAGGTATTGATGACGATCACCTCGGCCTCGGCGGCGTCCTGCACCACCTGGAAGCCGGACTGGTCGCTCACCCCGAGCATGACCTCCGTGTCGACGCGATTCTTCGCGCAGCCGAGCGACACGAAATGAATGGTTCGGGGCTCCCCCATCCGGCTTGATTACTGGGTAATTTGCCGGCCGGCTACCCGGCTGCCAGGGACTCAGGGCCCGGATTCCGGCTCAATTTGCCTCCCCCGCAGATTGCCGTATAAGGGCCGCCTCGTGCGGACCGGGCAAAAGTCCAGGGATTTCGCACCAGGAGCCTTTATAGATGTCTCGATACACAGGACCGCGGGTAAAGCGCATGCGAGCGCTCGGCATCGACCTGCCCGGCCTTTCGCGCAAGAGCATGTGGAATCGTCCATATCCCCCCGGCGTCCATGGACCGAAGTCGGCGCGTCGCCGCAAGGTGAGCGACTTCAAGAAGCAGCTCCTCGAAAAGCAGAAGCTGCGATTCAACTACGGCCTCAACGAAGGCCAGTTCCGACGGCTCTACCGCGAAGCGGTGCACAGCAAGGATCCGTCCGGTGACAAGCTCGTCGAGTTCCTCGAGCGTCGCCTCGACAACTTCGTCTTCCGCGCCGGCTTTGCGCCGACGATCCCCGCGGCCCGTCAACTCGTCTGCCACGGTCATTTCCTCGTCAACGGCAAGCGCCTCGACATCCCGTCGTACCGGGTACGTGAAGGCGACGTCGTGAGTCTCCGCGAACGCAGCCAGAGCCTAGCCGCAGTCGCTGCCGCCCTCGAGGACGTGCGCATCGCTCGCCCCGAATGGGTCGAGTTCGACGAGAGTAAAACGATCGCCACGGTCAAGGGCCTCCCCAAAGTAGACTCGGTCCCCTTTGCCCTCGAAATCGACCTAGTCATCGAGTACTACTCGAAGCGCCTGTAGGCGGACTTAACCCCTCCAAAAAGGGGACTGCCCCCCAGGCGCTCCCGTGGGGGCGGCGGAGTGGGGATGAAGGGCCCATACTCTGCGATAACCACGACGCTCCGTCGACGTACGTCCACCTCATGCAAGACGTCGCTGTCATCATTCCCGCTCTGAACGAGGAAGCGGCGCTACCCCTCGTCCTCCGCGAAATCCCCCGCCCCCCAGTTCGCCGCATCATCGTCGCCGACAACGGCTCCACCGATCGCACCGCTGAAGTAGCGCGCGAAAACGGGGCTGAGGTCGTCCACGAGCCCGAACGCGGTTACGGCGCAGCTTGCCTGAAAGCCCTCGCGCATCTCGCAGCCAACCCACCCGACATCGTCGTCTTCCTCGACGGCGACTACAGCGACCACCCCGACGAGCTTCCGTCGCTGATCGACCCAATCCTCGCCGGCGATGCCGACATGGTGATCGGCTCGCGCGCACGTGGCCGACGTGACCAGGGCGCACTCAGCCCGCAACAACAGGTCGGCAACACCATCGCCTGCACCGCGCTTCGCCTCCTCTACGGCGTCAGCTACACGGACCTCGGGCCCTTTCGCGCAATCCGCTGGGAGACTTTGCAGGCTCTCCAGATGCAGGACCGCAACTACGGTTGGACGGTCGAGATGCAGATCAAGGCCGCGCAGCGAGGCGTCGCCTATGGCGAAGTGCCGGTCTCGTACCGGCAGCGCATCGGCGTCTCTAAAGTTAGCGGCACCTTCCGAGGTTCGGTGGGTGCGGGCGTTAAGATCCTCTGGCTGCTAGGTCGCTACGCATGGAGCTAGCGCAACTGGTCGTGTTTGCGCGACCGCCTACTGCAGGCACGGTGAAAACACGGCTTGCGGGCCTCTTCGGAGAGCGCGGCGCGGCCGAGCTCTACGAAGCGTTCGTCGAGGATACGCTTCGTCTGTGCTTGCGCATTCGCGCGGCGGGGCGCCTCGATGTGGCGCTTTGGTCAGCCGGTCCGGACGACGAGCGGGTATCCGAATGGGCGGGCCGCCTGGGCGCAACTGCCCACTTGCAGCCGCCAGGCGACCTCGGGGTGAAGCTTGCCGCCGCCTTTGACGAAGGGCTTCGGCATTACCAACGCGTGTTGATCATCGGAAGTGATGCGCCGACCCTCCCGATCGAGCTCATCGGCGCCGCGTTCGATTCACTCGAAAACGCCCCGATCGTGCTTGGCCCGGCGAATGACGGAGGTTACTACGCGGTCGGCGCGTCGCATTCCGTGCGGCCCAGCTTCGAGGGGGTTCGCTGGTCCACCGCCCACGCCTTCGGGGACACCGTGAGGGCCAACGCTCAACGGGTCGTCGCAACGATTGCCCCTTGGTACGACATCGACGAGCCGGAAGACCTCGCAGTCCTCAGGGCGCATCTTTCCCTGGATCCCGCGGCAGCACCGGCCACCGCGCGTCGCCTACGCGAGCTTGCCCGGGCTCAAAGGTAGGGGGTCATCAGCCTAGCGGTCCCGTCGCGGGCCTTTTGAAATATCGAACGGGCTTCGAGCTCCTCGGAGGTCAGCAAACGGGCGTCCCGCAGCCGGTGACGCACGTGATCTTCGAGGCTGGCCCCGAGCTCCTCGTCGTAACACTCGATGTTGAACTCGAAGTTCAAACGCAAGCTCCGCGGATCCCAGTTTGAGGAACCGATCGAAGACCAGTACCCGTCGACGACGAACAGCTTCGAATGATCGAACGGTGGCGGCGAAAGCCACAGTCGAATGCCATCGCGAAGCACTTGGCGATAGTGACCCCACATTGCCCAACGAACGACAGGCAGGTTCGCCACCTCCGGAACGATGATGTCCACCTCGACTCCGCGTTGCGCGGCGAGGTGAAGCGACTTCATCAGCACCCTGTCAGGCAGGAAATACGGAGTCATGATTCGGATCGATCGCCGCGCGGAGCCAATCGCCGCGAGAAACACCCAATGAAGCTTGTCGATGTCCCGGTCCGGGCCGTCCGTTATGCCCCGCGCGAGAGTCTCCCCCTCGGGTTCTAGCTCCGGGAACCAGAGACCGCCTTGGAGCTTCTCGCCGGTCGTAAAGGCCCAATCTCTCGCAAATACTTCTTGAAGCTGTGCCACCACGGGGCCGGCGACGCCAAAGTGCAAGTCCTTGGTTGGATGCTTCGGATTGGACGCCAACATCGAGCCCTGTCGGATATTCATGCCGCCGGTAAACGCCACATGTCCGTCGACCACCAGGATCTTGCAATGGTTCCTCAGGTTGAAGTGCGCGAAGGAGCGGGGCAGCAAGGCGGGCAGAAACTTTGCCACCGGCACGCCTCGTTTCTTCAAGACGCGATGGATCCGCGGCCGCCCGTAGCGTGTTCCCACGTCGTCGATCAACACGCGAACTTCGACGCCGCGCCCCCGTGCATCCGCAAGCGCTTCGACAAACGCGCCACCGACGCCCGTAGCTTCGAAGATGTAGCTCATGAACGAGATCGATTCGCGCGCGCTTCGAATCGCTTCGAGCATGGCCGGATAGGCTTCATCGCCATCGACGAGACGGTCCACGCGGTTGCCCACCAACAAGGGGCGCTGCGTGACGTTGCCTACGACTCGCGCGAGCTCGATGAGACGCGCGCGATCGCTCCCGAGCTCCCGGTCCAGGTCGGCAGGCGAACGGGGCGCCGCGTCGAGCGGAACACTGAACTGTGTCGCGCCAGACTTGAGCACCTTCGCGCGCCGTTGGATCCGATTGATCCCCAGGAACACGTAGAGAATCGCGCCCACAAAAGGGACGAGCCAAATCAGCCCCACCCAGGCCGTGGCCGCCCGCGTGTCGTCCTTATGCAGAATCACGTGCGAGGATGCAGCAAGCGCGATCAGCAGGTCGAGCACGACGCCCAGCGCGGGCGCGATATCCTGCAGTTGCTGCCAGTCGACCCACATCGAAGCCCGAACGCCAGATTACGGCGTAACACTCTGGCGGTCGACTTCCGAGCGGGCTACATTGTCGGAGGCGGGGCATGACGGATCGGTCTTTGGCTGACAGATTTGGAGTTCGTCTCTCAGGGGGCACGACGGTGTTTCGTCAGGGAGACCCTGGTGGCTCCATGTACGTCATTCGCGCGGGCAAGGTCCGCGTCCTGAAAGAATCTCACGGCCGCCAGCGGGTGGTGACGACTCTCGGTCCCGGTGACTTCTTCGGTGAGATGGCCGTCGTCACGGGTCAGCCTCGCTCGGCCACAGCCGAGGTCATCGAGGACGCAGAGCTGCTCAAGATCCCTGCCGACAAGCTTCAAGAGATGGTGTCCGGCGCTGGAGAGGTCGCGATTCGCCTGATTCGACACCTCGCCGAACGCCTCGAAAATGCAAACCGATTCATCGACGTTCTACTCGAAGACGACATTACTGCTCGCGTCGTTCTGGAGCTGCAGGACATGATTCAAAGCGCCGAAGGCTCAACCGCACCCGACATCACCGACAAGGAGCTGGCGCTCAAGCTGGGGGTCGACAAGAACGACGTTCGCGGTGCGCTCCGACGCCTTACACGCGTCGGCGTGCTCGAAGTCTCCGCCGGTTTCGTGCTGATCAAAGACAACGCGCGGCTCGAGGAGTTCCTCGAGTTCATTCGCAATTCGAGGGAGTCCTGATGCAGCTCCGCGTGCTCGGTTGCCACGGCGGCGAAACGCCAAAGCATCGAACGTCGAGCTTTCTCGTCGGTGATGAGGTCGCGATCGACGCTGGAGCCATCACGAGCTCGCTCTCTTTGCGCGAGCAGGAACGCATTCGTTCGGTCCTAGTGAGTCATCCACACATGGATCACATTCGCGATCTCGCCACGCTCGCCGACAACCGTTGTCAGCAAGGCGGTTCGACGCTCGACATCGTGGGGGTCCCCGCCACCATCGAGGCGCTGCGGAGGCATTTCTTCAACGACGTCATCTGGCCCGACTTCACCCAAATCGATGCCAAGGACGGTCCGACTGTGCGGTTCGTCGAATTGCAGCCCAATCAGTCGGCCGATGTGGATGGCTACCAAGTCACGCCGGTCATGGTCAATCACACCGTGGACACGTCCGCATTCATCATCCGTCAAAACGCCACGAGTATCGTCTACGGTGGAGACACAGGACCGACCGAGGAGCTTTGGACGCACATCAACGCACTTGATGATCTTCAAGCGCTGCTGATGGAAGTTTCATTCCCGAACGATGAAGCCGACCTCGCGTACAAGTCCCGGCATCTCACTCCGGACACACTCTCGTCCGAGCTAGGCAAGCTCACGCAAAGCGACGAGCTTCCGATCCTGCTCTATCACATAAAGCCGACATTCGAGGCCAGAGTGCTGCGAGAACTCGCGCACGTGAGCGGACGGAACCTCCAAGTTCTCCAGCTGCAAGACGAATTCCTCCTCTAACTGCGTTCTAGACTTGGCTCGATCGACCGTACCGGGTATCTTCAAAGAGTGAGTGGCGTTGCCCCAAAAAGGAGTCCCCTTTTTGCGATGCGACTGCTTTTTGCGATGCGACTTCGTTGTGACGCGACTTACCATGGGCGACGGTTGGGTAGATTGCCCCGCATTGGTGCGAAGTCCGAAGGGACACTCGTTGCCGTGAAACGGCCCGCGATATCCGCGGGTCTAACCACCAAGGAACGCTCCGCGTGGTCTGGGCATGGTGCCCAGAGACCCAAGAGCGCCGGCATTGCCGGGGGAGGAATGCGCATATGGACAGCAATTCTAGAATCGGACTCTCATCGGAGGTTCGGGCGAGTTAGCCCCTAGGCAAACTCCCCCCCTTGGTGGGAGTCCTGATCCAAAAGGGCCGGCGCCGTTGGTGGCGCTGGCCCTTTTTCATTTGGCGCTCGCCCTACTGGTCGCCGGCTTCGTCGTACTCGAGAACTCGTTTGGCGAAGAACCGCACGAGCACGTAGAGCAGAAGGCCGACCGGGCCGACCATCAGCGTCACGATGAGGCACGGAACGACCATGAGATGTGGGATGCCCCGCCGTTGCGCATCGCGCGCCTCCCAGGCACCCACGAAGAGGTCGAAGATCAGGTAGTGAATCCAACCGGCGACGACGATGTGCGGCGTTGAGAAGCCGACCATCACACCGTAGAGCGAGCTGAACGCCATGCCCTCCGGCGGCGGCGCATAGCCGAACAACAGGTAGGCGTATATCGGTGTGAGCAGCAGAACAACGACCGGGCCGTGCACCAATCGCTGCGTCCAAGACCATCGCGGCGCGACCATCAACAGGAGCCAGAACGGAATCACCGCGTAGTTGGCGGCTTTGAATAGGCTTTCGAGCGGCATCGCGTATCCTTCAGTCGGGGCACCACACTTGCGCGGACCCTTGCTGTCCGTCAATTGAATGAGAGTCAATTGACGCAGTGTCGGCCCATCTCTACAACTACGGGACAATAAAGTTAATGCCGAAGCTCATTCCACAGCTACTTATCTTCAGCGCCGCCTCAGCGTTCCTCCTGGCCGCGTGCAGCGGTTCCGACTCGAACGGCGGCACCGCCCCCAAGGATTGCAACTACGCCAATACGTACGACGCGATTCAAGCGACGGTGTTCGAGGCCAACGGCTGCACGGCGAGCGCGTGTCACGGCGAGACGCTCAGCGGGGGTCTCGATCTCCGTGCCGACGCTTCGTTTGATGCTCTGGTCCGGCAACCGAGCACGATCGATCCTTCGACCGAGCGTGTCTTTCCCGGCGACCAAGGGCGCAGTCTTCTGTACGGCAAGCTAGCCGCGGCGACCGAAGGCACCGACCTCGGCGACCTCGGTCAGTCGATGCCGATCAACCTGGATCCCCTGAGCGCCGATCAACTCGAGGCCATGCGACTCTGGATACGGGCGGGTGCACCAGCGGATTCGATCGTCGGCGGAACGCTCGAGCTTCTCGGTTGCGACGGTACGTTCGACCCGGATCCCAACAAGATCAACCCCCTTCCGCCTCCCGCTGCAGACGAAGGTTTGCAGTTCTATGCGGGTGGGTGGGCGATCGATGCCGAGGCTGAAGACGAGGTCTGCTTTGCCTCTTACTACGACTTCACCGACCAGGTCCCCCCGGAATACCAAGTCGACTGCGATGAGTACGGCGAAGGCCGAAAGTGTTTTGCGTTTCGCCGCAACGAGCTCGCCCAAGACGGCCAGTCGCACCACAGCATCATCACCATCTACACGCCCGACTCCGACCCGAATGGTGGCAACTGGGGGCCCTGGGCGTGTTTGGGTGGCGACAAAGCCGGCGAGAGCTGCGACCCGATGGTGGCCAATGGCTGCGGTCCGCGCAGCCAATGTACGACTCCGGCGGTCACCGCAGTCGCGTGTGTCGGATATCCCCACGCGCCGCCGGACTTCGGTCTGGGACCGGGCGGCGGTTCGACCGGGAGCCAGGTGGGGCTCTCCGGAGCGCAGGAGTCGACGTTCATCGACGACCCGCCAGTCGGTGTGTATTCGGTGCTGCCGCTCAAGGGCTTCGTCTCTTGGAACAGCCATGGGTTCAACCTCACCAAGAAGGCGACCTCGATCGAGCAATGGGTGAACCTCACCTTTGCGCCCGAATCGGAGCGTAGCTGGCTGCGCCGCCAGATCTTCGAAGCCGGCGAAATCTTCGCCATGAGCCCGGTTGCTCCCTTCGCCAAACGTGAGGTGTGCATGACCTGGACACTGCCGCGGTACTCGGAGTTGCTGTCGCTCAGCTCACACATGCATGCTCACGGCGAGCTCTTCCGGATTTGGTTGCCGCCCAACGAACCGTGCGCGGGGGCCAACAACTGTCTTCCGCCGCAGACCGAGGCCGACTACCTGAGTCGGCTCTACGACGATCCGCTTTATACCTACTACGACCCTCCGAACAGCTACCCCGCGGCTGACGCAGCCGGCCGCACGTTCAAGGCTTGTGCGGTCTACGACAACGGCGCCGACAATCCTCTCGAGGTCAAGCGTGAGTCCACTAAACCCAATACGCCGGCATGCGATTTCTTCTTTGGCTTCTGCGGCTGCGACGCCATCGAACGCGCTTGCTTAGGCGGCGACAGTCAAGGAGAGCTCTGCGACGGCGATGACTCGCTCTGTGGCGAGGGCGGCACCTGCGACGCATGCCCGCTCGTAGGCGGCGTGACCACGGCGGACGAGATGTTCATCCCGCTGGGATCGTACTATGTGCAAGAACCTTAATCCTAAGGGCCAATAAATGGTGCTTAAAGGTTATCAAGCTGAGTACATCTCACATTTTGTACTTGCACTGATAGCCCAATCAGAAACAATCCGGCCCTAACTTACGCTAAAACCCCGTTTGGAGTGACTAATGAAACCCGTTCAATACGCGATCGCAGCCTTCGCTGCGTTGTTCATCGCGGCATGTGGAGCCGACGGCTCGGGCGGCACCGCGCAGAAGTGCGATGCCGACAGCACATTCGCTCAGGTTCAGCAGCAGATCTTCGAGGCGCGAGGATGCACTGCTTCGGCCTGTCACGGTGAAGCCGCGAACGCCGGGCTCGACCTTCGACCCGAGAGTGCGTACGCGAGCCTGATCAACGTCGATGCGACGACAGGCGACTTCAAGCGCGTCTTTCCCGCCGAGCAGGACCTCAGCATTCTCTACCTCAAAGTGGCGGCGAACGTGAACGCGCCGAGCCTAAGCGAGATGGGTATCTCCGGGGCCACGATGCCAATCGGGGGCAGCGCCTTGAGCGAGCAGGATCTCGGCTTGCTGCGCGCATGGATCCGGGGTGGCGCTCCGGAGACCGATATTGTGGACGGCTCCGAGGAGTTCGCTTCTTGTGATCTGCAGGGCGATGTTGCGCCGAACAAGATTCAACCGCTTGCGCCCCCCGCGGCCGGCAAAGGGGTTCAGTTCTACTCGGGCGGCTGGGATGTCCCGGCCGAGCAGGAAGGCGAGGTTTGCTTCGTCACCTACTACGACTACTCCGACCGCGTCCCGGAAGAGTTCAGGCTTCCATGCGGCGAGACCCAAGGTGGCTCGGGCCGGGAGTGCTTTTCGTTCAACAACGTCTTACTAGCGATGGATCCCCAGTCTCACCACAGCATCGTCGAGTTCTACGTTCCGCCCGACGATAGCCCCGAGCAGTGGGATCCGATGGACGAGTCCTGGAAGAACTGGGCCTGCCTGGGCGGGGCAAACGCCGGCGTGACTTGCACCCCGGGAAGCGACGAATGCGGTGAGCGCAGTCAGTGCGCCACCACTCCCGAGGTCACCGTCGCCTGCATCAGCTACGACAACGCTCCTGACGAAATGGGCACCGCGGCGGGTCTTTTCGGCCGTGCCGAGGTGAGGATCAACCTGGCCACCGCACAGGAGGCCGCCTTCGTCGAAGACTATCCGCCGGACGTCTACTCGCTCATGCCCGTCAAGGGTTTTGTCGTGTGGGACAGTCACGCGTTCAACCTCACGACGCAAGACACCTCGCTCGAGCAATGGATGAACCTCGAGTTCGCCCCCGCGGAGGAGTCAGTCTTTCTACGCAAACAGATCTTCGATGCGCGCGACATCTTCGGCATGGGGCAGATCGATGCCTTCACTTCGAAGGAGGTCTGCACGACCTACACGATTCCGCAGCATGGCCAGCTGCTCACGCTGAGCTCGCACACGCATCGCTTTGGTAAGAAGTGGCGTACCTGGTACCCACCGAACGAGCCCTGTGACCCCGGACCAGACTGTCAGCCCGAGGAACGCGAGCCGGATTACACGAGCTTCGACTACGCGGACCCCCTCTATCAACGGTTCACCGGTGACGGGATTCTCTCGTTTGACAGCGATACCGTGGAGGAGCGCACATTCAAGTACTGCGCCGTCTTTGACAACGGAGAGAACAACCCTTCGGAAGTTCGCCGGGAGTCACTCAAGCCAGAGGCAGAGACCTGCGACTTCGTAGATGGCATTGCTCCTTTCGCGGAGGCCGCCGGTTTCAAGATCTTCACGTGCGGCTGTGTTCCTGAGGAGCGCTCCTGCTTCGGCGGTCCCGACCAGGGCATGGCCTGCAACGGCGATGACATGGTCTGCGGTGAAGGTGGCATTTGCGACGCGTGCCCGGCTGGCGGCGGCGTCACGACTGAAGAGGAAATGTTCATTCTCCTTGGGTCGTATTACGTCAAGACGCCGTGACTGTAATAGTACTGTAAACAAACTGGCCCATTCTGTGGCGGTGAGCTACATCGCCGACGATGGCTCGGTACAACGCCTACAATTCCGAATGTCTTCTCTTCTCATTCAAAGACGGGCTCTTGGCCCGGCTTGCTCACGACTTGAAGTTGCAGGTCGAGCGGTTTTCGATCGAGGTCGACGACACGACTCATCAGATCAAAGCCACGTTCGATCCGAGCAGCATCCAAGTCGTTTGTGCTCAAGCCGACGGACGCGACGACCCGTCGACGCTGAGCAAGGGCGACAAGAAGAAAATCCACGACAACGTCACCAAGGACGTGCTGCGAACGCGCAAGCACCCCGAGATTCGCTTCGATTCGACCAACGTCGTGGAACGCGGCGAGGGGTTCGCGGTCGAAGGGACGCTTCAGCTGTACGGCAAGTCCCGCAGCATCCAGACCAGCGTCCGAGCCACGGGCGGTCGATGGGTGGCCGAGTTGAAGCTCCATCAGCCGGATTTCGGGATCAAGCCCTTTACGGCGGCACTTGGAGCCTTGAAGGTGAAGCCCGACGTGCTGGTTCGGGTCAGCGTTCCGCAACAGAGCTAGTCAGGCGCAGCGCGCGAACGTAT
>JAFDAJ010000202.1 GCA_019313915.1 Deltaproteobacteria bacterium
CCGACGGAGATCAGCGTCCCCGACGCACCCGGCGAGCTGATCGTCGTCAACGAACCCATGTCGCCGGCGGCCGAGACATTTCGGATGATTCGCACCAATCTGGCATTCACGTCGGTGGACGATCCTCTGCGAAGCTTCGTCGTGACCAGCGCGATGCCCTTAGAAGGAAAGACCACGATCGCGAGCAATTTGGCGATTAGTTTGGCGCAGTTCGGGCGCTCTGTGCTCCTGGTGGACTCCGACTTGCGGCGACCGAGGCTTCACCACGTCCTCGATGTGAGCAACGATGTCGGCCTCACCACAGTGGTCGAAGGACGCACTTCCCTCAACGCTGCCGTACACAAAACGAAAATCGATGGCCTGAGCGTCCTCACCTCGGGGCCTATTCCACACAACCCATCCGAGTTGATTCACTCGGCGGCCTTTGGCCGTCTCAAGGACGACCTGTTTGCGCAGTTTGACTACCCCTCGGCGGCCTTTGGCCGTCTCAAGGACGACCTGTTGGCGCAGTTTGACTACGTCCTGTTTGACAGTCCGCCTATGGGCGCCGTGACCGACGCGGCCATTCTTGCCCCACAGGTCGACGGCGTACTGCTCGTGGTTCGGGCGGGAACTAGCACCCTGCACGCCGTCTCGGGGGCGCGAAAGCAGCTCAACAGCGTTTCCGCGCGCCTGCTCGGTGCGGTCTTGAACGACGCCGACCTCAGGATCAAGGGTGAGGGCTACGGACCCGGCTCGTACGCATACCAAAGCGCAGGCGGATACGCGCCGGTTAAAGAAGGCGCGGACGCCGCGTAGGCGCCTGACATCAACCGAGCTCCCTCGCTGCCCGCTCAAAGCGAGCCTTGCGTGCCTTGGAGGCAACTCGCAGAAGCGCCCGGTCACGCTCCCAGCGACCTCGCTCGTCGGCAGGTGCGCCATCCAAGAGCCTCGCGAAGTCTTCGCTGCCGGTGAGCCGTGTCACGTGCTGGTACACGCCGTGGAGCGCGACGTGAACCCGCGGATCGAGCGGGGCTTCATCTCGCAGGCGGTCGAGCGCCACCAGATCGGCGCTGAGCTCTGCGATCAGCGTTGCGGACGCTCGCGTCCGACGAGCCAGGCCCACGAGGTCGATAGTCCGGAAGGGCTTCACGTAGTTGAGGTAGCCGTCGCCAGGCAGTCGTTCGTTCTGGAGCACCTCGACCCCTTCGAGCCGCACGCTCGTGTGTGGGACTTCTGGAACAAAAGGCGTTTCTGGCAGCTCCTGAAGCACGACGCCTTTACGATTGGCAGGGATCTGAACGACTGCGAGGTCGGGTCGGCCGTCGGACTTTTCGCCCGCCTTGGCAACGATGATGAGCGTCTCGGCATGATTTCCGAACGTGACGAAGGTCTTCGCACCATCGAGCTGGTAACGGTTGCCCTTTGGCGCGAGCGTCGACTCAATGGCGCGCGGGCTGTTCCCGTTGGCCTCGGTGACGCAGAGCGCACATGGTAACCGCACCCCCTCAATCATGTGTTCCAGGGCCGCGGGGTAGCCCACAGCGAACGCAAAGCCGAGCCGATCAACTTGCGACGCCACGATGACAGCCGCAGTGAACGGAGAAGCACCGGCGGCACGCTCGCTCCGATACGCCTCCCAGACCTCCGGGAGACTCTGCTTTGGCGCGGCCTCCGCGTCCCCCGAAAGCACATCGAGCAAGGTCGGCGCCGTCTCAGTCACCGTCCGAACGTAGCACCCGAAGCCCCGAAATTGGAGCCGGTAACGATATGCGGTTCGCCGACGTCACTTCGCTGGCGGCATCTCGTTGACGAGAGCGGCAAAGACCGGGATAACTCCCGATCTCGACTGGCGCGGAGCGTGCTTCGCGTCGTCGAAGACAAGCAACACATCGGAGGAAGAACAAGCCATGTCAGAGCTCAAGGGCAGTAAGACCCACGATAACCTCGCCGCCGCATTCGCCGGTGAGTCCCAGGCCAACCGACGCTACCTTTACTTCGCGAAGGTCGCCGACGTCGAAGGGTACCCCGTGGTTGCGGGCAACTTCCGCGAGACGGCCGAGGGCGAAACCGGCCATGCGCACGGACACCTCGACTATCTCAAGAAGGTTGGCGATCCGGCAACGGGTCTGCCGATCGGAGACACCGCACTCAACCTTGCAGCCGCCGTCGCTGGCGAGACGCACGAGTACACGGACATGTACCCGGGCTTCGCCAAGACCGCGCGTGAAGAGGGCTTCGGCGAGATCGCCGACTGGTTCGAAACCTTGGCCAAGGCCGAGAAGTCCCACGCGGGGCGCTTCCAGTCGCTTCTCGACGATATCTCGTAATCAAGGCTTTCACCGCGCGTGAGCGACGAAGCCAAGAGACAGATCTCGTACCAGCCGACCAACGGGTTGAGTTACGACCCGAGCGAGGCGAAGTACTGGGACGAAGACGCGCTCGACGAAGAAATCGAGCGCGTCTTCGAAGTCTGTCATGGCTGCCGAATGTGCTTCAAGTACTGTGACTCGTTTCCGATCCTATTCTCCGCGATCGACAACGAGCACGACGGCGATGTCCGCAAGCTGACCCCGCTCGATACCGAGCGCGTCATGGACGCTTGCTTTCAATGCAAGCTGTGTGAAGTGCAGTGCCCATATACACCGCGGGACGGGCACGAGTTCCAGCTAGACTTCCCGAAGCTCGTCCACCGCTACGATGCGATTCGGTACCGCAAGCACGAACAGCCGCACAAACTACGGCTCAAAGTGCTCGAAGACCCCGACCGTGCGAGCGCGATGGCGCGCGCCAGCTTTGGGATGGCTAACGTGATGAACCGGGTGGGCATTCACCGGTGGTTCATGGAAAAGCTCGTCGGCATCGATCGGCGCAAGCTCCTCCCGGACTTCGCGCAGACGACCTTCGAATCGTGGGCCAAGGGCGCGGGACTGATGGCCAAGGGCGTCGGTGGAGAAGTCGTGCTTTTTCAAACCTGTTACGTCCAGGGCAACGAGCCGCAGATCGGCATGGACACCGTCGAGGTGCTCGAGAAGAACGGCGTCGACGTGCGCTGCGAGAAAGGTCTCGAGTGCTGCGGCATGCCTGCTTGGGAAGGCGGCAACCTCGAGCTGCTCCGCAAGAAGGCGCACGCGAACTTGAACCGCCTGATGCCGCACGTGGACGCTGGGGCAAAGGTGATTGTTCTCAACCCGACGTGCTCGATGATGCTTCGCCGCGAATACCCCGAGCTGCTCGAAGGAGAAGACCGCGAACGCGCCAAGACGTTGGCCGCGGCAGTCGCGGACCCGAGTGAGTTCGTGTGGTCGCTACGCAAAGAGGAGCGCTTCAACACCGATTTCAAGAGTACTCCCGGCGACAAAGTCGCGTACCACACGCCCTGCCACCTCCGCACCCAGGGGGTCGGCTTCAAGGGACGCGATCTCCTTCGCAAGATCCCGGGGGTCGCGCCGGTGACCGTCATGGAATGCTGCGGGCACGACGGCACGCACGCGATGACGGTCGAAGGTTTCGAGTATTCGATCCGCGTTGGGCAGAAGGCCTTCGACGAGATGAACGAAGCCGACGCGGAGATCTGGGCAACGGACTGCCCCCTCGCGGCAATTCAGTTCCAGCAGCACGCAGGCGTAAAACCCTTGCATCCCATGTCAATTTTGGCCCGCGCCTATCGCGAGGATGGCTTCGACGCACCCAAAGCACTACCCTCCGGAGAGACCCCTGAAGGAGACCCGAAGTGAACCGCGTCGAACGCTCCGACATCCTCGACTACGTCACCTATGGTGAGCAGCGCGAAACCATCCGCGACTCCGCGCTTCGCGCGAAATCGGTGCGCCGTGTCCTCGTCGGTGAGCACTTCACGTTTCTGTTCGAGAACCGTGAGACGGTGCTTTACCAGATTCAAGAGATGATGCGCATCGAGCACATCGTGAAGGAAGACGACATCCGGCATGAGCTCGATACGTACAACGAGCTCATTCATCCGGCGGGTACGGTCGGCTGTACCCTCATGGTCGGAATCGACGACGAACAGTTGCGGGACCAGAAATTGCAGGAATGGATGGGTCTCAACGACCACATCTACGCCAAGCTGCCGGACGGTCGCTTGGCGCGGCCGACTTGGGACCCACGGCAGGTTGGGGACACGCGGCTGTCGTCGGTGCAGTATCTCGCGTTTGCCCTCGGGCCGGAGGCGCCGGTCGCCATCGGCATCGAAATGCCCGGTATCGACGCCGAAACCGAGCTTTCCGAGGCCCAGCGGCAGGCGCTTGGCGACGACCTGTCCGCGGGCTAGCGGTTTGTGACGGAATAAGAAAACCACCCCCGGTGTAGTTGTCGGAGGGGCCAATGCGTCTTAAGTACAGACCTTAGGAGTACGTGAATGCTGAGAATTCTGCTGTTTCTGGCTACAAACATCGCCGTCCTATTCATGGCGGCCATCGCGATGGCGGTCCTCACGGCGCTAGGCATCATTCCCCCGAACGCGCCCTACGTCCAAATGCTGATTTGGGCCGCGCTATTCGGGTTTGGCGGGTCGATTTTCTCTTTGGCGATCTCCAAATGGGTTGCGAAGAGATCCACGCGGGCCCACGTCATCGAAAGCCCTTCGAACGACATCGAGCGGTGGCTCATCACCACAGTCAAGCGTCAGGCGGAGCAAGCGGGGATCGGAATGCCCGAGGTGGCGGTATTCGATTCGCCCGACCCAAACGCGTTCGCGACCGGAATGTTTCGCAACAGCGCCCTCGTCGCGGTCAGCACTGGGCTGTTGCGATTGATGAACAAGCAGGAAGTCGAAGCGGTCCTCGGTCACGAGATTTCGCACATTGCGAACGGTGACATGGTGACGCTCACCCTCATCCAGGGCGTGCTCAACACCTTCGTGATCTTCGTTGCCCACATCATCTCGAGCCAGTTCGAGCGGGGCCGATTCATGATCTACATCGCACTGCAAATGGCATTTGGTGTCCTGGCCAGCATGATCGTGGCCTGGTTCTCGAGGCGTCGGGAGTTCCGCGCGGACGCCGGCGGCGCCGACCTCGAAGGCGCTGGGGCGATGGCTTCTGCGCTCAACCGCCTGAGGGCTATGCGAGACGCACCATCACAGCTCCCGCAGGAGCTGAACGCGTTCGGCATCCGGGGCGGGGGCATGCGCAAGCTGATGGCGACCCACCCCCCGCTGGAAGAGCGGATCGCCCGGCTTCAGGCTCGCTGAGCAACCCCAAACATAGGCCTATTCTTGCCATGACGCGCTACCTTCGGTAGGACGCAAGTCATGGGGGCGCGGAGTTTACTCTGCTGGATGGCTATGTTCAGCGTCTTGCTCGTTGGCTGCGAGCAGGCGGAGCCTCGCCCGGAGCGCATTGAGGTCGCGTCC
>JAFDAJ010000068.1 GCA_019313915.1 Deltaproteobacteria bacterium
GATCTCCGAAGTCTCCGAGGGAATCGCGCGGACGGCGCTCGCGTCTCGATCAGGTGGCGCCTCGAGCTCACGAAGCTCTTCGGGCAGGTCGTCGACTTCAATCCGGTCGTCGGGTGCGAGAACCACCGCACGCTCGATGACGTTGTTGAGCTCGCGCACGTTCCCCGGCCACGGGTAGGTCCGCATCAGGTACCACGCCTCGTCCGAGATCGTCAGCGACGCGCGGGCGAGCTCTGCGGTGTACCGGACGAGGGCGTGCTCCACGAGCGCTTGCAAATCCTCCGGCCTCTCACGAAGCGGTGGCAGCCGAACCGAAACGACGTTGAGGCGGTAGTAGAGGTCCTCCCGAAACGCGCCGTCCTCGACTGCCTTGCGGAGGTCGCGGTTGGTTGCGGCGACGATTCGAATGTCGGCATCGAGGGTTTTCGTGCCGCCAACACGCTGGAACTGCCGCTCCTGGAGGACGCGAAGTAGCTTCGCCTGCACGCCGATGGCAAGCTCGCCCACCTCATCGAGGAACAGCGTGCCACGCTCAGCCAGCTCGATGCTGCCCAGCTTCGATTTATGCGCACCGGTAAACGCGCCCTTCTCGTGGCCGAACAGCTCGCTCTCCAGCAGGTCACCGGCCAGCGTCGCGCAGTTCAGCGCGATGAACGCTTCGTCCGCGCGTGGGCTCTGCTGATGAATGTACCGGGCCATCACCTCTTTGCCGCTCCCACTTTCACCGAGAAGCAAAACGGTTGCATTGCTCGCGGCCGCGCGACCCGCGAGCCCCAGCGCCTCCTTCATGGCCTTTGAGTCGCCGCGAACGAGTGTATGGCGGTCGGAAAGCTGTGTTTGGAGCCGCTGCAAACGTTGGCGAAGGCCCGCAGCTTCGAGCACGCGCGACACGATGTGATCGAGTTGCGCAGCTTCGAACGGCTTGGCGATGAAGTCGGCTGCCCCCATCTGAATCGCCCGCACGGCGCGCTCGATGTTGCCATGCGCGGTGATCATGACCACCTGAGGCGGAGACTCGCTGCGCCGCAAGGCTTCGAGGACTTCAAACCCGTCCTTCTTAGGCATCTTCATATCCAGCAGCATGAGCTCGGGCTCGAAGTCGGCGATGGCGACGAGCGCCGCTTCGCCATCAACGGCAACTTCTACGTCGTGCCCTTGGGCACGCATGCGATCCGCAATGATCTTACGGATGGAGGGGTCATCATCGACGACGAGCACGCGAGCGACTGCCATGAGCGACGGATAATACAGAATCCGACATAAGCCGAGACAACTCATATCCAAAAGGACATGTCCGAAAGGACATGGGGCAGCGTTCACCCCTATAAATTACGCGCATTTCTCCCCAAGAGCCGTGCCGAACGTCAGCGACGAAGTGTGGCACGGCGGTTGCAAAGTACTCGGGCAACAACGGCAACTACCGAGGAGAAGCCATGAACACCGTCGATACACACGCAGTCGAAAGCAAAGTCAAAGACATGTACGAGCGCGTCGCGCACGACCCCCACGGAGACTTCCATTTTGAAATGGGTCGCGCCCTCGCAGAGCGCCTTGGCTACTCGCCTTACGACCTCGACCGGGTTCCCACGCCGTCGATGGACTCGTTCGCAGGCGTCGGCCACCACTTCGAGCTTGCTGCGTTGCAGTCAGGCGAGCGTGTGCTCGACCTCGGCAGCGGCAGCGGCCTCGACTCCTTCGTCGCCTCGCTCAAGGTCGGCCCCACCGGCCAGGTCGTCGGCATCGACATGACGGATGGCCAGCTCGAGAAGGCCTCCGAGCTTCGGGAACGAGGGGGCTTCTCGAACATCGAGTACGTCAAAGGCTACATCGACCAGCTTCCATTTGAAGACGAGAGCTTCGACTCCGTCATCAGCAACGGCGTCATCAACCTCGTCGCCAACAAAGAAGCCACATTCAAGGAAGCGGCCCGCGTGCTGAAGCGCGGCGGACGCATCGCGCTCAGCGACATCGTTACTGGCGTCGAGCTGCCTGGCGGAATCGTGTGCAACGCCACGTTGTGGGCCGCCTGCATCGGAGGCGCCATGCATCGCGAAGCCTACCAGCAAGCCATCGTCGACGCCGGCTTGAGCATCCAGGTGGTGCAGCCGAACCCGCAGTACCGATTCATCAGCGACCAGGCCAATGGCGCGACGACCAAGTACGAGGTGCACAGCATCTCGCTCGTCGCCGTGAAGCCCTAACCAAACCTTTTTGAACCCGCCGCAACAACGAAAGAATCAGGAGAAAGAACAATGTCTGAAGAAAGCCGCAAACTAGTCGTTCTCATCACTCAGGGCCTCGAGAGCGAGCTCTCGTCCGTCGCCTTCACCATCGCCAACGGAGGGATCACGTCCGGCCTCGACGTGTCGATCTTTTTGACGAGCTCCGCCGTCGACCTGGCCCGCAAGCGAGCCGTCGACGCCACGCAAGTCCACCCGCTCGAGCCCCTGAGCGACCTGGTGCAGGACTTCGTCAAGCGCGGCGGCAACCTCTGGGCCTGCACCCCATGCATCAAGGGCCGTGGCTACGAACAAGACGACCTCATCGAAGGCACCGTCATCACCGGCGCCAGCGTGATGCACGAACTCATCCAGGGCGGCGCCGCAACCTTGTCCTTCTGAACTCCACGCAGCCAAGAAAAGAGTACGTCATGGCAAAGAATCACACACGAAAATATCTGCAAATCCAAGGCTTCAACCTGGACGACGACGCGCTGGCCGAGATCGGCCAATGGATGCGATGGCCGTATGTCTTTTGCGCGAGCATCCTGGCGGTAGGTGTCGCCCTCGCTTCGCCTGGGATCATCTGGACGCTGTCAGCGATCGCAATCGCGACGGTGTTTCTTCCGAGTCATCCATTCAACTACGTCTACAACTATGGCGTGCGTCACCTGACAGGGACGTGCCCGCTCCCCCAAGGCACGGTGCAAGGGAAGTTCTCTTGCGGCGTGGGCGGGGTCTGGCTGGTCGGAACCGGCGCCGCGTTCTTCACCGGTGCGACGACAGTAGGTTACGTGTCGGGCGGAGTAATGGTCGCAATGGCCACCCTCGTGGCGACGACGCACGTTTGCATCCCGTCGATGATCTACAACGCTTTTTTCGAAAGGAAGCAGACGCAGCCCGCCTAGCCTCCCCCAATTTCGAGCCCAACCCGACACGGACCTCGATTCGCCCCCAGCGAGTCGCGGTTCGTGTTTAATATTGGCGCCCGCAACCTGGATTTGTGACAATGAGGAGGTCTCCCGTGGGGGCCAAGGAGTCGTGCATGATCAAATTCGTTCAGTGTATTCGTCGCAAGCCCGGTCTATCCAAACAGGAGTTCCGCAAGCACTGGGTCGCGTATGGCGAGCAGGTGAAAGCGCTCGCGGAAGCATCGGATGCGATCCGCTCGGTATTGAGCTTGGCCCTGGCCGTGGAACAGAACTTAGAGATCATGCAGGCACGGGGCACGAAGGCGCCGTACGATGGAATGGCCGAGCTCTGGTGGGAACGCGGTAACGATGTGGTCGCGTTTTTGGAGTCGGGATCGGGTGACAAAATCATCGATGACCTGCGTCGAGCGCAGGAAGCGTTCATGGACCTGCCCAACTGCACGTTCTTCTTCGCCAGCGAAGAAGAATAGCGTTTTCTCGTTTGCCTTTGCGGGACGTCCGGCTGTAGGAATACGGCTTCACGCAGGAGCCGCATCATGACTAGACCCGTCCTTGACCCCTCACACATCATGCAGGTCGGAATGGGCTTCTTTGGCTCTCGAACGCTCCTGACCGCCGTCGAGCTCGAACTGTTTACCCATCTGCGGGCAGGAAAACTGACGGGTGAAGCGATCGCGCGACGCCTCCGGCTTCATCCGCGCGCGATTCCCGACTTCCCCGATGCCCTCGTCGCGCTGGGCGTTCTCGACCGGGACGGCGACGGGCCCGATGCGCTCTACGGGAACACGACCGAGACGGCCATGTTCCTCGACAAGAAGAGCCCACAGTACATCGGTGGGATTCTGGAGATGGCGAGCAGCCGTCTCTACCAATTTTGGGGGAATCTCACCGAAGCGCTTCAGACCGGTCAGCCGCAAAACGAGATCAAGGATTCGGGCGAACCGCTGTTCGCCAAGCTGTACGCGGCGCCCGAGCGGCTCGAGCAGTTCATGAACGCGATGGCGGGGGTGTCTGCCGGTAACTTCAAGGCCTTGGCGGAGAAATTTGATTTCTCGCGCTACGAGACGCTTTGCGACGCGGGAGGCGCGACTGGGCAGCTGTCGTGCATGGTGGCCGCAGCCAACCCGCACATGCGTTGCATCTCGGCGGACCTTCCCCCGGTTGAACCGATTGCCAAGAGGCGCATCGCGCAGGTGGGGCTGTCCGACCGCGTCACGACGGCTCCCATCGACTTCTTTGCTGACCCACTGCCCAAGGCGGACGTGATCACCATGGGCATGATCCTTCACGATTGGAACCTCGAAAAGAAGAAGCATCTCATCAAGCTCGCCTATGACGCCTTGCCCCCCGGAGGCGCATTCATCGTCGTCGAAGCGCTGATCGACGACGCGCGCCGTGAAAACGCGTTCGGCTTGTTGATGTCCCTCAACATGCTGGTCGAGTTCGGAGATGCGTTCGATTACACCGGCGCGGATTTCAAGGAATGGTGCACGGAGGTTGGCTTCAATCGATTCGAAATCATCCCGCTGGCAGGCCCGTCATCAGCCGCAGTCGCGTACAAACCCAGGTAGGGATGCTGGACCCAGCCTATATACTCGTCTCCCTCATCGTCAGCGGCATCGGTTTCGTGATGTTCATGTACGGCAAGAAGCAGCACCGGCCAGTCCAGCTCGGGTCCGGCCTGCTGCTCCTGCTCCTGCCGTTCTTCGTGCGTGACGGGCTGTGGTTGGGAGTCGCCTCGGCGGTGGTCTGTGCGATCGTGTGGGGCAGCGTCAAAGCCGGACTCTAGTGTGCGGATCTTTTTTCTTGCACACTAGGAGCCTTGTGCATTGGCGGCGACGGGATTATTGAGACGGCGATGATCTTCCGTGGCAAAGACAAACCCAAAGAACTGACCCCGCTGGCAAGGGACCGTCTCGCAGAAATCGTCGAGAAGTATCTCGGGGACGCCGACGATGCCACACGTCGCATCGTTACCGCCGTGGCCGGATTGCTCGCCAAGATCGCGTACGCGGACGGGCACTATTCAACTCAAGAAGAGGCGACGATTCAAAAGGAGCTGAGCCGCGTGCACGGCCTCAGCCAGGCGGGTGTCGACGCAATCTGCGGGCTCTTGGCCGACCAGATCAGTCACGTGGCGCTGCTAGGCGACCACGACTGGACGCGCGATTTACGAGATCTCGCCGGACGAGAGCTACGCCTCGAGGTGCTCGAAGTGCTGATCGAGATGGCGGTTGCCGACCACGTGCTCAAACACGACGAGCAAACCCAGCTTCGCCGCATCGCCAAGGCGCTCAATCTCACGCAGGACGAGTACAATGCGCTTCAGGCAAAGCACCGAGACAAGCTCTCAACGCTCAGCTAGTGTGCGGATCACGCATTAGTTGCGGACGCGCCGGGACCCATTTGGCCTAGCATCTGCTTCATCATGCCGTGAAGCAGATTGACCGCCTTGAGCGGGCGAATCATCACCTTGAAGTCATCGATCTTTCCATCCGCGTTCCAGTGAATGATGTCGACTGCATTGATGTGAATGCCTTGAAGCTCCGCGGTGAACTCCAGAAACGCGTCGGACTCACCGACCACCTCACGAACGTATGTGAAGTTGCTGTCGTAAAGCGTCATCGCGGCCGCATTGAGATAGAGCTTCACGAGCTGCTTCCCCCGCTGCGGCGTGTGCACGACCGGCGAATGAAACACCGCATCATCAGCCAATAAGTCGTCCAATCCGGACATGTCCCACTCGTCGACCAACTTGTGCCAGGCATCAACCGTAGAATTGCTCATGCCGGGGACTGTACCCCTTTTTCTTACGGTGTGATCCCAGTGGCTTGCTGTAACTCGTCGAGTGCCCCTCGAAGCGCGTCGGTAATCAGATGGGGGTCCGGAATCGCGTCCGCATCCGCAATGAGCGCGAAGGACAGGTCGCCACAGTAGCTCCATCCTGTGATGTTCAGGCCGATGCCTTCGATCGCGGGCCCCACCGAGTAGATCGCTCGGAGACGCGCACCGGCGACGTAAAGCGGATGATCGGGGCCGCGAACGTTGGAGATGATGAGATTCGCGGCGGGCGGCATGATGTCTGACAACCCCGATTGCGAAAACGCACCAAGGATCCAGCGATAAAGCCCCGCGGGCGCTGCCTCGGACCAGTCGAGCAGCGTGTCCATCCCGAGTTGCTGCTGTATCTCTTTTGACTGTGAGGTGACCGCGTGAATCTTCTGCAGGCGCTCGAGAGGATCGCTTATGTCGTTGCAAAGCGATGTGAAGAGATTCGCCACCCGGTTGCCGGCCGTGCGCGGAGCGTCGTCGGGTGAAGGGACCGCCATCGGCACACTCGCGATCAGCGGCCGGGACAAGTGCTCTGCGCGCGCATCGAAAAACTGATCGAGTGCGCCCGCAACCGTAGCCAGGACGACATCATTCAGGGTGACATTCGCCGCACGCTTCACCGCCTTGAACTCCGCGAGCGGCAGCGAGGTCGAAGCGAACGAGCGCCGCGGAGAAAGTGTCCGGTTGAAGGCCGTCCGCGGCGTCACGAACGGATATGGGACGGATGTCGCTCGGTTCTTGATGTTCTTCAGAACGTTGACGCTTCCTTTGACCGTCCTTCTCATCAGCGGGCCGATGGCGCCCAACTGCTCTCGCTGATCGCGGAACGCATCTTTAATGAGCGTACGGCGGGACGGAAGCGGCTCCGGAACCCAGGTCGGGTTGCGCGCGTCGAGGTCGTCGTGGTTGCGCTCGACGTTCATCACCTCCCCCAACATGGTGGCCGACGCAACGCCGTCTGCGAGGCTGTGGTGGATTTTCGTGACGAGCACGACCCCCCCGTCAGCCAAGCCTTCGAGCAGCCAAGTCTCCCAAAGGGGCCGGTCGCGCGGAAGTTGGGTGCTCGCAATCTCGGCAATTGCTTGGTCCATCTCGCGATGCCCGCCGGGCTCCGCGATCTTCGCGCGATAGAGATGACGCCCGATGTTGAAGTTGGGGTCCTTGACCCACATCGGGTGATGCAAGCCTCCGGGCACTTCGACCGGCCGCAACCGAAGTCGAGGCACCAAGTGGAGCTTGCTCTCCATGGATACACGCACGAGGTCGAACACATCGGCGTAGGGAATCTTCGCCGGCAGATCGATGACCGCAATCTTCAGCGTATGCATGTGCACGCTGGGGGTCTCCATGTAGAGAAACGAAGCGTCCTGCCCCGAAAACCGCTCCATACCCCGCCTCAGTGATCCAAGACGGCAAAGCCGGCTTTGTGAAGGCGGTGATCGACGAAAGGGCCTACCTCGGACGACCAGAAGAAACTCACGTGTCCGCCAGCAAACCAGCGAATGCCCGGTTGCCCCCAGTGCTCCCACAAGCGCTCAGCCTGCTCGGGCGTCGATACTTTGTCGTCACTCCCAGCGAAGATGAATCGGTTCTCGAGCTTCGTGTGAGGCGTCACGGACAACGGGGAGATCAACTCGAATAGCTCGCGCGTGCGCACACCGAGCACGCCGGCTTCTTCGGCTTCTTGGCGTTGATCGAGCGGAGCGTGGTGCACGAACAAGTCCGGAATGTCGCAGACCGGAATGCCTGCGATGACGACGTCCGCGTTCTCGAGACCCGAAAGCAACGCAGAGACGTAAGAGCCCATCGACAGGCCGTACAGGCCGATCTTGGTGGCGCCTTGAGCGCGCGCCCACTGAATCAAGCGGCGCGTGTCCCACACGGCTTGCGAAATCCCGTGGAACGCGTCGAGGAGATCGAAGGACAAGAGCGAGGCGACTGGCAGCTCCGGGGGCTTGCGAGGCCCGTGCAGCGGAAGCACCGGCATCAACAGATTGAGGCCTAACTCATGGTGCAGCATTTCAGCCCGGAAACCCGCGAAGTCCGCGTAGGGGCCGCCGGTCCCGAGGCCGTGCAGACAGATCAGCCAAGGTCGCTCCGGGCCACTGTGGCGGGCGACCCAGGCGTGACAGGTGCGATTGCAGTCGTAGTTGTTCCACCTATCGCTCGACGGATCATCCGCAGGGGCGGAGTAGCCGCTCTCGAACGAGAGCCACTCGAATCGCAGCGAGGGATGCCACGCGGGCTCGATCGAAGGGGACAAGAGCGGCGGCGGAGTGGTGTGAAACGCGCTTGGGGCCGCGGGCCGGCCGTCGCGATACAGAGCGTGGGCGGCCGCGATCTCCTCGCCAACTCGCCCCAAGTCGCCGGGACCGGGGTAACGGTGGGGCCGGCTCATGGCGGTGAGGAATAGACGATCGACCGAACGTCCGGTGAAGCGGGCAAGGCCGGTGTAGGCATTGCTACGCGCTAGGCGGATGCTGGCGGCAGGGGCTTGGCGCTTCGAGCGCGCGGCCTTGCGCCTGTGAAGGCGCGATCCTTCGGGGGAAACCGGTGTGCGCCACGGAAATAACCGACGAATCAAACCCGACCACACGCGCGCACCAACCATGCATCTCTCCAGTCGATCAAAACTAGAACATGTACTATTTTGGAGCAACCCGATGGTCACGGAATCAAACAGTCTGGAGCAGAAACTGCCACCGAGTGTAGTGAAGGCTTTGAGGGGCTTCATGCAGACCGGGTTCTGGAACCGATGGGCCGATGCCACCGAAACGGCACTCCAACAGCCCGCGCGGCAGTTCGATCCGGAGTTCATGCGCAAGCTCGTTCCGAAGATGGAAACGTTCATGAGCTACTTCGGCGCCGAGGTCCGCGGTATGGATCGCGTGCCGCAAAGCCCCGTGTTGCTGATCGGAAACCACTCGGGGGGCGTCATTACGCCGGACACCAGCGCGGTGTACGCGGCCTGGTACCGCACACGTGGTTTCGAAGACCCGCTGATGGGCCTAGCGTTCGACGGCATCTACGCTGTGCCTGGTTGGCGCGATCTCATGCGGAAAATCGGCCAAATGCCAGCCAGCATGGACAATGCACAGGCCACCCTCGGCGACGGGTGCTCGGTTCTTCTCTATCCCGGCGGTTCGTACGAAGCGTTCCGGCCATGGAGAGACCGCAATCGCATCGTGTTCAACGACCGAAAAGGCTTCATCCGCTTGGCGCTCAAAGTGGGGGTTCCCGTGGTGCCGGTCGTTGGTCACGGCGGCCATGAAACCACAATCGTCCTGACGCGCGGCGAGCGTTTGGCGAAACTGCTCGGCTTGGACAAGGTCCGCATGGATGGCGCGCCACTGCTCCTTCAATTCCCCTGGGGGATTTCGATCCCGGCAACACCCGGCTTTCCGCTCCCGGCAAGGATCACCGTGCAGGTGTGCGAGCCACTTGATTGGAGCCGATTCGGTCCCGAAGGCGCCGACGATCCCGAAGTGCTCGAGCAATGCTACCAAGAGATCACGTCGCTCATGCAGACCACACTCGACGCGCTCGCGATTGAAAACCCGCGGCCACTCCTCAGCCGTTTTCTTCCGCGAAAAGGATAGAGCGGCGCACCGATGTTTCTCGGCGTACCAACGATAGCTTGGGCATTCTTGGCGGTCAGCCTCATCGGTGCCGTGTTCACTGCGAACGCGTTCGTCCCGGTGCGCCGCATCCCCGCGTTGTTCATGCCAAGCTTCTTTGGCTCCTGGTTGACCGCGGAGCTGGCGCTTCATCACGTGTTCTGGCAGTCGATCGCGTCGGTCGTGTTCATCGAGCTCGGTGCGCTCGTCGCGTGGCCGGGTTGGGTGGGGCTCTTCATCACGTTTGGCTCGTGGGTGGGCCTGCTCGTGCTCTTCGCGGACGGCAATCGAGCCCGGCGAACCTTCGACACGGCCCTGCAGGACGTCGAGGCGGTTCGCGAAACGAAGGGTGTGCCACGTCGACACGTCGTGTTGCCGTTCTCCAAGCGCCGGCGCGGCGTGAAGCTCACCCGTGACATCGTGTACCGCCGCGTCGCTGGCACGGTGTTGAAGCTCGACGTCGTGGCGCCGGCCGCTGATGGCGCCAACCGACCCGCAATCATGCAGATCCACGGGGGCTCGTGGGTGATGGGAGACAAACGCGAGCAGGGCTGGCCGTTGCTGTCGCACCTCGCCGCCAACGGCTGGGTCTGCTTCAACCTCAACTACCGCCTCAGCCCAGGCGCCACGTTCCCCGATCACCTGGTCGACCTCAAGGCAGGGCTCGCGTGGATCCGTGAGCACGCCGACCAGTGGGGCATCGATCGCAACTTCATCGCCGTCACGGGTGGCTCCGCCGGCGGGCACCTCGCCGCGCTCATGGGGTTAACCGCAAACGATCCCGAATACCAGCCTGGTTTCGAAGACGCAGACACTTCACTGCAAGCCGCTGTGCCGATCTACGGCGTGTACGACTTCACCAGTCGCCTCGGAACCAACCGCCTGCCGTTTTGGTATCGGAGGCTCGAACGCCAGATCATGAAAGCGTTCCGCGACGAAGAGCCCGACAAGTTCCGCCGCGCCTCTCCCATCGACCAGATCCATCCCCAAGCGCCGCCGTTCTTCGTGATTCACGGCGACCGCGACACGCTCGCCCCCGTCGAAGAGGCGCAGTACTTCGCGAACATGCTCCGCCAAACGTCCAGGGCGCCCGTCATTTACGCCGAGCTCGGAGGCGCCCAACACGCCTTCGACCTCTTCTGCTCCCCGCGAACCGCCCACATGCTAGCCGCCGTCCTCCGCTTCCTAGATGCCACCCACGCCAACACACCCCCAGACCCCGACCCCCACGCTATCGCCTAGGGTTAATTATTGGATGATGGAGTTTGTTACTTGGGGGTCGCCATTCGCTAGGACGAAGATGCCTGGGTAGCCTTCTGTTTCGAAGCCGTCACTTGGGTTGTTCTCCAGAACGGAGTCTTCGATGATCAATGTGCCGCTGCGGTCGTTGCTTACGAAAAAGACGGCGCCACCGCCCTCGTTGGCGGTGTTGTTCGCAATGCGTGTCCCGCACACGGCCAGCGTGAACGTGTTGCCGTCGTTGTAGATGGCCCCACCGCTTCCGCCGCCCGGCGTTCCCGCCTGTTGCGGGTTTGCTCCGTTGCCGATCGCTTCGTTATAGGTGAGCGCGCTGTTCACGACGGTGTATGACACGCCAATCGAGCTCAGCGCGCCACCGTTCGAGCACACGTTGCCGAGCCCTTCCCCACCGAAAGTGCTGTTTACAACGTACACCGGGCGGTCTTCGTGCTGATCGAACACCCGAATCGCCCCACCACCGACGTCAGGACCGACGTCGTGGCAGACGTTGTTGAAGAACCGCGAGTTGATTACTTTGAAGCGCCCACCACGTACGAAGATCGCACCGCCTCCATCTTCCTCGGACTTGGCGCTACCATCCACGAAAGTCAGGTTCTGCACGGTTAGGCGCGGGTGGTCCTGGTCATTGCAATGAGACGTCGTCCAGACCTGCTGCTCGTCGCAGGCGTTCTGGTAAAGGATCCGCACGCGCCCTCCTCCGCTCAACGTCACCTTGCCACCGCCGTCGATGACGATATCGGGCTTCTGGTCGTTGAAGACCTTGGCGGTTCGATCGAGCGTGATGACCACCGGATCCGGACCGCAGTCGAACGTGATCACACCACCTAGAGCGACCGCATCGACGAACGTATCCGACGTGCAGCTCTCCGGGGTTCCATCGCCAATCACGGTGTCCGGATTGGACACGTCTTCTTCTTGGGCCTCGCCGGGAACCTCACAAGTGCCGTCGCCATTGCCAGTCGGCGGTCCGTCGTTGGGGTTGGTCTGCGGGTCGGTGACCGGTGACCCGCCGCAGCCAAGAAGGACGGTCATCAGGCAAGCTACGCACCAGTGCCCCTTGAATCGTGACATTCCCGTTTCCCCCAACCACCAGCATAGCGACTCGCGCAGGAACACCAAAGGCCACCCATTTGCGGCCTCCCGCCGAAGCGGCACACGTATCGCGCTCAATCACTCGCAGTAAGCGCATCTAAGCGACGCATCGTCAGGATGCGCCGTGCACACCTCGAACTGGTCGCCAGAGCAGGTGATGTTGCAGTCGCCTGAGGCGGCGCAGTTCGTGCAAGTCACGCCCGGGCACCCACCATCCGAGCCTCCACACCCCGGAAGCCCGAGGAGCGAGACACACACAAACACTAGTAGCATCCACTTTTTCATCGCAATCTCCCTCGTCTCGCTCTGGTGTCCCTAAAGGGCGCCAGCTTCATCTTGTGTTCGTCCATCTTCGACTTCCATCGTTAGGGCTGCGCGGTATTTCGCATCCCCGCTGGACCATTCCCCTTCTGCTTTACCGATTCTCTTGTCGATGGCGTCCTGATGCTTTCGGACCCATTTGTCCCCTTTGCCGAGATCGGGGTCAACTGGCTTGGTATCCCGGACCCATTTGGCGGACTCCGCGAAGCTCGGGGAGTTGCGCAAGACCGGTTCCACGATGACGCGTGCCTTTCCGAAACCCATCTTCGCTCGCGTGGAGATGATGTACGTGCGCCCTGCTGCAAGCTCCGCGCGCACGAGTCCGGCGTTCTCGGAGACGACATAGAAGGTGTGCTTCCCAGGCGGGGCCGTGATGGCGACGTGTTGATTGCCCTTGAACAGCGTCACGAGCTTCTTGTCTTCGTCGACGACATAGAAATTGACCGCCTTTCCAAGCTTCGAAGGTCGGACGAAAACCACGAGGGCTTTGCCTTCAGGCGCGACGAAGGACGCCGGTCCCCCGGATACGCCTGGCTCGGTGGCCGTTGGATATACGAAACCCACCGACAGCAGCGCAAAGAGCAGCACTACACAGTACCTCATCACAACCTTCCTCTCCGTCCGGCTAAGGGAACCGCTGTCTGATCCAGGCTGACCTGCGCGATTCAACACCGCACCGATGAAGCATCAGTTGCAAGCCCCGTACCTCCCGTGCGCGGAGCCCACTTCGCATGGGTTTCGTGCTCAGGCTGGCGAAGCCAGGCGCATTTCCCTCGCGTCGCGAAAAAACTGCACCCTGGTCGCTACATTACAGCGCCCATCAGCGCGCGCCCCGAGCCGTCAGCAACAAGGGGTGCCGATGCAATCGCCGCTGCACAGTGAGCCGCCGCAGCACACCGAGCCTACGATGCAGGCCGACGGGCAGCTGGACTCACATGTTCCATTTGCACAGGTCATGTTGCCGGAGCCAAAGGGGTCTGATCCGCACACCCCGCCAGGCGCACATGGACAATTCATCGTTCCCTCCGGGCACGTCTTCACGATCTCGCACCAGGTGCCGTATGAGGTCGAGCTGACAACGTATTCGTTGCACTCCCAGCCCACACCGAGTGGGATCTCTCGAAAAGAAGCAACGCAATCCTCCGGTGTGTTGCAGGACTCCGGCTGACAGAATCCGTTTGCGCAATAGCCGATGCATTCGCTCGCGAAGCCGTAGCAATCGCTATAGCCCCAGTTGTCGCACGCGGAGCCGTCGGAGAACGTGCGTTCGAGGTCGAGTTGATTCGATACGCATGAGCTTTGGAGTGACCCCTTACCACTCGATGCGACATCTCCACTGCATGCGCCGATCAACAGCGCCACCGCACCCAGCAAAGGGACCATCCACGCTCGAAATCCACGATGCTGCATGTGTCCTCCTTGGTTCGTCGGCAACAAACCCTGCAAACGGCGTACCTCGTGCGATTGGCCTATTTCTGTGGCTATTTCACGCTCGGACTCGTGCATCTGGTGCGTATGACCCCGGTCTGACGAAAAAACTGCACCATGAGGCCAGCATGCCCATCGCGGCTGGCAGGCAAGACGCTGATCTGCCAAGACGCGCGCTCACGCCGAGGCGTGGGGGCTCAAGACGTGCAGAATATGATTCGAAATGTGGCGATTATCGCCCACGTCGACCACGGCAAAACGACGCTGGTGGACGCGATGTTGCATCAAACCGGCGTCTT
>JAFDAJ010000069.1 GCA_019313915.1 Deltaproteobacteria bacterium
CGACGGTGACTCGGCCCCCTTCGAGTCGTGCGGCCGCCGTGAGCCGCACTCGCACGAGTCCCACGCGCACCGGTAGTGTTAGACGCCCCTCTTCGGCTCCTACTTCCAGAGGGTCGGTTGGTCGTCCGAACAACGGCCCGAGTCGCAGCAGCAGCGTGCGTCGCCCGAGCACGGGCCGCTCGAGCGTGAGCCGTTCGAGCTCTGGGCCGTCGAGAGGAAGCAGCTTCAGCCGTCCCAGTTTCGGGGGGTCGCGCTCGAGCGTTGGACGAGGCGGCGGCTTCAGTAGGCCGTCTTCGGGCGGTTTTGGGGGTTCCCGCAGCGTGCCTGCCGTCCGCGGTCGTTAACCCCTTGTCGACTCTTTGCTCGGTAGGGAGGGCGATGTAACCCTACATGGGGGAAGTGCGTTTAACCCCCTGAGAGCTTCCGTGCGTCGCCGTTACAGAGAACCAGTCGTCATTGCCTTCGCGCTCGCGTTGATCGCGTCGCTGTTTGTGCATCTGCCCATCTACGAGGTGCTGGGCGGGCTGGCCGACCGAATCCGGATGGAGGACGAGGAGGCGAAGCAGGCCAGGAAATTCGATCCGGTCGAGGTCGATTTCGAGATCTCGGACGACACGAAGTCCCAGCGGGCCCGCAAGAAGTCACGCCAGCGGCAACAGAAGGCCAAGCGCGAGCTGTTGGCGAAGGCCGTGCAAGAGCAGGCGCAGCAGACACGACAGCCTCAGCAGCCCCCGATTGAAGCGCCGCAGGCGGTGCAGCAACATAGTACCGACCCGGACGTGGAGCCGCCGGACAACGCGCGGTTCATTGCGGAGCAGAACAATCGGGTCGACGAGGAAACCGTCGCCCGAATTCGCAACATGATTCGCGACGACCAGATTCCGTCCCCGGGCCGCCAGGAGAAGCCGTCGGACACGCTTGAGGAGCGGGGCAACGCTCGAGAGCAAGAGATTGCCGAGGTTCGCAACAAAGAAGGGAGTGACGCGCGCAAGGTCACCGAAGAGGAAGCGAGCCGCAAGCGGCCCGACAAGGCAATCAAAGCAGATCCGATCCAGGCCGAACGGGTGTCGCGGTTGGCGCCGGACGGAAAGCAATCGGAGACAGCCGGAGACCGAGCAGGTCAGACGGCCGACGAGACCATCACAATCACCGACGCGGCGGGCACCTTTAGTATCCGGCGACCGAGCAGTGCCGCGCAGGGCGGTGGCGAACGCGCGAAGGGCCGTGGCCCGGGTGGCAAGATGGCGTGGTCTCAATACGAGGCCGCCGTCGGTGCCGAAAAGCTCGAAGAAGACCGCCGGGCGTACCTCGCCGAGCGCAAGTCTTCCCAGCGTGGCATCGCGAGGGAAAAGACGTGGAAAGAGTTCCGCGCTGCGATCGAGAACTACGCGCCTGGCGTGAAGCCCGGGGCAACCACAGCGCTCAACGCGGCCGCATCGCCCTTTGCAACCTACATTGCGGCGGTTCACCGGCGGATCCACCAAGAGTTCGCGGACCGGTTCTTACGGAACCTGCCGATCGGCGGAAGCCCCTATCAAGACCCGATGCTGATGACGAAGCTCGAAATCGTGCTCAATCGCGACGGCTCAGTGCATCGGATTGGAGTGGTCCGCTCGAGTGGCCTCTTGCCATTTGATTTTGGCGCGTTCAATTCGGTGCTCCGGGGGCAGCCGTACGCCCCTGCGCCTTCGTCGATCCTGAGTGGGGACGGGCGCGTGTACTTCCACTGGGGCTTCTATCGAAACCAGCGTCAGTGCGGCACGTTCAACGCGGAGCCCTACATACTTCCGAATCCCAGGGGCACGCCGGGACGTCAGGATGGCCTAACCGATGCGCCTGACTGGGAGACGGTCGTTCCGGCCGATGCGCGGCCAACGTGGCGAACGCGCGAAGAGGAATCGAGAGAAGGGGACGAGCCCAAGCGTCCTCCCGAGAAGTCGCCGCCCGCGCAGCCGAAGGAGCAGGAAGAGAAAACGCCTCAGGCGCCGCCCGCACCGCCCGGCTCCGGCCTGGGATGACTCACGATGGGGAGCTGACTGCGCGGGTCAAAGCGGAGGCCCAAGCCGCTGGGTTCGCGCGCGTTGGTGTCGCCGAGGCTGGCGCGCTCGACGAAGAGGCGGCGCATCTCGACGCATGGCTGGCCGACGGACGTCACGGGCAGATGTCGTGGATGGCACAAACCGCATCGGTGCGGAAGGACCCGCGGGATCCAAACATGCTCGAGCACGCCAAGAGCGTGATCGTGATGGCGGCGCCGTACGCTCGGCGCAATGGCTATGAGGGGCCGCCCCCCGCGCGCATCGCGAAATATGCGGTGGGTCGCGACTACCACAACGTGCTGACGAAGAAGAGCCGCAAGGTGGCGCGCGTGCTGCAAGAGGCGGGGTTCGCCGCTCGGGTTGCGGTGGACTCCAAGCCTGTGTTCGAGCGCGCCTGGGCGGAGCGGGCCGGCATCGGTTTCGTTGGAAAGAACTGTTGCCTGATCGTTCCGGGGGTCGGCTCGCACGCGTTCCTGGCTTGTGTGGTCACCACGGCGCCGTTGACCCCGGCCGAGCCGATGGGCCGTCGTTGCGGGAGCTGCTCCCTGTGTCTCGATGCATGTCCGACGCGAGCCTTCTCGGGGCCGCGGAGCCTCGATGCCCGCAAGTGCATTTCGTATCTGACCATCGAACACCGGGGAGCCATTCCGGCCGAGCACCGGCGGGCCTTGGGCCCATGGGCTTTCGGGTGCGACGTTTGCCAGGACGTGTGCCCATACAACCAGGCATCGGGCGCGGCCGACGCGTCGCTCGACGCCTTCGAGGCTGGGGAACGGTGGGTCGGAGTCGATGCAGCGCGGCTCCTCCAAATGACTGAAGAAGAGTTTCGCGCGTGGGCCCAGGGCTCGCCGGTCAAGCGCGCTCAGCACGAAGGTTTAGCCCGCAACGTGGCGCTGGTATTGGGCAATCGTGGCGAGGAGCTTCACCTGCCGGTGCTCGATGATGCGCGCCGAAACCATCCCTCCGAGGTCGTGCGGGAAGCGGCGGAGTGGGCCAGCATCGAGCTCAATCGTCGTCTGGCCGTCTCAGAATAGCCTCGAGGGCTTCGAGGAGCGGCGTGAGTCCCTCGTTGGTGGCGGAGCTGATCGCGAACACTTGGAAGCCTCGCGGCTCGAGCTCTTTACACACCTGTTCGTAGGCCTCCTGAGCCTCCGGTAGGTCGCACTTGCTCACGGCGACCAGCATCGGTCGCTCCAACAGAGTGGGGTCGAAGCGTCCGAGCTCCGCCATGAGGGCCTCGAAGTCGGCAAGGGCATCGCGTTCGGGGTCGGGGTCCACGCTGAGCATGTGCAAGAGCACTTCCGTCCGTTCGACGTGCTTGAGAAAGCGAAGGCCAAGCCCTGCGCCTTCCGACGCGCCTTCGATAATGCCCGGGATGTCTGCGATGACGAACGTCCGATCGACGCCGAGCGACACGACGCCGAGGTTTGGGACCAGGGTGGTGAACGGGTAGTCGGCGACTTTCGGGCGCGCGCGGGACACCGTAGCGATGAAGGTGCTCTTGCCTACATTCGGGAACCCTACGATGCCAACGTCTGCCAGCAGCTTGAGAACGAGCCGAATCTTCTTCCGTTCACCGGGTGTACCGGGCTGTGCGCGGCGCGGAGCGCGGTCGTAAGGCGTCGCGAACTTGATGTTGCCCCGGCCGCCTCTGCCACCCTGCGCGACCACGAGCTCGGCGCCAGACTCATGGAGGTCGGCAAGGAGTGCATTGCTCTCCTGGTCGTAGACCTGGGTGCCCACCGGGACCTCGATCCGAATGTCGGCACCTGCCTTGCCGAACTGGTCCTTGCCGCGGCCGCCCTCGCCGCGCTCGGCGCGAACGATCCTCCGGTAGCGAAGATCGAACAGCGTCGAGAATCGATCATGCGCAACCAACACTACGCTCCCGCCGCGTCCCCCATCGCCCCCCGCGGGACCGCCGAGCGGGACGAATTTTTCCCGACGAAACGCGACGGCGCCGTTCCCGCCGTCGCCGGCGACGACCTCCAGCGCTACCTCATCGACGAAGTCCACGCACGTCAGTACGTCGGCCGCTTTGCCGGAGCAACCGACTTGGTGCTCGAACAAATTGGTGAGACGCGTACACTGCGCAAGTGCTGAGTGCTCCCGGCGACTCCGAACCGGCGCCCCCAAACACCAGGTTCGTCCAAGCTTTGGCCGCCAAGAGCCTGGAAACAGGGCGGTTATCCGATGCGTTGAGCATTTCGCCCAAGGACGAAGCGGCTCGTGGAGCCCTCGCCGAGCATCTGGCTGACCTTCGGGATTCGGCCCGCGAGCTCGGGTTCGTGCATCTCGAAGGAGCCGTGGCGGAAGCCTTAACCCGACTCGAGCATGAGTCGTTTGAGCCTTCGTCGCTGGTCGCCGTCCGGGTGCTCGCGCAGCGGTACGAGTCCCTCGCCGCCATGCCGAGCCAGTCCGGAACGCATCGCGCGGTGGCGTTTCCAGCGCTCGTCCGCATGGGCTCTGGCAGGTTTGTCGTCGCAGAAAGGTTTGTGCCCGCCGAGCCGCCACGGGGTTCGGGTCCGGGTCGCGAGTTGATCGCGAGTGAGATCCAGCAAGACTCATGGCCTGTGGCCGATCCCGTCGAGCGAGAGAACGTACGAGCACAATTGGCGGTGTCCATGCACCGTGAGCCGGCGAACCCGGTCCCCGACTGGGGCTATCCGATCTGGCGCCTGCAGGTTGGCACCGGGGCTGCAGGCCGTGAGAGCAGCTCTGGGTTCGGGATGGAAATGCGCACGACTCCACGCCTATTGGGTTTGGCATTCGCGACGCTGCTGTCGGCAACGGTCGCGTTTCTCATCTGGCGTCAGGTGACGCCGGGAGGTGCACCGACGACCGCACCCGCTCCGGTGCAGACCGTTGCCAAGGACCCGCACATCATACCGGACGCTCCTGCCGCGACGCCCATGGTGCCTGCAGGCCCTCCTGCCTTTGCCGCGTTCTCTGGAAGCCTCCGTGCGGGGATCGACCCGTCTTTGGAGGTCGCCGAAGGGCAGGGGGTGTTGGAGCTAATCGGTCCGGCCGGAGTGAGCATCGAGATCGATGGTGTCGACCGGGGCGCGCTTCCGCTAACGCTCGCACTCGACCATGGGCGACACGCGGTTCGGTACAGCGTGGGCGCCCGGTCGACCTACCGCTTCTACTACGTCAAATCAGGTGCGACGCGCGCGTTGAGAGTCCTCACCCAAGCGGGTGGTTTAGTTGACGCTCGCTGAAGCTGCATGCTAACCGCAGCAACGTTCTCGGGTGCCGAAAAGAGGGGCGAAAACGGCCGCCGGAGTACGGGAGGAAGGCAGCTGATGCGATTCTTTTTGGTGGTGATCACGACCCTTGCGGTCGCGGCTGGGTGTAGCCGCGGGGGCTCCAAGCCGGACCCGTTCGCGGGGCTGCGGGCGCATTCGGATCTGACGGCGCTTCGTCACATGGCCGAGGTGAACGACGGCGGTTGGTACATCGACTTCGGCACCCCGGCGCAGTCGAAGTACACCGTGGGCGATTGGCGAAGCGGATGGGTCGGCAAGGGGGTCGAGGGCGACACCACGTACGCGCACGTCGGGATGCGGGGACGGGTGTACTTTGAGGCCGACGCGCCGGAGACTCTCGTCGCACGTGTTCGGCTCCGACCGCACGGCACCCAAGCGCTCACGCCGTACCTCAACAACAAACAGCTGAAATCCATTCACCTCAGCAAGGGTGACGCGTTCGTCGACTACGACGTCGAGCTTCCGAGGGAACACGTCCAGGCCGGCGAGAACTACTTGCTTCTGACATTCGGCGGAACCGTGCCGATCGACGGTGAGGACGTTTCGGTTGCGGTGGCTTCGATCTGGATTCGCAATGAGTCTGAACTATCGAAGGCTGTGCGAGCGCCAGCGTACGATGCTCTGGCCGCCACCGTTCGCCTCGGGGATGAGGAGCGGCAGGCGATTGCGTTGTCTCGCGAATCGACGCTCCGCTATCACGTGATGGTTCCGGCCAATGGCTCGTTGGGTTTCGGCGTCGGTGTCGAAGGCGAGGGGGACGCGCCTTTTGCGATCGAGGTGACCGTGGATGGGCAGCCGACGACACGGGTGCTCGCCGGCACCGCATCGGGGAACTGGGCTGATCACAGAGTCGACCTGAGCCGTTTCGCCGGGGAGACGGTGCGCGTCGATCTGCGCGCCGAAGGTGTGGGAGCGGGGCGCTTGGCGTGGAATTCGCCACGAATTTTGGTGCCGTCTCGGCCGGAGCGAACGCTGGAGCCCGCGAAGAATGTCGTGGTCCTGGTGATCGACACGCTTCGCGCGGACAAGCTCCGTCCCTTCAATGCGCAGACGCGCGTGAAGACGCCGACCATCGATCAGTTCGCCTCGGACGGGGTGGTGTTCGAGCTCGCACAGGCGCCGGAGAACTGGACCAAGCCTTCCGTGGCTTCGATTCTGACGGGGCTTCACCCGTTGACCCATCAACAGAAGACAGGGGACGCCGCATTGCCGAGCTCGGCGGAGCTCTTGAGCGAGCACTTGCAGAGAGAGGGCTTCGCGACCGGCGGCTTCATCGCCAACGGCTACGTATCCGATCGTTTTGGTTTCGACCAAGGGTGGGACGACTACACGAACTACATTCGTGAAGAAAAGAGCACCGAAGCCAAACATGTCTTCGACGAGGCAGGGAACTGGATCGAGGCACACAAGGACGGCCGCTTCTTCGCGTACATTCAGACGATCGATCCGCACGTTCCCTACGACCCGCCAGGCAAGTATCTGCGGATGTACGACCCGAGCGAGTACACCGGCCAGATCAGGCCACGGATGACCGGTGACCTGCTCGAGAAGGCCAAGCGCAATCCTCCTCAGGTCGTCTTCGATGCCAACGACAAGCGGCGGTTGAAAGCGCTTCACGATGGCGAGATCACAAAGCACGACCATTTCTTCGGTGTGTTCCTCGAGCGTCTGAGCGCGTTGGGGCTCGCCGACGACACGCTCATCGTGGTGACTTCGGATCACGGCGAAGAGTTCGACGACCATGGCTCGTGGGGCCACGGTCACTCGGTCTATCAAGAGCTTCTGCACGTGCCCCTGATGTTTCGCCTGCCGAACCGTCTTCCGGCAGGCACGAAGGTCGGTGACGCGGTCAGCACCCTCGACGTCTCGGCGACGGTGACCGACCTCCTCGGCGTGCCGCCGATGACGCACAACGAGGGCCACGCGCTCGTTGGATTGATGCTGGGAGAGGCGCCGTCGCAGCCGAGCGTGGCGTTCAGCGACTTCCAGGACGATCGTCGCGTGATCACCACACGCCGATGGAAACTGATCCTCCGCGGAAACCTCACTTCGACGATGTTTGACCTCGTCGCGGACCCCATGGAGAAGAACCAGCTCGACGCTTCCGCATTTCCAATTGGGCGCCGCTACTCGCGCATGCTGCTCGGGCAGTTTCTGGGAGCGACCAACCGTGGAGAGTGGTTGAGCGCAGAACAGAAGGGCGGTACACAGCTACAACGGGAGAACGCCGAGATGGATGACACGATTCGCGATCAGCTACGCGCGCTCGGCTACGCTCACTGAGGTCACATGCCGCTCGTCGAACAAACTCCGGAGCGGTACCTGAGGACTCCGCGGTTGGAGCCGGTGGCGGATGGGGGCGCGCTGCTGCACGTCCTTGCCTGGTCGGGCGATGAGGAATGCATCTTGCGATGCACCGTGGCGGATGACGGCTCCGTGCAGGGCGAGCCGGTCGCAACCGATCATAGCGCTGCGATCATGGGCTGGGCTCCGGGCACGCCGCATCCGCTCAACGACCCGCGGGCCGAGCTCGAGGCGGAGCATCAGGGCTGGCACGTGGAGGTGCGTCATGAGGGTCCGCGTTCGAGCGTGGTCGTCGCGCCCCCGTCAGGCGGCGAGTTCATCGTGTGGTCCGCGTTCGGCATCGCGGCGGCGCCTTGCATCGCCGCTGCGCCTGGGGGCGCTTGGGTCGGTTTTCACCATGACGTTCGCGAGGATACTGGCGTTCCCGACGTTGCGAAGTGGATCGCGCTTCGCTTCGTCGACATGGAGGGGATCGTCTACGAGCCTGCCGCGCCGATGACAGATCGCGATCGGGACCTGGACGGCGAAGAGCAAGGGTTCGAGTTCCCGACCCTGGTCGTTGGGGACGATGGTGCGGTCGATCTCTTCGGGCGCGGCTCGCACAACATCTACCGGCAGCGGCTCAACGCCGACGGCTTTTCGGTTCGCCATCCGACCGACGACGGTCAGTGGGGATGCCGTGGACGGCGCGTGAGCGCAGTTCGCCTCGCCAATGGGACCACGCTCGCTGCATGGCGGGGTCGCAAAGGTATCGAGATCCACTCTTTCGACGCGCCAACCGGCGGGGCGCCGGAGCTCGCTGCCGCAAAGGTTGAAGTGGGTGAGTTTGAGGCGGTTCCGACGCACGTGACCGCATGGTCTGGACCGCAGGTGGTGTGCGGGGACATCCGGCAGCACAGCGCTCACTCGGATGGGGTGGGGAGCGCGGACGAGGCCTATCTTCGGGCCCGCTACCGATACGGCGACGACTTCGCGGCGCTGACCGACCACGAGTCATTCTTGGGAAAACGGATCGGGCCGGGCGAATGGGCGTACCTCCAGGCCGTGACAGAGCGTCACGACGATCCCGGCGAGTTCGCAACCATCGTTGCCTACGAATGGACCGGGAAGGCATATCCGGGGCCAGGGCACAAGTGCATCTATCTTCCGGGGCCCGGCCTCCCGATCATCTCTCGCGACGACGTTCCGAGCGGACGCGACATCGTCCAACAGATCAGCGCCCAGGGCGCGTTCACTGGGCCGCATCACATCGGTTGGACGGGTGCCGACGTGCCCGGTCACGATCCGGTGGGGCAACCGGTGTGGGAGATATGTTCCTGCCATGGCTGTTACGAGTACCCCGACCATCCGCTCGGGCACCGAGGTGACCTTCGCGACCAATTTGCCAAGCCCTTGCTCGACAGCGGGTTGCGTTTTGGCTTCATCGCGAACTCCGATAGCCATGGGCTGCTTTGGCATCATGGCGAGTGCCGAAAGCGCGATCCGTTTCGAACCGGACTGACGGCGGTCATCTCTGCGACGCGCACCCGTGAGGCGATCCTCGAAGCGATTCGCGCGAGGCGGTGTTACGCGACGAGCGGCGCCAAGATCCTCCTCGACGTTCACGTCGCCGGGTTCCCAATGGGGAGCGAGCTCGACATCGAAGGGCCCGTCGAGGTACATGCACGCGCGCTCGGAACGACCGACGTCGAGCTCATCGAGTTCGTGACGCCGGACGGTGTCGCAGCGGCCGATTCGCCCAAGTCTCCTTCGGCGTCCTTCGTCGGTGAGGTAGACGCGCCGTACGTTTATTGCCGCGTTACCCAGGCGGACGGTGAGATGGCGTGGTCAAGCCCCATCTTCTTCAACTAGTGTGCGGATCTTTTCGGCTGTGGTCGGCTTTCCTCCTCGCTCGCTCCCTGCGAGGTACGGATGTGCCTCTCAGTCGCTCCCTGCGGGGGCGCTCGACCACAACCGAAAATCTCTCGCACACTACGTGCTTGGATCGCACACTAGGTTTCTGGATCATACGCTAGTGCCGAGGGTCACTCGGACAGCACTGCGTGAACGCATTTCGCGGCCTCTGCGCGGGGGACTTTGTCCTGCGTTTTCTTCTGGAGGTCCTTTAGCTGAACGACGCCTTCTTCGACCTCCGACTCGCCAAGGATCATCGCAATACGCGCGTTGAGCTTGTCTGCGCGGCGAAGCTGGCTCTTGAGTGAGCCGCCGCGAAGGTCGCTCTCCACTCGAAGCCCGGCGTCGCGGAGCTCCCGACCGAGCAGGGTGGCCTCCCCACGAACGCCAGCTTGGGCAGCAACGATGAAGACGTCGACGTGCGAGTCGGGCTCGCCCTCGGGCATCGCCATCAGCAGCCGCTCGAGGCCCATCGCAAAGCCAATCGCCGGGGTGTCGGGTCCGCCGAAGCTTTTGACCATCTGGTCGTATCGTCCGCCGCCAAGCAGAGCGTTTTGAGCGCCGAGCCCTTCGCCTTTGCCGAGCACCTCGAACAGCGTACGGGTGTAGTAGTCGAGGCCTCGCACGAGCGAGCCGTCGATGCGATACGGCGTGCCGAGAACTGTCAGCGTTTCCTGCAGCCCGTCGAAGTGCGCCCGGTCTTCATCGGTCAGGTGCTTCAAGATCGATGGGGCGCCGGAGGCGATTTCCACGCATCGCGGCACTTTGCAGTCGAGCACGCGAAGAGGGTTGGCATCCATTCGTCGCTGGCAGTCCGTGCAAAGCTCGGTGCGGTAGGGCGTGAGATACGCTAGCAGCGCCTCGCGGTAGTTCTCGCGCGCATCGGGACCACCGATCGAGTTGACCAACACTTCGACCTCGTTGATTCCGAGGCTCGAGATGAAGCCGACGACCATATCGATTACCTCGGCGTCGACGAAGGGCCCAGGATCGCCAAAGACTTCGATGCCAGCTTGGTAGAATTGTCGGTAGCGCCCTTTGGCGGGTCGCTCGCGTCGATACATCGGCCCGATGTAGTACCACTTCGTAACCGGCTCCCGCGCTTGGACGCTGTGTTGCACGAACGCGCGCACGGCGGACGCCGTGCCCTCGGGGCGCAGCGTGAGCGACTTGTCGCCCCGATCAGTGAACGTGTACATCTCCTTTTCGACGATGTCGGTCGTTTCGCCGATCGAGCGTACGAACAGAGCCGTGGGCTCCACGATGGGAAAGCGCGCTTCGCGGAACCCATACCCCTCGACCCGCTCACGGAACGCCTTCTCGAGGCGGTGCCACTTCGAGATCTCGTCCGGCAGGATGTCTTTCATCCCTTTGACAGCGCGGAGGTTCATGGCGTCCGGTTACTAGATGCGCCCTCGACGGGCAAGCTCAAGCCTAGGGGCCGAACTTGACGAAGACGTAGTTGAAGCCGTCTTTGCCTTTTTTCTGAGCAATGGTCGGCGTGGCGTCCTCACGCATCTCGAAGACCATCACCACGTCCTTCTGAGCCTTGCGCTGCACGGTTGCCCGCGTCACTGGCGTGTCGAAGAACTGCGTTTCGAGAGGCAGGAAGTTGTTCTTGAGGTGAACTTGCGTGTTGCGCAGCACCAGCTCGAACCGGCCCTCGGACTTCTGGCTCGCGACCTCGACGGGCTGCGACGTCTGGATGAAGAAGCAGGAGCTGCCGTCCTTGTGCATCATGAAGCCCGGCCAGGTGAGCATGAGCGCGCCTTCCGGAATCTCTTCCGCCTTGGGCGGGAGGTTTTCGGAGTTCTCCGATCCGGGGGTCACCCCGCCGTACGAGGAGCCGTCCGCCGATGCGAGCGTCCCCCAGCTCCCCAACACGATGGCAAGCACCGCGATTGTCCATGTCTTCCCCACGGTCTCAGGGTACGCGACCGAGGGGTCCGAGCCCAAATTTCACTCGTCACCCCTCAATTTCAGCCGTTGTCAGTGGCCTTTGCCGCCCTTGAGCAGGTGGCCGACCCCTTCGCCGAGGCCTTCGAGGGTCAATGGGAACATGTCGAACGTCTGCCGCACGTACTCGATGGTGTTGCCGTTCCAGTACCGCTGCGGCTCCGGGTTGAGCCAGATGCTGCGGTGGTAGTGCTGGCTGAGCATCATGAGCCACTGCAGGCCTTCGATGCCCCGGTCGTCTCCGAGGTCGAGCGAGCCGCCTGCCGCGAGCAGCTCATAGGGCGCCATCAACGCGTCGCCGACCATGATCAGTTTGTAGTGGGGGCCTGTCTCGTGGATGAGGTCGCGCACTTTGATCGGCGTGTCGAAGCGCTCGGTCTCGTAGACGTGTCCGTACACGCAGTTGTGGAAGTAGTACGTGCGGAGCTCTCTGAAGTGCGACGACTTCTTGGCGGCCGAGAAGAGCCGTGAGCACAGGTGCGCGAATGGGTCCATCGAGCCGCCCACGTCCATCATCAAGATGATGCGCGTGTTGTGGCGTCGGGGCGGGCGGGTGACGACCTCGAGCTCGCCGGCGTTCTGCGCCGTGGCGTCGATGGTGCCTTCGAGGTCGAGCTCTTCCTCTGCACCATCGCGCGAAAAAAGGCGCAGCTTTCGAAGCGCGACCTGCATCTGCCGGACATCGAGCGTGAGGTCTTGGCGGTAAGGGCGATAGAGACGTGCGTCGGCCACCTTCACCGCGCTTCGACCACCGCCCGAGCCGCCAATGCGGAACCCCTTGGGGGACCGCCCGCTGTGACCGAAGGGCGAGGTGCCGCCCGTGCCGATCCACTTGTTGCCGCCGTCGTGTTGCTCATCTTGTTCGGCGAGCCGCTCCTCGAAGAGTTTGCGAAGCTCGTCGAGGTCCAAGTTCTCGACGAACTCGCGCTGCTCGTCGGTGAGTTCGCCCATGTCTTCTTTGGCTTGTTGCAGCCAGTCCCAAAGCTCGTCCTTGAGCTTCTTGGATTCGATCTCGATGCCCTTGAAGAACGAGAGGAACGCTTCATCGAACGAATCGAGATGAGCCTCGCTGTGAATCATCACCGAGCGGGCGACGTTGTAGAAGCCGTCGAGTGAGCTGTCATGGAGCCCCGCCTGGAGCGCTTGGGCGAGCGCGATGACCTCTTGCGTCCCGACTGGGACGCCTCGGCCGCGAAGCTCATACATGAAGGGGACTAGGATTTTAGCTTCTCCATTGCCTGCCGCCCGACAGCTGATCGGCGAAGGCGACGAGGTCTTGTTCCTTCTTGAGCAACGCGCCCAGGAAGGGAAGGTTTTCTTCGAGCTTCACGGCGTCGATGCCGGCGCGCTGCAGTACCGCGATCCAGTCGACGAGCTCGCTGGTACTCGGGCGCTTTCGAAGCCGCCGCATGCTGCGAATCTCGTAGAATGTCCTGAGTGCTTGGTCGACGAGGCTTTCGTGCACCTTCGGATGGTGGACACGGACGATGTCGTTCATCAGCTCCGGCGTCGGGAAGTCGATGAAGTGAAACACACAGCGTCGGAGGAACGCGTCGGGAAGCTCCTTTTCCGCGTTGCTGGTGATGATCACGATGGGGCGTTGCGTCGCGATGATGTCCCGCTGTGTCTCGTCGACATGAAACTGCATGCGGTCGAGCTCGTTGAGGAGGTCGTTCGGGAACTCGACGTCGGCCTTGTCGATCTCGTCGATCAGCAGGACTACGCGCTCCTTGGCGTCGAAGGACTCGCCCATCGGCCCGAGCTTGATGTACTCACCGATGTCGTTGACGTCCTTGTCTCCGAACCGGGAGTCGTACAGACGCTGCACCGTGTCGTAGACGTAGAGCCCATCCTGAGCGCGGGTCGTGCTCCGGATATTCCAGCGAAGGAGGGGCATCTGCAGGGCTTCGGACACCGCCTCGGCCAGCAAGGTCTTGCCAGTGCCGGGCTCCCCTCGGACCAGAAGGGGCTTCTCGAGCACTACCGCGCAGTTGACGGCGGATTCGAGTGCCTCGCTCGTGAGATAGGTAGGGGTTCCAGAAAAACGTCCAAAATCGTTAGCCATGGCGGGGAAACCTATCATGAACCCGCAATTTGGCGACCGTGAGAGGGGGTGGGCAGGGCGTTGCTGCAGGGGTGCAGGTTCAGCAACCAGTCGCCCTTGAGCGTGCCAGTGTCTCGGGCCGAGGCCCGAGCGTTAGCGCCCGAAGTGTCCGACATTACAATGAGTTAACCGGTCAGGGCGGGCGGGTAGTACCCTCCTTGACAGTGCCCAAACCACAACGAATAGTAGCGCGTTCTTGTGGCCTGGGAGGGTCGCTTGGCTGTCGATTATCGAGCTGAATTCAATGTCTACCTTCGTCCTACAGATCCAGGACCTCGACGAGGCCGGGAAGGATTGGAACTTTGCCATCCGCACGGATTGGCTGGCGTCCGCGCTTGCCGGCACTGAGCTGAAGGCGGGGACCGG
>JAFDAJ010000203.1 GCA_019313915.1 Deltaproteobacteria bacterium
AAGGCCCGCGTAGCGAGCCCAGTAAGAGGCACGTCCGGTGCGCTAGCAGCGGGGTATCGGCCCACTTCAGGAAGCTGGCTTGACCCCACGGATCGGCATGTTAAACAGCCCCGGGCCTTGCTTGGGCTGTTAGCTCAGTTGGTAGAGCAGCGGACTCATCGCGCCACCGAATGACGCTTTCGGCACACGGTGTGCCACCCGAGTGCCAGCCGCAAGTTTCGCCGGTGCGCATCCCTGTGAGCAACGCAGCGGCGTGCAGGACGACGGCGACCCCTTCGGGGTTCCAAAGACCCGTAGGTCGCTCACGTCTCGACTTCTCTCTGATCGACGTTTGTCATCCATATCGAAAGTTCCTTTCCACCACCCTGTTATCGGTTTGGGGTCCCGAAAAGTTGCGCGGGGAGCTCACGACGCTGGAATGAACGGAAGAGTCGAGCATCGGCCGGAAATGCGGCGTGGTGCACCTAGCTCTGTGTACGTCGCAGCGCGCATCCGGTGCGCGTTCACTCACTGAAACGCAATTCTTGCGGCTCGACATTCTGCAAAAGCGCGCGATAGCAATCGCTGGCTAGCTGGCATCATCCTTGCTTCAACTGCCGTGTGGTCCGCGCAAGAGGGAGATTGTGATGCGTTTATTAATCGGATTGGTCTGCTCAGTGGCGTTCAGCATCGTTCCGTTGGTCGGCTGTTCTGACGCCACGGCCGGCGGTGGCTCAGGCGGCGCGGGAACCGGGGGCACAGCTGGCGTCGGTGGAACCGGGGGCACAGCTGGCGTCGGTGGAACCGGGGGCGCAGCTGGCGTCGGTGGAACCGGGGGCGCAGCTGGCGTCGGTGGAACCGGGGGCATAAGCGCCGTAGGGCTGGTCGCTTACTATCCCTTCAACGGCAATGCCAACGACGAAAGCGGAAATGGCAATGATGGAACAGCACTTGGCGGAGCTGTGTTGACCTCGGATCGATTTGGGAATGCCGACGCTGCCTACAGCTTTGACGGGACGAGCGGCTACATCCAGATCCCCGACAGCCCGGATTTCGATTTCAATCAACCGATCACGCTGACCGCCTGGATTTATCTGAATGACAACACCAAGGGCGGTATCGTCGGGCAATGGGGACCCGGTGGTGAGTCCGGAGATGCATTTACGTTGGGGGTCAAGGACGGGAAAGCAAGACTTACCCTTCTCGTGCCCGGCCTGTACGAATTGTCATCAGTAAGCGATTTAGGTCTGGAGGAATGGTTGTTTGTCAGCGTCGTTTACGACGGCACATCTCTCAAACTGTTTGTCAATGGCACGCCGGATGCATCGGACAACATCATGGTGGATCAGGTTGATTCAACCCAGCCTGTGACAATCGGCTTCGAACGAATTCTTTCAGGGGAGCCGGCTTATCTCAACGGGACTATTGACGATGTGCGAATCTACAGGATTCCCCTCTCCGACGGGGAGATCCTGCAACTGTATAACGTAAGCGACTAGCCGGGATCTCCCCTGGTTGCTTGACGCCCTGATGTCGAAACCAAGCGTTCGTGTTCGGGGGCTCTGCCAGGCGAGGATGTCAGACAACCCCATGAGCTTGGCCTATGACCGGGCCCGGTTCAACGTTCGAAGGTTCACGTCGACCACTCCACCGAAGTCGTGGAACGGAACAAGGCAGACGATTGGGTCGTCGACTTGTTGATGGCGGGGCGATGTCGACGGTACGCATCAGGCGGGATGGGTGATCGAGCAACGGTCATCGCAACCTCGTGGCTCGCCAGCGGGTTGGTGCTTCCGGCTGCGTGCTTCGGGCGGTGCGCTTCAAACTTCGCAAACCGCGCCTCCCCCTTCCGGCACACGCGCCTAGGGTCTCGGCCCAGGGGACCGCGTGTACGCTGCGCCAGCGGCGCGAGGCCGGAAGGACGGCTCGAGCTGTGAACAATGGGACTATCGAAAGTCCCCGGATATCCGGGATTTTCGCCACTTTGCCTCCGGCGAGGTTGCCTGAAAGAGTGGACATTTGAGCGGTTTGGCGTATACGGCAGGCCGCACGGATCAGCACACCGCTTGTCGGTGCATCACCCGCAAATCGACGACGCACACGAGGTAATGAACGAGCGATTTCCTCCTATCAGCACACGAAGTGGCACACGGGCCATGGACAGCGATGAGGAATCAACGAGAATAGATCAGGCATTTCGGGTACTTGGGCTGTTAGCTCAGTTGGTAGAGCAGCGGACTTTTAATCCGACGGTCCAGGGTTCGAATCCCTGACGGCCCACCCTAGAGGCGCGAGCCTCACTTGCTTATCGTCCCCATCGTCTAGTGGCCCAGGACCCCGGCTTTTCACGCCGGTAACCGGAGTTCAAACCTCCGTGGGGACGCCACCCTAAGCCCGGCTTCGGCCGGGCTTTTTCCTTGGTGTCAGTGTCAGCGACGGGAATGCCTACCGCGGGGGGAAGCGCAAGTCAGCCCCGCCGACCTAGCCAATATCCGGGCCGTCGTTTGGCGTGAGCGATTGCGACGATCTCCACTGCCGCGGAGTCGACGGCGAAGAACACGACGTATGGAAAGCGTTTGAGTGGGTGCTTCCGGTACGGCCGATTTGGCAGCCAAATCGCGAAGACTTGAGGATTCTCAACGATTGCTTGGAGCGCCTGATCAACGAGTGCCACGAACTCGACACCGAGGCCGCGACGCTTTCCCTCGTACCAGACCGCTGCCGACTGAAGCTCGGCCTCCGCGTCGGGCAATACGCGAAGCGTTCGCCTCATCGACCGAGTTGGCTGAGCAACCGAGCGCGAACCTCGCCCCACTCAGGCGCAGGATGGCCTTTATCGCGGGCGGCTTGCACCCGACGGTCCAGCTCGGCAAGCCACGCGGATTCCCAATCGCTATCGGGGGGACCGTCGACGCTCGCAATCAGCTCGGACGCAAGCTCCAACCGCTCGTCTTCAGGGAGCGCGCTGGCCGCTTCGAGAAGCTTCTTTGCCGAGTCAGTCATTGCACCGTGAGTGTAGCACGCGTTGAGTCATGACCGGTTCTCGCTCAAAAGCGCTGAGAGTTTCGTCTTTGCTAGCCAGGCAGGTCTGATTCGTCTTCGTCGATCAGCCTATCGGCAAACCCAATCAGCAACCCGGCACAGCCCGGAAATACCGTTAACGCCCCGGTGGGGACGCCGGCCCCGAGATCACAAATGGTCTCGGGGCCTTCTTGTTGAGCGACGGGTCAGCCGATGCGTCTGCAGCCTGGGCAGCGCATCCTACGGCTGCCCGGCAACTCGATGCGAGGCACATCACGCCGCCATCCTCCGCAGCCCCTCCCAATCTGTGAGGAACCCCGCCACTTGGTTCCAACTCACAGTGATTAGGGACGCCATCAAGCCCGGCTTCGGCCGGGCTTTTTCTTTGGTGTCAGCGTCAGCGAGCGTGTCCCCCTACTCAGGGCCCGGGCGAAGTAACCGGACGGCAACCATACCTGCCCGTGTCCGATACCCAGGCATGCACTACCTCTCTGCATGCAGCGCCACCCTCAACATCGAAAGCAGAACGCGCCTGCTAATAACGTTTGCCGTTAGTAACGTGTTACGTTACTATTGCCTATGATCAAGAGCTTCCGCGGAAAGGAAGCCGAGCGGATCTGCCGGGGTGAGGTCTCTAAAAAGCTGCCGCGTTCGATCCAACAGGTCACCAGACGGAAACTCCGAATGCTGAACAACGCACAAACCCTCGAAGACTTGAAGGTGCCCCCAGCCAACCGACTGGAGGCGCTGAAGGGTAACCGGCGCGGTGAGCACAGTATTCGCATCAACCAACAGTGGCGGGTTTGCTTTCGCTGGAAGGATGGCGACGCACACGAGGTCACAATCGTGGACTACCATCGTTGAGGAATCGTCATGGGCCGAAGACTACAGAATATTCATCCAGGAGACGTGCTTGGCGAAGAGTTCCTCAAGCCGTTGGAGGTAAGCGCATATCGCTTGGCAAAGGAGATCGGCGTCCCAGCGACGCGAGTCTCGGAGATCCTCCATGGGCGGCGTGCCATCACTGCGGACACAGCGCTGCGTCTGGCCAAGTATTTCGGAACGTCGGCGAAGTTCTGGCTCGGTCTTCAAGAAGACTACGATCTGGAAGAGGAATCCAAGGCCAAAGCGAAAGAGCTCAAAGCGATCATCCCGCTCGACCAAACAGGCTAGGCCGCCAACCTCCGAAATACGTCCCAACCTATGCGGAACTCAACAACTTGGTTCCAACTCGGCATCATTGGGCACACCGCACTAAAAGCCCGCCTTCGGCCGGGCTTTTTCTTTGTGACCAAGCGAAGCACATGAGTTGGCTGGTAGCGACGCTCAGG
>JAFDAJ010000070.1 GCA_019313915.1 Deltaproteobacteria bacterium
GCTCCGCCGTGCCCCTCCATACGTAGACATCGATGGAGGAATACGAAAAAGGTGCCTGACCCCTACACAATTTCCGTTAAGTCGACTTCTACAGAGGAGAACGGCACGCGATGGGCAGCACAGCGATTGGGCCGGCGCCTAGCCGTGTGTCGACTTGAGGAGCCGTGGCGACGGGGCGCCCAATCGCGAGCACGCCCGTCGCGTGCCGTTCTCCGGTGGCCGAGTTCGCGTTACGGGAGCTCTTCGAGCCAGCTTGGGTCTTCGAACCACTTCTGACGAAGTGCCGAAAGAATCCCAGTGGCCTCGATCGCTTCGATATAGTTGTCGATCAGATTGTAGAAGCGGGTGTCCTTTGCGGACACTGCAATGCCCATGGGCTCCACCGAGAGCGGCTCGGCAAGCGTGACGAGGCCGGCATCGGGGTTGCGAAGCCGAGGGCGCATGCGGGCATGTCGGCGATCATGGCGCTGGCCTTGCCGTCGATGACCATGGCCACGCCCTTCTCGTAATCATCCACCAGAATCAGGGTCGCTTTCGGCAGGTTCTTCTTGACGAAGGCCTGACTGGTCGAGTTCTTCAGTGTAACGAAGGTCACGTCGGGCGTATTGATGTCGTCCACGGTCTCAGCACCCGCGAGTGCTTTGGAAGTAGTCACGAGTGACTTACCGGACAGCAGATAGGGACCGACGAAGAGAAAGTCTCTTGTGCGCGCCGCCGTGATGTCGACACCGGACATCACCATGTCGACCTTGCCCTTCTTGAGTGCGCCGAGCAGCTGACCGAATGGCTTCTGTACGATCTCGAGCTCGAGCCCGAGCGCGTAAGCAAGTCCGTTCGCTAGGTCGACCTCGAGCCCGATCATCTGCCCGGACTTACTCTTGACGTTGAGCGGCGGCTGGTTGGCCGACATCCCGACGCGAAGCGTGCCCGATTTGACGACACGGTTCAGCACCGGCGCCTGCGCGGTCACGGCGGAAGAAGCTAGCAAAGAGATGGCCGTCAGTGCCGCGAACGCCATGAGTCGAATGCTGTGGAACATTGAGCTTGTCTTTCTTGGGTAACGAAACAGGCCGGAGCCTAGTTAAGGGTGGGGCAACGCGTTAGCGCTGACGCTCTCAGCGTCTCGAGCCTCAGGCTCACGACCCGAGGCTCGGGTGGTATGTCAGCGAACGAGGTATTCGCGCAACGCTTCTTTTGCGACGTAGCTGGCTTTGATCCGCCACTTTGGCTCGTTCACCACGAGCGCGGCCACCGCGATCTTCGGGTCGTTCACGGGCGCATAGCCCACCCACCAGTTGTACGTGCGATGCGGGTTGTACCGGCTGAGCGTCCCCGTCTTCCCTGCAACGCTGATGCCTGGAAGGAACGGGCGGCCCTTTGAATCCCGGAAGGCTTTCTTCGCGGTTCCTTTGGTGACTGTCCGAGTCATCATCTCACCTGCGAGTTGCGCGGTGTGTCGCGGTAACACCTGGCGGTAGGTGCGGGGAGTGTGTTCGTAGAGCGTTTCGCCAGTGCTGCTTTCGATGCGCTCCACGAGCGCTGCGTAGGGCATCTTGCCGTCGTTCGCAATCGTCGAGGCTAGGAGGGCACCGTGCAGTGGAGAGAGCTGGCTATGCCAAAAACCGGCTGCCATACGGGCGCGCTCCAGCCTGCTGTCCGGCACATCCACCGGGCTCGGCGTCGTTGGCAGGTCGAACGGCAAACGCTGGCCAAACCCGAACGCTGAAACGTATTGCGTCATGCGCGCCTCGTCGATGTGTCGATCGGCAAGCTTTGCAAACACCGCATTGATCGAATAACCAAGCGCGTCGGCCATCGTCGCGCACCATCGGTCGCGCTTGGGGCTGTCGACCAAGTCGGCCGCCACCAGGCCGCGCATGCCTCCGCCGTAGCAAACCGAGGTCGAGCTCTTCACTCCAGCGTCCAACAAAGCGGACGCAGTGATGATCTTGAACACAGATGCTGCCGGGGGACCTGGGTCGGTCACCACCCGCGCGCTATCGCCCTTCCCCGCCTCGTAGCCCACGTAGGCAAGCACGCGGCCAGTCTTCGGGTCGATGGCGACCAAACCACCGGCCGGCACGTCGTATCGGCTGAATAGGCTCCGAATGTGAGACTGAAGATCGTGATCGACCGTTAGGACAGCGCGTGTCCCGTCGCCCCGCGGCACCACCCATCCCTCACTGCTAGGCTTCGCGTTCGCGATGTCCACATCCGCAAACGGGGGCATCACCACCCGCGCAACGTTCGTCGAGGTTCGGTGAGCGGAAGGCGGGCTCGCGGTCAGAGCCAGCGGCGTTCCGAGGATGAGAGCGAGGCTCGCCAGCCCCCATAGCCAGGAGTGAGAAATTACATCGCGCACGCGCCTACGCTATTGAACCCGATTCTAGCCGTCAACAAACCCATCAGTCCGCTGTGACTGCAACCGCCTGTCGGTGATTTAACGCCAGCCCCCATGCCACGTTATATTGAGAGAGTGCAGTTCAAGGATCAGACCACGAGCGCGAGCCAAACCGTCCTGACGGAGGTCGCGGAGGCGCGTAGCCCAGGCACCGGAAGCGAGAACGGATACCTAATCGTCATCTATGGCCCCGAGATGGGCCGCCGCGTGCGCGTCTCCACTGAACCCTTGGTCATCGGACGCTCGCCCAAGTGCGAAATCCCGATCGACCAGGAAAGTGTCTCGCGCAATCACTGCCGGATCCGATTCGAAGCGGGCGAGTTCTTGGTCCGTGATCTCGGTTCGACGAACGGGACCTACGTGAATGACGACCTCGTGCACGAAGAAGGGCGGCTTCGCCATGGCGATCAGCTCAAGGTCGGCCGCACCATCCTGAAGTTCATCGTCGGCGACGACGTGGAAGCCGAGTACCACGAAGAGATCTATCGACTGATGACGACCGATGGGCTCACGCAACTTCACAATAAGAGGTACTTCGACCAAATGCTCGACCGTGAGGTCGCGAGGGCCAAGCGATACAAGCGCAGCTTCTCGGTCCTGGTCTTCGATCTCGATCTCTTCAAGGACATCAACGACCGCTTCGGTCACTTGGCCGGGGACGCGATCCTGCGACAGCTGGGTGCGGTGATGTCGGGGAGGCTTCGCGTCAACGACGTATTGGCTCGAGTTGGCGGGGAGGAGTTCGCGCTCATCACGCCGGAAGTCGGCCTTGAGGGAGCCAAGGAGCTCGCGGGCAAGATCAACCGCTTGATCGGGGACACTCGCTTCGAGTTCGAGGGCGCGCGCGTGCGAGTCACGGTGAGCGTGGGCGTAGCCGAATGGCAGACGCACTACGAAGACCCTTCGGACTTGCTCAAGGCCGCTGACGACAAGATGTACGAAGCGAAGCGCAACGGCCGAAACCAAGTCTGCTCCTAAGCACCATCAAGGGGGGCGAAGCTCCGCAGAGTCGCAGACCCTTTACGGGGCCTAATTGGGGGGCCTCACCCCTTCAATCCACTAAGTGGCCCCGTGTCCTTGACGTCCTCAGCGGGCGCCACAGGTGAGACCCTTGCCAGGAAAATGGAGCGTGGCTATGTTCGCTCCATACTGAAAAAACTTCGGTTCCGACCGAGTTGGAGTAGAACACCAGCATGAGCGACGAAGAGGAAGAAATCACATCGATCCCGCCCCCCGACACGGGCGAAATCGAGTTCGGCGACGAGCTCCCGGTTTTGCCGATCCGTAACGCCGTGCTCTTTCCAGCGGCTGTCGCGCCCTTCGATGTGGGCCGTGAGAAGTCCGTCGCGCTCGTCGAGGACATCGAGAACCTCGATCAGCCGATCATCGCGATCATCGCCCAGCGTGACCCGTCCACAGACGATCCGGACCAGAACGACCTCTATCCGGTTGGCGTCGCGGCGCGCGTCCTCAAAGCGCTCAAGCACAGCTCTGGCAATTACAGCCTCATTCTCCAGGGCCTAGTGCGAATCCGCCTCGAGCAGGTGGTCACATCCGAACCGTACATCCGGGCCCGTGTGTCGCGCCTGGACGAGCCGGCGGAAGAGGACGTAGAGAGCGAAGCGCTCGCGATGAGCCTTCGAGATACCGCCAAGCAAGTCATCCAGCTCATGCCTGAGTTGCCTCGCGAGGCGGGCTCGCTCATCGATTCGATTCAGGAACACGGTCAGCTCGCCGACTTGGTGGCGGCAAACCTCGACGCACCAGTCGACGAGAAGTCGCAGCTTCTCGAGACGCTCGATCCGAAGGAGCGCATTCGTAAGGTCCTGCGCCTTCTCACGCGTCAGCTCGAGATCCTCAAGATGCGGGAACGCATTAACTCCCAAATCAAAGAGGAGATGGGAAAGAACCAGCGCGAGTACGTCCTGCGCCAGCAGCTCAAGGCCATCCGGGAAGAGCTGGGCGATGAGGAAGGCGATCAGGGCGACCTCGATGTCCTCGAAGAGCGCATGGCCAAGGCGAACCTGACGGGCGAGGCCGACGACGTCGCGCACAAGCAGCTCAAGCGCCTGCGGCAGATGCAGGTCGGCTCGGCCGAATATACGGTCGTTCGCACCTACATCGACTGGATTCTCGACATCCCCTGGAGCAAGCAGACCACCGACAACACGGACATCGCGGCCGTGCGAAAAGTGCTCGACGAGGACCACACGGGCCTCGAAAAGGTCAAGAAGCGCATCGTCGAATACCTGGCCGTCCGAAAGCTCAAAAGCGACAAGAAGGGACCGATTCTGTGTCTCATCGGACCGCCTGGTGTGGGCAAGACCTCGCTCGGCCGTTCGGTCGCGCGCGCAGTCGGACGCAAGTTCCACCGCATCAGCCTCGGTGGCGTCCACGACGAGGCTGCGATTCGTGGTCACCGGCGCACGTACGTCGGCGCCCTCCCCGGCCAGGTCATCCAAGGGATGAAGAAGGCCGGCACGATCAACCCGGTCTTCATGCTCGATGAGATCGACAAGGTTGGGCACGACTTCCGTGGCGACCCTGCGGCGGCGCTGCTCGAGGTGCTCGACCCCGAGCAGAACGACACCTTTAGCGACCACTACCTCGAGATTCCGTACGACCTCTCGAAGGTGATGTTCATCGCCACGGCCAACGTCGGCGACACGATCCCCGCACCGCTTCGAGACCGCATGGAGATCATCGAGATTCCCAGCTACACGCGCCGCGAGAAGGCCGACATCGCGCGCGTGCATCTCGTGCCGAAGCAACTCGAGGAGCACGGCATCAAGCCCGAGCAAGTCACCCTCGAAGACGCAGCCATCGACTCGATCATCGATCACTACACGCGTGAGGCCGGCGTTCGCAACCTGGAGCGTCAAATCGCAAGTGTCATTCGTGGCGTGGCTGTCAAGGTAGCGGAAGGTGAAAAGGGGCCGTGGAGGATCACCGATGAAGAGTCGCTGCGGCCTTACCTGGGCGCGCCGCGCTTCAGCTCGGAGGTTGCGGAGCGCACCGCCGAAACCGGAGTCGCGACGGGGCTCGCCTGGACGTCTGTGGGTGGTGAGATCCTCTTCATCGAATGCACCAAGATGCACGGCACGGGCAAGCTTCAGCTCACCGGCCAGCTCGGTGATGTCATGAAGGAGTCCGCACAAACGGCGATGAGCTATGTCCGAACGCGCGCCAAGGCGTTCGGGATTGCCGAGGACTTCCTCGAAACGAGCGATGTTCACATTCACATTCCCGCGGGCGCAATGCCGAAGGACGGGCCGAGCGCGGGCGTGACCATGATGACCGCGATCGTTTCGTTGCTGACCGGCATTCATGTGCGTCACGACGTCGCGATGACGGGCGAAATCACGTTGCGCGGCCGTGTGCTTCCGGTTGGCGGCGTCAAAGAGAAGGTGCTCGCGGCCCACCGCGCGGGGATCAAGCGCCTCATTCTTCCAGAGCGCAACATCGCCGACCTCGACGAGGTTCCGGAAGAGGTTCGCGAGACCCTAGAGTTCGTGCCGGTATCCAAAATGGACGCGGTGCTGGCGAACGCACTCCTCGACCCCGATCGCCTCAAGCTCGACCTCAGCGACCCGCGCCCCGAGAAGGGCGAAACCGAGACGGTTCAAGCCTCCCCGTAAAATGCCTTCGGCACCGCGGGCCAGGCGCCGTAAAAGGGTGGTCCGTGCGGTAAAGCGTTGATAGTCTCCGCACATGGGTGAGATCAAGACAACCGTCCTCGGCGCGGGCTCATGGGGCACGGCGCTAGCCAAGCTGCTGGCCGATCAGGGCTATCCGACTCGTCTTTGGGCGCGCCGCAAGGTGATGGCAGACTCGATTCAAGCAGATCACGAGAACCAGGCCTACCTGCCTGGGTTCCCGCTGCCCGACACGCTCGAGACCACGTCGGACCTCGAATACGCGCTCGACGGTAGCGAGCTCATCGTGTGCGTGGTGCCAACCCACGGCCTGAGGGAAGTCCTCAAAGACGCGGCACCCTTGTTCGGCACCAAGGCTCCAATTGTCAGCGCCACCAAGGGCATCGAGATCGATAGCCTCATGCTCGTTTCCGAGGTGTTCGAGGACATGCTCCCCGAGGCACAGCACCGCCAACTCACCTACTTGGGCGGCCCAAGCTTTGCGAAGGAGGTCGCCGCTTGCCTTCCCACTGCGGTCTCGGTCGCCGGGCACGACGCCGACATGGTGGCCGCCACACAAGCGGCGTTCACCACGGACCGGTTCAGGGTCTACAGCACCGAAGACGTCGTCGGTGTCGAGCTCGGCGGAGCGCTCAAGAACGTAGTGGCCATCGCGGCAGGCATCGGTGACGGCCTCGGTTTCGGACACAACACGCGCGCGGGATTGATCACGCGCGGGCTCGCCGAGATCTCGCGCCTGGCGATTGCGAAAGGGGCGAACCCGCTGACGCTTGCAGGTCTCAGCGGAATGGGAGACCTCGTGCTCACTTGCACCGGTGACCTCTCGCGAAATCGCAATGTGGGTCTGCAAATCGGGCAAGGGAAGTCGCTCAAAGACATTCTGGGTAGCATGCAAATGGTCGCAGAAGGGGTCCGCACCGCCAAGAGCGCGAACGAGCTTTCGGAGCGCGTCGGCATCGACATGCCGATCACCCGAGAGGTCTACGCAATGCTCTACGACGACAAGCCGCCCCTCGAGGCCGTGGTAGACCTGATGACCCGGCCCATGCGGGCCGAGCGCGAGTAATGGAAGGCGGGCGCTTTCGGCTCGTCTATCTGATCTTGGTTCCCGCGATCCTCGTCGCCGCCGGGATCCTCGGTTACTACACATTCCTCTCGGCACGCGAGCACACGCAACTGGGCGAGCAAACGATCGCACAGTCGTTGCTGTCGGTGGCCCAACAGCGGGTCCAGCGCATCGAGCGTTACATCGACATCGCGGACCACGCCGTGTTTCGTCTCGTCGATCCGAATGACTCGAGCACGATCGACACGGTCTGGCTCCCCCAGGCCGCGACGCAGACCCCGAGCGTCAGGTCGGTCCTGTTAATCGATCAGGACGGCAATTTGATTCAATGGGCTAGTCGGCAAGACAAGAAGTCGCGCAGGGCGTTTCTGCGCCTATTTAGGCAGAAGCTCGTCAAGTCTCTCGAGCTCGACTCGCCGGAGCCGCATCTGCTTCGACACGCACACGAACAGATCGACGGCAAGGACTATCTCCTATCGTACAAGGCCTACGCGACGCTCGCCGGGCAGCTTACGTACATCGTCGCTCATCACGACACGCAGTTCTTGGTCGACGAAGTCTTCCCCATGATGTTCGTCACCGACGAGACGACCCCCCTCTACGACATCGTCGATGAGAGCAACCAACTCGTGTTCGGGCCCGATCTCTCCGAGGCGGGCATGTACACGGTTTACCACAAATTCCCGACGACGCTCTACCGGTGGCGCCTCCAGGTGGCGCCGCAGCAAGCAGCGCTCCTTCAGGCGCAGGGTCGCTCCCGCATGCAGGGAGAGGTTGCGCTGCCACTGATGTCCTTTGCGATCATTCTGCTCAGCGCCATTTTCTTCATCTACGCCGCCGAGAAAGAACGACGGCTCAATCAACTCAAGAGCGAGCTGATGGCCAATGTGTCCCACGAGCTCAAGACCCCCCTGTCGGTCGTACGCATGTTCGCCGACATGCTCCGCTCCGGTCGTGTGCCGAGCGAGGAGCGCAAGGTCGAGTACCTGGACATCATTTGCCGAGAGTCGGAACGCCTCACGTCGCTGATCGACAACATGCTGGACTTCTCCGCGCTCGAGGGTGGGCAAGGCCCGTATCGACTGAAGCGAGGCAACATCGGGGACGCTGTTGACCGCGCGCTCGATGCGTTTCGCTACCGCAGTGAGCAGGACGGGGTCGAGATTCATCTCGAAAGGCCCAACGACCTGCCGCCAGTGATGATCGACCAAGAGGCCATCGCCCTCGCCATAATCAACTTGCTCGACAACGCCGTAAAGTACGGTGGACAGACCCCGGTCGACCTGGAGCTGACGGTAAAGCGGTTTTCGGTGGATATCGCGGTCCGGGATCACGGGCCGGGAATTCCGAGCAACTCACTTGGCCGCGTGTTCGAACGATTCTATCGTGGGTCCCATCCCAACCCAACCCGGGGCTCGGGCATCGGCTTGTCGCTGGTCAAGAACATCGCGCGGGCCCATGGTGGGCGGGCATGGGCCAAAAACGCCAGCGGAGGCGGCGCAGTCGTTGGGTTCTCAATTCCCATCGCCTCGGGGCACACAGCCGGCTGAGCGAGGCGTCTTTGCCGCTCCCCTAGAGTGCGGCTATTGTCGCGAAGATGTCAGATGACGAACGCGGCATTCTGCTGGTCGAAGATGACCCGGCTCTTGCACTCGGCCTCTCCGACAGCCTCCGGTTCGAAGGCTACAGAGTCGTTCACACGGCCAAAGGAGAACAGGCCATCGAACTCGCGGCTTCCGAGGACATCGGCTGCGTGATTCTCGACTTGATGCTGCCAGACCTCAACGGCTATCAGGTCTGTGAAACGATTCGCAAGATGAACCCGATCTTACCGATCCTCATGCTGACGGCACGGGGACAAGAGGCGGACAAGATCCGCGGCCTCGAAGCGGGCGCCGACGACTACGTCACCAAGCCTTTCTCGATCGGCGAGTTGGTTGCCCGCATTCGGGCGCTGTTCCGGCGCGCGGGCCGCTCGGTGCGCCCCTCTCAGGCCGAGATTCGCATTGGCGACATCAACATCGAAACCGGATCGCAGACCTTGACCCACGGCTCCGAAACGATGCACTTGTCGTTTTACGAGGTGGAGTTGCTGAAGTTCCTGTGGGAGCGCCAGGGTGAGCCTGTGTCACGAGACGAGATCCTCGAAAAGATCTGGGGTCTCGAAGCCGGTCCCAACAACCGAACCGTCGACAACTTCATCGTCAAGCTACGGCGCAAGATCGAACCCAAGCCTGATCGCCCGATACATATCCTGACCGTCTACGGCATCGGATATAAGCTGGTCTGTTGATCGGATGGGAACCGGGATCACCACCTTCCTTTGGTATGGGCTGTGCGGCGGCGCGGTTGCGCTCACGATCGTCGTCGGAGTAGGTCTTTTCATGTGGGGGACGCACCGCGAGAAGCGGAATCGCCGAAATCGGCCGCCGTCTTGACCTGGTGCAGGCCGGTCGTTACAACCAAGCCGCTTGTGAGCCGACTGTGGTGGACGAGGAGAGCCTTTGCCGCGAAAAGAACAACGAGGCAGCCTTGGCCGCCGACTAGCGATAGGCATCTACTCCGTTGCCCTGGCCTACTTGGTCATCGTGGGCTTCGCGTCGGTCATCCCACAGGTTTTCTGGCCGGAGAGCGACGACTCGTTCGACCTCGAGTGCGCGGATGGCCTGCAGCTGCTCCGTCACGAAGTCGACGAAGTGAGGATCGCGTACCTGGCGACCAACGAAACCGACCCGGCGCAACTTCGAAGCACGCTCAAATCCTGGGATTTTCGTCTCAACGCGCTGGCTAAGCGGTGCGATGAGGGCCATGTTCACTTGCTAAATGAATACCGACACCGTGTCGAGCTAGGCCTGGAAAGGTACATGCGTGAAGACGCGCCTTTGGCTAATAGCGTCAGCGAGGCGCTGGGCTCGAATACGGAACCCCAATCACTTGAAACACCGGAGCCCACGCCATGACCGAGACGCCCGAACCCGAAGAGGAAGGCGCCCAGACATTCGCAGATCTTGGCGTACACGACGACGTCCTCGAAGCTCTCGCTGAGATGGGGTGGGAAAGCCCCACCCCCGTCCAGCGCGACTGCTACCCGCTCGCGATCGCAGGACACGACGTCATCGTTCAATCCCGAACAGGAACCGGCAAAACCGGCGCGTTCGGAATTCCACTCGTCGATGGGCTGCTTTCGGATGATGGCGACGAGCAAGCTCTGGTGCTCGCTCCAACGAGAGAGCTCGCGCTTCAGAGTGCGCGTGAAATCGCAAAGCTCGGCAAGGGTCGCGGCATCGACACGGTCGCGGTCTACGGCGGCGCGTCGATGGAGCAACAGATCCGCGCTCTCGAAAAAGGCGCGCGCGTCATCAGCGGGACGCCCGGACGCGTCCTCGATCACCTCAAGCGCGGGACGATGAAAGCATCGCGGCTGCGCGTCTTGGTGCTCGACGAGGCGGATGAGATGCTATCGATGGGCTTTGCCAAAGAGCTCCACGCCATCATCGAAAGGCTCCCCGCAAAGCGTCAAACCCTCCTGTTTTCAGCCACGGTAGACCGGGCCATCAAGCGTGTCGCTGAGAAGTACATGACCGACCCGCAGTTCCTGGGGTTGTCGGGCGATCACGTTGGCGCTCTCGGCATCGAGCATTTCGTCTATATGGTGAGTGGTGTCGGACGCGTGGCAAACCTGATCACGGTTCTCGAAACCGAAGACCCAGAGAGCGCTCTCATTTTCTGCAACACAAAGGCCGAAACCGAAGAGGTTTGCGCTGCGCTGCAGCGAGCGGGCTTCAACGCGGAGTGGTTGAACGGCGACCGACCTCAGCGCGAGCGCGAGGAAGTGCTTGCTCGCGTACGCCGCGAGGAGGTTCGATTCTTGGTGGCGACCGACGTCGCCGCGCGCGGCATCGACGTGTCTCATCTCACACACGTCATCAATTTCTCGCTGCCTGGGAACGTCGAACAATACGTCCACCGCACCGGCCGGACCGGGCGCGCAGGAAAAACCGGCACGGCGATTACGCTCGTGGGGCCGACCGAACTAGGCATCCTCTACTACCTCCGCTTGCAGTACCGGATCTTCCCTGTCGAGCGAACGCTCCCGAGTGAGGGCGAGCAGCGGACTCGGCAGGAGGCCGACCGCATCGCGATGATCGAAGCGGCCTACCCCAAGGCTCCGAGCGAACAAGAGCTCGCGTTGGTGCGGCGCTTCATGACGCACTCCAACGCGGAGTCCATGCTTGCGGGCCTACTGGGTGCGTTCTTCGGCACCGAGACGGAAGACGTCGACAAGGTCGCCGCATCCCGTCGGCGGCGCGGCAAAGAGCACGTCGACGCCCACAGCAATGGAAATGGGCAGAAGCCCGCTCCTGAGGAGGCCGAGGAGGTCCCGACGGCGACGTTGTCTGTCAACGTAGGCCGGCGTGATGAGCTCAAGGCGTCTGAGCTAGGCCGTCTGCTGCGGGACCGCACGGGCCTGAAGCGTAAGGAAATCGGGCGTATACGGGTCCGCGACGAGCACGCTCTGGTCGACGTTCCCGAGGATCGAGCCCAAGACGTCATCGAATCGATGGCGGGCGCGGTCCTAAAAGACCGGGAGCTCCAGCTCGAGCTGGCGAAAAACGACTGATCCCCAAATTTGGGGCTCCTTCGTCCGGTCGTCTATCGTGATCTCAGTAGATGTCGGAGGGGATTGCATCGACGAGACCAGAGCCGTCAGGGTTGCACCCTGGGGCCGTGGTTGGAGGAAGATTCGAGGTCGTCGATCAAATCGACGAGGACCCACAGGCGATCGTGTGGTCGGCTAAAGACCAGCAGACCAAGCGCCCCATTCTCGTTCGCGTCATCCGGCCCGAGCTGGTTTCCCCAGACGCGGCACCAGACTTTCGTGAAGCCTGCCGGACCGCGGCAACCCTATCGCACCGCAACATCGCGCGGGTCTTTGGCGTCGGCCGCACACCCAGAGGCGAACATTTCATTGCGGGCGAATGGGTCGACGGGACTCGCCTCTCGGATTTCATTCGGGACCGCGATGGCGATCCGATGTCCTTGCGAGGCATCTACAATGTCGTCGCACACCTTTGCAGCGCGCTCAACTACGCCCACCAGAAGGGACCTCACGGCACGCTGCGTCCCAGTGTTGTCTGGATCACACGCGGCGGGCGGGTCAAAGTTCACGACTTCGGAGTGGGACAAGTGCTCCTGGGCTCCGCAGGCTCGGATGCCTTCGAGGGTGCGGACCACGCGTGCTTGGCGCCCGAGGTAAAGCGCGGCGAGCCCGCAACGCTGCGCAGCGATGTGTTCGGAATCGGTGCCATTCTCTACGAGCTCTTGACGACCCGCTCTCCAGGATCCGATTTCGTCGCACCCTCGCATGTCCGGGACGACATTCCGGCCGAGATGGATGGCATCCTATTCCAGTGTTTGGCGCCGGATCCAAAGGATCGTTTCGACTCGCCGGAAGCGGTGCGTAATGCCCTGCTGCCGTTTGTCACGGAGGCGAACTCGCTGCCTCCGCCCGCACACGCCGGCGCGGGCGTCGACATCGACTTGGCCTCGGTATTGCCGCCCGCAGACCTCGACATACCCATGTTCTCGCTGGCGCCAGAGGCGCCGCTCGCGCCGCCACCGCCGCCCAAGCGCGGCCTCATGAGCATGATCAACCAACTCTCGGCGGATCCGAAGCAGCGCTGGATGGTTGCCCAAGACAAGATGGACCATGGGCCATTCAATGCCCGCGAGCTCATCGAACGGCTCAATATCGGCGGCTTCTCCGGCGATGACCAAACGTTCAATACCGACACTAGGGAGCGCAAGCCGCTCCGCGAGTGGCCAGAGTTCCGCGATTTCATCCTGCAGCGCGAACACCAAGATACCACCGCGGCCGAACAAGCGGCCCGCATCAATGCACACCGCTCGGAAACACGCTCGTCGGCGATGAAGTGGTTGATCGCCGTGTCGGTCGTCGGTCTAGTGCTGATTGCGGTGGGCGGATTCCTCCTCTCTCGTTCGAGTGGCATTCGCGAAGCCGCGTCAGCCGAGCTCGACGACCTCTTCAAGCTCGGCAAGATCACAACCGGCGAAGCCGGCCTACTCCCGGACCCACCCGTAAGGAGGCGCAAGCGCGGCTCGAGAGGAGCTCCAGCTGCCGCGCGCAGTGGTGGTTTCTTCAGTTACAACGAGGCGATGAGCCAGGCCATGGAGATTGGCGATGCATCGCAGGGCGGCGGCGAAGGCCGGCTCACCGGCAACCAGGTCGCAGGCGTGATGAACCGCAACCTCAACCGCTTCTACAGCAAGTGCGTCCTCCCCGAAGTGAAGAGCGGCGGCAAGCCCGGAAGCGTCAAAGTCGACCTAGCCATCGCAGGCAGCGGTTCGGTAATGGGAGCCACGGTGCACGGCGGAAGCGCCAGCTTCCAAGGCTGCATGGGGCAACAGATCAAGAGCGTGCGGTTCCCGACGTTTGGAGCGCCAAGAATGGGCGCGCGGTACTCGTTCAACGTGAACTAAGTCACCGGAGAACGGCTCGCGACCGGCGTGCTCGCGATCGGGGCCCGCTCGGCGATCTCCGTAAGACGCCACACGTCTAGCCTCCCGCCCAATCGCTGTGCTGCCCATCCCGAGCCGTTCTCCTCTGTAGAAGTCGACGCACAGAGGGGCGCGGCCATGTCTCTCGAAGTCAACTTACGCTCGAATACGCGAATGCATCCGATTGGCGCGGAAACGATCCGCTCCTCCGGGCCCGCTTGCAGCGCGTGGTAGTATTCGCGATCACCGGCACCGCGATGAGAACGACGTCTACTCGAAACACCTGGCTTCTCCTTGCAATCGGGGCTTGCACGGCACTGTTGGCGTGGACCGGTTTCCTCGATCCGAAGAAGCCGTGGACGGTCAACGTCGCCATCGCGTGTCTCGGCGTCTTCGTGATTGGAGTCCCGGTTGTGGTGGCAGTGGCCACCCGAA
>JAFDAJ010000446.1 GCA_019313915.1 Deltaproteobacteria bacterium
CTCTTTGGCTACATGTACGAGGACCTGGCCAGCAGTATCCGCGGCGCCCCAGTCCCAGACGACATCGCCCAGGACAAAGAGCTCCTCGAGATCTACACCGGCGCTCTCACCGAACACCTAACCCCGTTCGCAGAGCTCTCCGCGCGCGCTTACTACGCCTGCCTAGCCCTCTTCATCAAACTAGACGACCCTCAGTGGGGCGAATGGGCCTACTACTGCGACGAGCGAGGCAGCGAAGTAGTCGACACCTTCAAACTAGAACCCCCAGAGCCCGCCGACCCCAACACAACCCTCACCCAACTCGTAACCCCTCCGTAAAGGGGACAGTCCCCTTCTCCGAAGGGTTGACTTCGGGGGCGGTTTGTTTGGTTGGGATGAGGCTCATGGCTCGTTCGGCCAGCGTCGTGATCGTTAGCGATGGGTTGACGCCGGGGTTTGCGGAGATCGCCGAGCCGTCGATGACGTAGAGCCCGGGGTAATTGAACACCTCGTGGTTGGTATTGATGACGCCCGTCTCGGCAGAGTCTCCCATGCAGGCGCCGCCGAGGATGTGAGCGGTCGAGGGTACCCCGAGTAGGGTTTCGGTCATGAGGGTGGTGGTGACGCCTTCCGTCTTGTCGGCAAATCTCTCGGCGAGGTCGGTGGCCTCCTCCATGAAGGCGGAGGGCGCCTGGCTCGGATCGTCCAACTGCGTCACGAGGCCGCGCCGATAGCCAGTCCTCCACTCTCGACCGAGCCTCATGCGGAGGGTGCCCTCGAGCGTGCGCATGTAGAGCAGGACCTGTGAATGCTTGGCCATATCGCTGACGAAGAGAGCCCGTAACCAGCGAACCGGCTGACGCATGAACGCCACGATTCCTCCCCAGATGCGCGAGAGGACGGTCGGCCCAGGCGAGTGCGGAGCGAGCAGCGTGCGAAAGAACCCGGAACCCGACCCATACCGCACCGGCTCCATGTGACTGTGCTCATCGGTGTTCAGAATGGACGTGATGGCCACACCCTTCGCAAAGTTGGTGCCCTTTTTGGGCGAGACGACGGCGATCAGCGATTCGCTGTTCGAGCGAACGAAATCACCGACGCGGTCAGACAGTCGAGGCAGGCCTGAGGCCAGCTCCTTCATCTGCAGCAGGAGCGGCATCGTGCCCATCACCCCGCCGGCCAGAATCACGCGGTCTGCAGTAAAACCCTTCGCGTCCCCTTTGCCGAACGTGGGCTTGGTATCGACCAGCTAAGTACAGGTAGTTTTTGACGAGCGTGTTCTTGGCCCCGACTCGGCAGCCGGTCATGCATGCGCCGCAGAAAGTACAGCCGACGCGATCCGGCCCCTCGCCTTCGAAGTAGGGATCAGGCACTTTCTTGTTGGGCTCGCCAAAATAGACCGCAACCTCGGTAGGATGGAAGTGCTCCTCGCGCCCCATGTCTTGCGCGATCTCCTTCATGACGCGGTCGCCCTGCGTCGTGAGCGGATTGGGAGTGGCCCCGAGCATTCGTTTGGCCGTCGCGTAGTGGGGCGCGAGCTCGGTCTCCCAGTCAGCAAGCGTGCTCCACGAGCCAGACTGGAAGAAAGGGGTCTTCGGGGTGGGCAGGGTGTTGGCGTACACGAGCGAGCCGCCGCCGACGCCAACGCCGTGAAGCACTGTCATGTGCTTCATGAAGGACATCTTGAAGATGCCTTTGAGGCCCAACGCCGGGTCCCACATCCAGCGCTTCAAATTCCAGTTGGTCTTGGGGAAGTCTTCGTCAGCGAAGCGGCGTCCCTTCTCGATGACGAGGACGTTGTAGCCTTTTTGCGTTAGCCGGTGTGCGGAAACGCTTCCGCCAAAACCCGACCCGATGATGACCCAGTCGTAGTGCTCTTCGCCCATGGGGCTACTGTACGCCGCGACGCGCGCGAGATCGAGCCGGCTCAGCTGCCCGCGCCGCCAATGGAGCGGTGCATGCCAATCAAGGTGAACAGCTCCATGCGCGCCGCTTCGTCCTCGAGGAAACAGCCCGTCAGCCGGCTGGTCGTCGTCCAGGACCCGGGCTTGCGGACGCCGCGA
>JAFDAJ010000071.1 GCA_019313915.1 Deltaproteobacteria bacterium
TGGGCAACAACAAAAGCACCGCAAGCAAACGCTTGCATGTTTTCATCCACTCGAGTTTCATGGGTCACAACCTCCGGGTCGGGCGTGGATCCGTATACCGAAGATCCCATCGACTTGGAAGATGTACTGACGCTCAAGTCGGCGTTGTCCGTTTCCGGCTATTGCGTCGGTCTGAAGACCATCGAAGAGCCATCCCGAATTGTGAGGTCGCTCACGCGTGCACTTCTCGTTCCGGGCTTCTGCCAGTCGATGCCCCAGGTTTTTTCGACTACCGAGCGAGCAGCGTAGGAATATCTAGATGCTGGGCAAGCGCGTGGACGATGCTTCGAGGCTCGACAGCCTCGACGAAGGGCATGGGAAGCTGTGGCAGATTCGGGTATCGCTTCGAAAAAGTGCTGGTGATGCGAGCGGTTGCCCGTTGGCGGGCTTCCCTCTCGTGCGTCAGTGTGGCGAGAACCTCGTCGATCGCGGCGGTGGTTGCATCGGCAGCCCCGAGCACGTCGATCCAATCGCGCTCCGGTACGAAAGCCGAGTTGAGAATGAGAGCCTGTGGAGCCATTTCGAGCGCGCCGAGCTTCTTGATGAGGTAGTCGACGTCATCTCTCGCTGCCGCGGTGGGTGAGGCGACCAGGAAGTAACGCGTCTCGGGGCGAAGCAGCAGCTCACTCGCATGCTCGTTGAGCAAGATGAAGCGTTTTCGAACGCGGGCCATCTCCGCAAAGAGTCCAGCAACGTCGCTCGCCACGGGGCCCAAGGCGCGCACCAGCAGTTGCTCGACGCGACCCATCTTGTCCTCTTGCGGGCCGATTTTGGTGCGCTTGCCGATCGCGGCCAACCAACCCACCGCACGCCCACCAAGAAGCTTGGCCAAGCTCTTCGGGTAACTGATGAAGTCCACGGCGTTTCGAGATGGCGCGGTGTCGATCACGACCGCATCGACATCATGCTCGACAATCGCCCGCCAAGTGAGGCTAATCGCCGCCAGTTCGTGGATTCCGGGAACCATGGCCTCGAGGGCTCGATAAAGGCGGTTTTGAAGTAGCCGCTCGACCGCATCGGGTTCCTCTTCGAAGAGAAATTCGATGAACGTGCGCAAAGCGTCCTCGGGATTGGGCATGAGCCCATAGAGCTGTCCGCTTCCCGAATCCAGTGAAAGCGCTCGGGCTTGGGTCCCTAGCTCGACGCCCATCGCATCCGCGAGGCGGCGGGCCGGATCGATGCTCACGATCAACGCACGGTATCCACTGTTCGCTAGAGCAAGCGCAAAGGCGGCAGACACGGTTGTCTTACCCACGCCGCCGCCTCCCGCACACACGATGACCTCGGGATGGCTCATGCCGCACCTGCGCTTCGCAGCCAATCCGCCGCTGCTACCGCTGTTGGGTCCCTGGCCGCTAGCGGCAGCAGCGTCAGCCCGGTATCGCCCCCCCGTGCTTCTCCGTAGCGGTGCACCGTGTCGTCGAGCGCCTGCATGACCTGTTCGCGAATCGCATCGCGAATGGAGAGCAGCGCCGCGAGCTCTCGCGCCGCTTCGCCGATCGGACCTGAGGACTTGGACAGGGAAAGAGTGTCGTCGAGCGCACCGGCCGGCAGCGCGCGTGGCACACGATTTACGACGAGCCGGTCCACCGAAAGACCCACCTCCTTTTCGACGGTGTCGCAAAGGCTCAACGTTTCCCACAAAACCAGGCGCTCGGGGAGCGTCACGACGACGATGGAAGCGTGCCTCGGGGAAACCAGCTCGTCTTCGAGCCTCGCACAGAGATCATGCACCGGCCCACGACCGGTGAGCTCACGTCCCTGCCGCGCGACCTTTAGCCACGCCACGCTGTGTCCCGTGGCGGGCATATCGAACACCACCCGCTTGCCCGGATGCTCCTCGACGACCTGTCGCGCCAGCTCCAATACGCCCAGCTCCCGGATGGCCGGCGCCGCGCGGATCAGAGGGCGCATCGCGAAATTGTCGAGAGCGACCTTGGCAAGCATCGCAGACCCAAACACGGATGCGGCGGCTTTTACCACGGCACGACTCGGATCGATCACAACGCACTCGAGGCCACTCGGTCGATTGCGGAGGACGCGTCGCCCGCTCGCACCGTCTCCAAACTCGACGTAGACCGCTTCGCCGTCGGCCTCGGCGGCCGCAAGCGCGAGGCCCGCCGCCACAGTGGTCTTGCCGACGCCACCCTTGCCCGTGACGAACACTGCGGGCGCCAGGGAAACGTGTTCCCCCGTGCGTGCAGCGCTAATCGGCAAGGCCTGAAGCCATCCCTTCTAGAACCTCGCCGAGCATGAGCACGTACGCTTCGCGGATGAACCGCACGTAGTGTGGCGCGGTATGCCCACCCGCGCGCGTGAGCGCTTCAATGCCGTCCACCGTGTTGTTCCATGTGCGCGCGATGTGCCCCAACGTCCATTCGCCGGAGATGACCGGCGTCAATCGCCCGTCCTCGATATCGGTCTCGATGTCGATGTAGTCGTCCATCATCTGAATGAAGAGCGAGACCTCGTACATCCACGGGCGCGCCGCCTCCCCTGCGTAGCGGTGAACCGGAAACAGCAGACCGTCGATCGTGCCCTGAATCCCCGCCAGCCGATGGCCGAGACCCGTCGTGTCGGCCACGCCGCTCATGCCCGCAACTTCGGAGTCCACCCAGTCCTTGAGCCTTTGGACCGCCTGCTCGTAAGGGGCTCGCTCGCTTGGCCCCAACCCGCGTTCCATCTCGACTTGAAGGGCACGCGTCAGTCTGAGCGGGTGCGTGTCAGGTTCCCATCTGCCGTCGAGTAGAGCATGAAGCTTGCGTCCGCGTTCCTGTGGCGGGTCATCCATGCAGTGATCAAACGCGTGGTCGATTACCGCAATGAACGAAGCGATGAGAATGATTTGCCGGTGCTGCTCGGCCAGGGCGACGCGTCCAAGAACGTTTAGCGCGGCGCGTGCCGCGAGAGCGAGAACGGCGTTGGGCAAGACCAGCCGATTCCCGAGCCCGGTGATCAAAGCCACGGACAGCGGCCTCTTCGGCGCGCAGAATAGCACCGTGTAGGGCGCCGAGGCGTAGAGATCACACGCGGCCAGGCGCATCTTCACTGCAAACGGATCGTGAAGCATCGCCGGCCAGTGCTGGCGAATCAGCGGCATGACGAACCGGTCGTAGTGGCGCGTAGTGATCTCTCGGATGCCGACGGTCAGCTGAGTCACCGATGGATCGGCTTTGCCAATTAGCGCGCGGAGCTGCCCGACGCGCTCGTCGCGTGAGAGCGACGATGCGGAAATGGCTGTGCTGGAAGGCTCGGGAGCCGCGGGATTGAACATCGCTCGATGCGAGCCTAGCAGAGGATGGGATCGGCAGCCCATCGGCCACCCGCGCTTCATGTCATGTGAACAGCTCGGAGCGGGCCGCCTCGCAAATCGCCATCACCGCCGGATGCCGAACGCGACGTTCGACGGAGATGGCGTAGAAACGCTCGCTGACGTCAGTTGTTGCCCCAATCGGTTCGACCTCATACTGCCGTACGACCTCATCTTCGATCACTGTAGGCACCGCGAAGAAGCCCGTGCCTGCCTGACCAAAGACTTTTAGCAGGGCGCTGTCCTCGAACTCCCCGGCGATCACGGGCCGGACCCCGCGCTCGTCGAACCATTGATCGAGCTCGCGCCGCACAACGGTATCCTCGCTCGGCAGGAGCACAGGCGCCCCCTCGAGCGACGTCGGGAATCCCTTGCGCAGGCGACTCGCCAGATCAGATTGTGCCATGAAGGTGACACCGCACCTTCCGAGTTCATGGTTGTAGGCGCGCACATTCATACCGGGTGGGATCGGAGCATCTGACAGCACGACATCGAGGCCGTGGACGGCGAGATCAGCGAGCAGCTTCTCCGGCGTTCCCTCGCGGCAGACAATTCGGACCGGCTCCTCCAACAGAAGCGCCGGCTCGATGAGTCGGTGCGCAACGAGCTTTGGCAGGACGTCGGCTACCCCCACCACGAGCCGCAGCGGGCGACCGCTCGGCTGTCCACGAAGGGCCTCCCGGAGCTCCTGGCCGAGCGAGAAGATCTCGTCGGCGTACCGCAAGGCAACGTGACCGACATCCGTGAGGAGCAGGCGGCGGCCGGAGCGCCGGAACAGATTTTCCCCGAGGGCTTTCTCGAAATCGCGAATCTGCGTACTGACGGTCTGGGGCGCCAGGTGCAATTTCTTGCTGGCACGGGTGAGGTTGCCTTCGTGCGCGACGGCCCAGAACAGCCTTAGGTGGTGGTAGTTGAAGCTCTCCATCCCAGTTCTCCATCGAGGTCTTTTCGTTCGAGTATATCTGATGGTATGCGGTATTTTATCGAATAGACAGAACAATAGTCGACAGCTACAAACCCGCTGGTGATGTCATCGAGACTCAGGGTCTGACGGACGCCATCGGTAGACCCATGAAGAGTCCCTCGCGTTTCTCCAGAACCCTACAGTCCGACCTTCCAGCTTCGCTGGTGGTGTTTCTGGTTGCGCTCCCCCTGTGCCTAGGGATCGCGCTGGCCTCCGGCGCACCACTCATCTCCGGGCTCATCGCTGGAATCGTCGGGGGCATCGTCGTCGGAAGTCTCAGTGGGTCGCCGCTCGGAGTCTCGGGCCCAGCCGCGGGGCTCGCCGTCATCGTCCTGATGGCGATCCAGGATCTCGGCGCATTCAACATCTTCCTCGTGGCGGTCATCCTCGCGGGATTGATTCAGATCGGCCTCGGCTTCCTCAGAGCGGGGACCGTCGCATACTATTTCCCGTCGTCCGTGATCTCGGGAATGCTCGCGGGGATCGGGATCATCATCTTCCTGAAGCAGATCCCCCACGCATTCGGATACGATGCGGACCCCGTAGGAGAGCTCTCGTTTTGGCAACCGGATGGAGAGAACACGTTTTCCGAGCTCCTGGTTGTAGTGCATTCCATCAGCCCCGGACCACTGATCATCGCTTCGCTTTCGCTCGCCATTCTTCTGCTCTGGGAGTCGCGATGGTTCAAGACGCGCAAACTTTTCACGCTGGTCCCGGGACCCCTTGTTGCAGTCGTGATTGGCGTGCTCCTGAATCTATTGTTTCGTTCGAAGCTCGGGTTTACGCTGACGCCACAGCAGGTCGTCAGCATACCGGAAGCCGATAGTCTGAGCGGTTTGGTCGGCTTTCTTACGTTCCCTGACTTTTCTGCGCTGAGGAATATCGACGTTTACAAGACCGCCGTTGTGCTCGCGATAGTTGCCAGCCTAGAGACGCTTCTCAGTGCTGAGGCGGCTGACAAATTGGATGCGCTCAAGAGGGTAACGCCTACCAATCGCGAACTGAAGGCACAAGGCGTGGGCAACATCGTCTCGGGACTTCTCGGCGGTCTCCCAGTCACGCAGGTCATCGTCCGCAGCTCGGCAAACATTCAGTCTGGGGCGCGAAGCAAGGCTTCTACGGTCATCCACGGTCTGCTCCTGGCGGTTAGTGTCCTCGCGCTGCCAACCCTCATGAACCTGATCCCACTCGCAACGCTGGCGGCGATTCTCTTTGTCGTCGGCTTCAAGCTCGCCAAGCCGTCGGTCTTCAGGAAGATGCTCCGCCAAGGTCCGGACCAGTTCATTCCATTCATAGTCACCATCGGCGGGATCGTGTTCACTGACCTCTTGGTCGGGATCGCTCTTGGGATGGTCGTGGCAGTTCTTGTCATCCTCTTCGAGAATTTCCGACTGCCATTTGAGATCAGCAACGTGCCGCAGGAACGAGGAGAACGGGTCCAAATCGCTCTGGCACAACAGGTCACGTTCCTAAACAAAGCCAGCGTGCTGAAAACCTTGGACTCGATTCCGGATGACTCGTCGGTCGAAATCGACGCTTCAGAGTCAGTCTTCGTTCACCCAGATGTAGTCGAGCTCATAGATAACTTCGTCATTGGAGCAGAGGCGAAGAACATCGAGGTCGTGGTCCATGGCCTCGACCATCGCCCGCATGTGAGGAGACCGACGGGCATGAAGGTCGCCGTCACGTCCCCATCAAGTCTCAGACGAGAAAGGCAGCATGAGAACCCAGACCAAAGAGATACAGACAACGTTGACACCCCAGAGGGCCCTCGAACTGTTGAGGGAGGGGAACGCTCGCTTCCAAGCGAATCTCAAGGTTAACCGCAACCTCTTAGAGCAGGTGAACATCACCGCTGACGGACAGTATCCGTTTGCCGTCATCCTGAGTTGCATCGACTCTCGTACGTCGGCCGAGCTGATCTTCGATCAGGGTCTTGGCGATATCTTCAGTGTTCGCGTCGCCGGGAACGTGTTGAACGACGACATCCTGGGTTCGATGGAGTTTGCTTGCAAGCTAGCAGGCTCAAAGCTGATCGTGGTCTTGGGGCACTCCGCCTGTGGCGCGGTGAAGGGGGCAGTCGATGGGGTGAGATTGGGGAAACTCACAGGACTGCTCCATAAGATCCAACCCGCAGTCGAGCTCGCGATGAAGAGCGGCGAACTGCCAAGTGACGACTTCGTTCAGCGCGTTGCCGAGAAGAACGTGGAGCACGTAGTCCGGGAAGTTCGAGAGAAAAGCCCAGTGCTTGACGCCATGATTACCGAGGGCCAGGTGGGCATTGTTGGGGCCATGTATTCCGTGCAGTGGGGGACCATTGAGTTCCAAGATATGTTCTGCGGACACGTTGGATAGCCACGCATGATGACCCCGCATCAAAGGGGTTTTGGAAACGAGCCCAGGGGCGTTGCGCTGAGCTCGCGCAAACTCGCGAGCGCTCGCGCCCCGGCTCGACCGTCGGCGCCGTGCATGTAGCGGGCTAGAAAATCATCGGCTGCTTCCTGGCAGCAATCCGGGTTGTCGAGCGCTGTGTCCAGTGCAGCAAGGGTCTCGTCGAACGACCGAGCCATCAGGCCGCCATGCTCTTCCGGATCGAGCTTCCATACGAACCTGGGGTCTTTGACTTTGGTTTTCGTGACGCCGAATGCAGTGAACTTGCGCCACATGAATGCCTCGTCGCCGCTTCCAACCGGGTAGATGTGCACCGTGGGTCGTCTTGTCGCGTAGAACAGATTCGCGATGCTGCTGTAGTTCGTCAAAAGCACATCGGCCACCTGCATATCCATGAGGTTGTCTGGATGAGTGTTCTTGAATCGAAGCCGCACATGGGGCGACTCCGCTGCGAGAGATCGAATGGCGCGCACATAGTCTCGCTCATATCGAAACGAGTCATGCAATCGGAAGATGAGATTTGCTCCGCGAGACGCACAGTGCTGAACGAGCCTTCGCATCAGCGTCTCGTCGGACCCCCAGTGTGCAAAGACTTCGCCATAGTGCCAGGTCGGCGCGAAGAGAACCGTTGGTCGATTGAGGATATCCAGGTCGTAGAAAGGTTGTAGTTCTTGGCGATCCCACGGCTCACGGAGCACGTCATGACTTACGGCGCCAATGGAAACGATGTTGTCTGGATGAAAGCCACTCACTTCGGTTCGATGCTTTTCGTCCCACGGACCAAAGACCGCCCATCGAAAGCGCGGGTTGGGCCGTTTCGCGTCACCGAATGCTCGAGCGATGGAGCGGTGCAGCCAGGCGAACTCCTCCTCATCATTGGGACCTTTCCAACCGAAGCCATGCCACAACATCAAGCCAGCCCTCGAAGAAGCCCGCATGGGAACCCGATTGTCCATCACCGTGACATCTGGCCGTGGCCCTTCGTACCCCAAAAAGCCCGTAGACGACCGACCGCTGCCGAGGCTGCGAACCGCACCCCCAAGGAGTCGTCCGCCGGCCGAAGCCTCGCCAAGCAACGAATGCCACGGTCTGCGGCGTACAAAACGAGCATTCACCGTTCGAAAACGAGCAATGGGTTGAGCTTGATAGGCTTCAGGGTCCGGCAACGACACTGTGACATCTACATCGCTTTGATGACCGAGGTACTCCGCGAGCGCCCATAGATCGGCGCCAAACGTTGTCGGCCAGATCAATACATGCATCAGGCGGCCTCTGTTTCGTTCACGTCTCTTTTGGCTCGGTACACTTGCATGAAGAGCGGTAGGTGAATCGCCAGAAACACCAGGTAGCCGAGAACGCGACCCGTGATCTCCGCGACTTCAGCGGAGGCAAACCATCCTTTGAGAGCCTCCGACGCCATCATGGCGACGGCTATTCCAGCAAGGACAGCTACCAACATGCGCAGGATGCCTGTGGCCGCCTGGCGATTGAGCCCGATTCGTCCCGTCACATGTCTCTGCAAGACGACTGCCAAGGCGCCTTGCACGACCGAGCCCACAGATACCGCCCACACCGCTCCGTCCACTCCGTAAGGCGGAGTCAGGGTTATCAGCAGCACCAACTGAACCACAAAACTCGCTCCAACGTAGCCAAGGTAGACCCGGCTTCGCCCAAGCCCGTTGATCACCATAGCCGCCATGCTCGTTGCTCCGCCCACGACGGACGCCGTGCAAAGCACCGCCACTGCCGCACTACTGATGTAGAAGTCACTGCCGAAGAGCGGGATCAACCAATCCGCAAAGAGAGCCAATGCAAGGGCAACTGGAGTCTGCACGGTGAGCACGAGAAGCGTCGCGTAGGAGAGCTGCTCATCCACAGCGGTGTCGTGCCGATCGGTGCGAAGGCTGGCGACGACGGACGTCACGATCCCATCGAAGCTCCCGCGAATGCTTCGCACGGTGTTACCAATCTGGCGAACCACGTCGTATACACCAGCTGCCGCAGTGCCTGCATAAACACCCACTACGAGCTCTCCCACTCGAGCGAAGCTCGCGTTGAGGACCTCGGAGGGCCAAAGCGGAAGCGCATATCGACGGAGCTCGGCCGGGATTCCGCGCTGACCCGGAACACTCTTTCGCACGCCCCGGAAGAGTCTCTCAAAGTAGAACGCCGCGACTGCCAGGCCAAGCCATTGAGAAAGCACGTACGCCCAGGCAAGCCCGGTGGATTGATAACCCGCCCAATGCAGCGCGAGCCCGAAGAGTAGAAACGCAAAGGCTCCGATTAGGTCGCGCACGATCAGTTGCACTTCTAATCGACGCAATCCGGTGCATGCCTGAAGCAACATCTCGCTGACCGCCAACGGCACAAACCCAAGAACCAAAATGCTCCATACCTCAGCGCGAGGCTCATCGCCGTAAGCAGTTTGCAGACCTGTCAGAAACGCGGCGGTCAGAAACACACTAAAAACGCCGACCCATTTGATTGCCGCTCCAAGTCCGGGCACGACTCCGGAAGCAGCATGACGAGCAACCCAATAGAGCATGGAGCGATCCAAACCGAACGCGCCCATGCGAAGCAGCACCGTGCTCAAGCCGAGGCCGATGGCAACTTCACCCCAGGGAGCTGCGCCATAAGTGCGGGTGACCGCAATCATCAGTGGCGGATGCGCAATCCGAACCAAATACGCGGCGAGATTCACCTTCGCGCCACGGCGCAGTTCGCGCGCAGAGCCATTGTCTCCGCCAGCCGTCACCACCCGGGGCTCAACAGGTGTTTTGGGCGCCGAGCTGGCCCCCGGCTGGAGTGAGATTGGGACCTTCCATGACCTTGGCGTAGCATCGCGAGCACCCCCGGCAAGGGTCGAGGATATGGACGTCCTGTTGAATCTACCGCGTCACTTGAAATCCATCCACGGGTAGCGCAATGGGAGCCTGTGAGCCGCGAGCAAGAAAGAGCACCGGGCGTCAGTGTGGTGGTCCGCTCTTTCCGCCGACTGCCGGCCCTACTAGAACTTCTCGATGCCATCCTGGCTCAAGACTATGAGGATTTCGAAGTCGTCGTCATCGAGCAGTCCGGCGCCGAGGCGAAGCCTTTCGAAGACAGATTTCGAGCCCTGTGCGAAAAGCATTCGGAACTGCGCGTGATTCGCACTGAGCCTCTTGGACCGGCTGGCGCCCGAAATCGCGGGTGGCGCGAGGCAAACAAAGACATCGTTCTGTTCATCGATGATGACGACCTGCCCATGAGCACGACGTGGATTACCGCGCATGCGATCAACTATCGGGACCCGGAAATCGTTGGTGTCTCTGGGAGCGAAGTGCTGGAGCCCGGTGAACGAATGCCGTACGTCTCCCGCTGGCTAGCCAGGCACTTCTGCCTCTCCTATTCATTCCTGGGCACGCCCTACACCTTTTGTAGGTTTGATGAACGGGTCGAACGCGTCGATTGGCTGCACGGGGGCAACGCCTCGATTCGACGAAGCATCGTGGAAGAGCTTGGCGGATGGGATGCGGAGTTCGTAGACCACGAAGAGCATTCGCTGTGTGTGCGATTGCGGCCGCTAAGAAAGACCCATCGGCTGGTATTCGACCCCGATGCAAGAATGCTTCGGCGAAAGAACATCGAAGGCGGAATTGGGCGTCGAGGCGCCTCGCTCCACGACAGCTTTCGGCGAGATGTTCAATACTATCATCGCATCGCAAAAGCTCTTCTCGGGTGGCGCTTTTATCTGCTGTTGCCTGTATACCCGCCGTTGATTTGGCTCCGTGCGGCTCGACGCGTCATCGGTAGGGGCTCTGCGAAACTCGGCGCCGAGCTCATGCACATCAGCGCCACATTTCCCTGGGCCTATCGCAGAGCACTGACCGCCCGAGGCTAGGCACGCGTAAAGCGTCCCCCGAAGGCGCTCCCGTGTCCGGGCTGATGTTCGTACAATCCGTTGTTACGCGCACCCGCTGCGCCCTCACGGCCCAAACGCAAAACCTGCGCGCCGTAGCCTGAGATTCCTGTGCAAAACCGGCGTTCCGTCTGGCACGCCTGATGCACCTACCTAACCGCACTTAGTGGCGCTCTGCGCCAGACCGGGGAGGTTGTCATGCGTTACTTACTTGGATTCCTATGCGCCTGCGCCTTGGTCGGAGTTGTGGGGATTGCGTGTGGTCTGATGGACCCGTGTAGAGGTGTGAGTTGCAGCGACGGCAACCCATGCACCTGGGACAAGTGTGTGGTTGGGTGTGATGACAGTACGTCGTGTGACCATGGCTGGGTCGAAAACGGAACGGGCTGCTCGCTCCATGGCGCTTCCGGCGTGTGTATAGACGGCTACTGCGACCTCTGCGAAGGCGTCGTCTGCGAAGACGACGGCAATGAATGCATCGACGACGTTTGCGATCCGAACACCGGCAGGTGCGGCGTGCCGACGGACGACGGAACGGTCTGCCAATACAAAGGCTTTTTCCCCGGCTTCTGCGCGTCCGGCTTCTGCGCGAAGAGCCTCTGCGACGACGGCATATGCGACGACGGCAATCAATGCACCGACGATACGTGCGACCCCATAGCCCGTCGGTGCAACTACGTTCCAGTCGAGGACCACACAGGGTGCGACTTCGACGGTCTTGATGGGTTCTGCATCGATGGAGCGTGCAAAGAACACCTCTGCGAAGGCGTCGTGTGCGATGACCAGAACGCTTGCACCGATGACACCTGTGACCTCGCGAATGGAAGCTGTGGCTTCATTGCGGTCGAGGACGGAACGCCCTGCGACCTCGATGGCTTTGGCAGCGTATGTCTCTCCGGGGTGTGCCAGCCCGAGTGCGAGATGGTTGAAGACTGCGACGACCAAAACGACTGCACGCAAGACCTCTGCGTCGACGGCATGTGCGAGTTCGTTCCGGTTACAGACGGAACGCCGTGTCGAGATGGCACGGGCGCTTGTCAGGCGGGGAGTTGCGTTGACGAATAGGGAGGTGTTATGCAAGCGTCATTCATTGTTGCGGACGCGATGATCCAGAAGCCAGTGCCGACCAGGATGGCAACGAGGCGAAAGGCTTCCAGAGCATTGATTGCCGCTGCCATCGGAATAGCGTGCTCACTCATGAGCTGTGGCGACGGCTTCGACCCTGCCTGCTCACCCTGGTGCACCGTCGTGGATGACTGCACGGAAGCAAGCTTTTCGGAGTGCATGAACGCATGCGCGGAGGAGTCATCCCAAGCTCGGGCCATTTCGTCGGAGTGTGCCAACGCAGTTCGGGACCAGAATGTCTGCTTGGGCGAATTGACCTGTGCGGAGTTCGAAGCTTGGGTCGACGAGGTTCCTCCGGATGGTTACCCGTGCAAGAGCGCCGATGATGAGGTGGAGAACGCCTGCTTGCGCTAAGGACACGAAGCGACGGACCGTGAACACGGCGATGCGGGCGAGTTCCGGTCATGTTTGGGTTTGTGTCGAGTTTCTACCGGGCTGTGTTGGGATCGCCTATCAACGGCGAGACGCGCGAACCACGCAACTCCATGTGCGACGTGGGTGCGTTTGAGGTGCAGCCGTAGCAAGACACCGCACAAGCGGACGAATCGGCGCAGCTCAGCCGCTGGCGATCGCGTCTACTGGCCCGCTCCGCAAGCCCGAGCCGCGCAATCGAAGCTCTCGGCGCGGGCGCGAACCGGGCACAAACCGGGCACATGGGATTTCGAGAGAGCGCGCGCGAGAGAGCGAAGTTGTAAGTGCTTGGAACCTTTGGCAGACGCGAAGGGATTCGAACCCCCGACCTCTCCCTCCGGAGGGAACGGAACGAACTCACGAAAGAGAGGTTATCCCGCTTTTTCCGGGGCAACGTGAACACGGCATAACGCATGGAGACGCACCGAAACGCACTGAGACGCACGCGAACGCGGTACCGTACCGCGTTGGTTCGGACGCCGAAGCACTGGCGTTCGCGTTGTGGCACGTGATCAAGGTCGTGTGAGCCCGCACTGGGCCAAACTGTCTCAATCGGTCCGTATTCTATCCGCTGGGTCACCTGCGGGATCATCGCGGCTCACATTTCGCGACGGACGACGTTTTGAGGAATGACAACCACCTATTGGTGGGGTTGGTGCTTCGAAAGATCTCGCTTCGTGATCTGTTGAGCGAGCTTTCAAAGCGCTTTGGGCAGTCAGGGCATGAGGAAAAGGCATCGCGCTGAGCCGTCGGTTTGTTGGCGAGCCATACCTAGTTCTCGACCACGGGCCGCAAGAGTTGCGTAGAAAGAACAACAGGCAGCGCGGCCTGTTCTTTTTCCCGCGTTTTTGAGGATCTGAGGTCGCGGGAGCCGAGTTGGACGTCGCGAAGAGAGCTCGGCAGGTAAACAATTACGTATGCCGCGTCGTGCACGCCTTGCGTCGCGAGGCAGGGAAACGCAAGACCTGCGCGTCCCGATTGACGATCCCTTGCAAACGACTGCCGCTTCGCTTGGCACGGCTGATGCACCCAGTGACCCCAGCTCATTGATGTCGGGGCAACACCGGGGAGGTGGACCGTGAGGCGTTCTGTTTTTCTTTCGACGTTCCTGTTGGCGGCCGTCTTGAGCCCCATCACCTTGCAACCCTACACGTGTGGGCCGCCACCTGAACAGGCTCGGCTCGCCGTCCTCGAGCTTCGGGTCGGAAGCTTCGCGGGTGAGAACACGATCGAGGGGTTCAATCCGAACGTCTTTTCGTACGACGTCCGCTTTCCTGAGTCCGAATCGGCTGGCGTGTTGTGGGTGAAAACGAACCATCCAAGCACGATGGTCGACGTGGAGTACGACGGCTTGCCTGTGCGGCTGGTCGGCCAATCGGTCGCCGAGCTCGACGTGCCGCTCGGCAGCAGCGAGCTCACCATCCACGTCACGAGGCAAGGGGTACGCCCAGACGCCAGGACCTACGTCGTGCGAATCCTGCGTGCCCCGGTGTTTGCGTGCACCGAGCTAGGCATTCGCGAGGCGATCGCCTACGGGGGCGGGCCCAACTACTTCGATTGCGATGGCCCGACGCAGGTGCCGACTGCAGCCGAGATCCCAATTGACA
>JAFDAJ010000012.1 GCA_019313915.1 Deltaproteobacteria bacterium
TCGCCGCCGGCCCAATCGTGGTCCCGACGATGTATCTACACGGAGAGCGTGACGGCTGCATCGGCCCCGAGATTGCCGAAGACCAAGAGGCGCACTTCAGCGCGCTCTTCGAGATGGTCAAGCTGGCCGACGCCGGGCATTTCTTGCAGTTGGAGCGGCCAGCGGAGGTGAACGCGGCGATTCTACGGTGGTTCGAGGCGCACCAATAGCGCCGTAAGTCGTCGCTCGTAGGTCTCGAGTCTCGGTCCCGGGGTCGCTACACGCCGACGAGCGGCAACTGCCGTCGCAATCCGACGTCGTCTGTCACTGGGATTGGGTAGCGGCCGCTGAAACAGGCGCTGCAGAACCCTTTGCCGCCGACCGCGCGCTTCAAGCCATCGAGGGACAAGTAGCCGAGGCTGTCGGCGGTGACGTAGTCGTTCACTTGCTCAACCGAGTTGTGCGCAGCGATCAGCTCGTCGCGAGTCGGAGTATCGATGCCGTAGAAGCAGGGCCAGGTAGTGGGTGGGGAGCTGATTCGGAGATGTACTTCCTTGGCACCGGCGTCGCGGATCATCTTCACGATCTTGCGGCTGGTGGTGCCGCGCACGATCGAATCGTCGATCACCGCGACGCGCTTGCCTTCGAGGAGGCTTTTCACCGGGTGTAGCTTGAGGCGGACGCCGAAGTGGCGGATCGATTGGGCGGGCTCGATGAAGGTGCGGCCGACGTAATGGCTTCGGATCAAGCCGAGCTCGAAGGGGAGCCCTGCGGCTGGTACCGGAACCACGAGGTCGGCTTCGACCGGCTGGTCTTCGGCGAGGGCGTGGCCCATGCGCTTTCTGGCGTCGTACACGCTGATCCCGTCGAACGAGGCGTCGGGCCGGGCGAAGTACACGTACTCGAAGATGCACATGTATCGGCGCTCCGCGTCCATGCGAAATGGTCGGAGGCTTTGCAGCCCGGATTCGTTGATGACGACCATCTCGCCGGGATTGATGTCGCGTATGAACTCCGCCCCGATCAACTGAAATGCCGGCGGCTCCGAGGCAAGGACGTATGCGCCGTCGAGCTTGCCCAAGCACAACGGACGAAATCCATACGGGTCGCGCACCGCTACCAGCTCGTCCGGAGAAAGGAAGACCAGTGAGTAGGCGCCCTCGACCTGATGCAGCGCATCGGCGACACGATCGACCATGGTCGCGGCTTTCGAACGCGCTATCAGGTGAACGAGCACTTCAGTGTCGCTATCGGACGAGAAGATCGACCCGTCCCTTTCGAGTTGATGTCGAAGCGCGAGACCGTTGGTTAGATTGCCGTTGTGGGCGACGGCGATGGAGCCGTGCCCGCAGTCGACGGCAAGCGGTTGTGCGTTCTTGATGTGGCTGCCGCCCGCGGTGGTGTACCGAACGTGGCCGATGGCACTGCTGCCGGGCAGCTTTTCGAGCTGGTCGGCGGTGAAGACGTCTTGCACCAAACCCATCCCACGATGGACGAAGAGCTGCCCGCCGTTGCTCGACACGATGCCTGCGGCTTCCTGCCCCCGATGCTGCAAGGAATGCAAGCCGAGGTACGCCAGGTTCGACGCCTCCTGGGCCCCAAACACGCCAAACACCCCACATTGATCATGAAAATGATCGTCGTCCATCACCGACACCGCGCCTACATAGCGCTGGCGCTGCCCGCCGTCCATGACCCCGCATGCCCCCCGCCCAGGCGTGCGCTAGAACGTGTCAGTCGAGATGCCGCGGGTATTGAAGCGAATCGAATCGGTCGTTCCTCGAAGGGCGTCCGGCTATGGTGGCAAGGCTCGCGGCTTGGCTGCGCTCGCTCGAGCAGGGTTCCCGGTTCCGGCTGCGTACGCGATGCCCGGCTGGGTCGGCGATTCGTTCTTTTCGAGCGTGCTGGAGATCGAGGACCGTCCGAGGGCGCTTCTGAATAGTCCGTATGTGCCCGAGGCACGCTTGCAGTCGATCGCTGAGCGCGTCCGCGAAGCGACGCTTCCGCAGGACGTCGTTCGAAGCGTCAGCGACGCGCTGCTCGCCCTGACCAACGAAGGTGCGACTAGCTTTGCGGTTCGCTCGTCGGCGATGCACGAAGACCAGGAGGGAGCGTCAGCTGCGGGAATGCACTCGACCCTGCTCAACTTGATGCGCGAGGATGAAGTTCTCAACGCCATCAAGGTCTGTTGGTCGAGCCTCTTTCGTCCCCGCGTGCTTTCGTACTTGCGAGCGCTTGGCGAGGACATCCCGGTTTCGGTCGGGGTCGTGATTCAGGCCATGGTGCCGACCGAGGTTTCCGGTGTTCTGTTCACCGCCAATCCGCTTACCGGCGATGCGGGCGAGGTCGTCATCAACGCCGCATACGGGCTCGGTTCTGCGGTCGTCGATGGCCGCGTGACCCCCGACACCTATCGGGTCGACAAAGCCACCGGTCAGCTACGCGACCAAATCATCGGTGACAAAGCCCAACAAACCGTGCTCGAACGCTCAGGCGGTGTTCGTGAAGTCGCGGTCGCCCGGGCGCAGCGGGAACGCCCGGCGCTCAGCGAGCAGCAGCTCCTGCAATTGACTGACCTCGCGACCCGCATAGAAAGTCACTTCGGAGATCCCCGCGACGTCGAATGGGGCATCGCCGAGCATCAGATCTACGTCCTTCAAGCGCGTCCGGTCGTCGTTCCGAGCACAGGCAGCCGTCGGGGCTCCCGACGCGACCGTCCATGGGACCGACGAAAGATCGTCTGGAGCAACGCGAACGTCGGAGAGGCTCTGCCCGGTGTCGTCACCCCTTTGACCTGGTCCGTTCTCAGCCAGTTCAGTGACCTCGGCTTCCGCCGAGCCTTTGGCGCCATGGGCTGCACGGTTCCGCGCGACGCGGAGCTCGTGGGGGATTTCCGCGGACGCATTTACATCAATCTGACCGAGTTCAGCTCGGTCATGTCGCAGGTTCCTTGGATTCATCCGTCGACTCTGGTGCGGCTCGGTGGGGGTCAGTATGCCTCCGAGCTCGACGAGGTCGTGGCCGAGCGGAGCTCGACCGGGTTTTTTCTGCGCCTGCCACAAACCGTTTCCCGATACGTCCGTGAGAACTTCCGCCTTCAAGCGCGCGTCGATGACTTCCAGTCGTATTTCTCGGACGAGCGCATGCGGATCAACGGAATCGACCCGCGGCTTCTCGAACCGAGCGGCCTCGACCGCATGCTTGGCGACGTCGAACACCTGTTGGACGAAACCGGCTCGATCATGCTGACCGCCTACGCAAACCTGCTCACGGCAGTGCTCGTGTTGATCGGCGTATTGCGCACATTCGCCCGAGATCAGGGTTCAGGCTTCTACCGTGAGTTGCTCTCCGGGTTGCAGGACGTTGCCAGCGCACGCCCGGGCTTCGTCCTGCGGCATGTCGCGGAGCTTGCCCGCGACGAGCCCGAAGTGGCGGAGCGCATCCGTACTGCCAAGCTCTCGGAGCTCACCGTGGCGGGCCTGCCCGCAGGCCCCACGCGTGATGCCTTGCGGCGCTTCGTCGAAGACTACGGATACCGCGGGATTCGCGAAGCCGAGATCGCCGCGCCGCGATGGTCTGAAGATCCGACGGTCATGTTCGCCGCGATCCGTTCGCATCTTTCGAGTCCGACCGACCTCGACCATCGCGTTCGCGATCTGCGGCGCACGCGCGAAGAGGCCGAGGAGAGGTTTAAGAAGAGCGTTCCGTTCCCGCTTCGACCTTCCGTGACGAAGTTGCTCCACGTGGTTCGACGCTTCACTCGGATGCGCGAGGATTTGCGGGGTCACGTGGTGGAGGTGCTCGGCATGTTTCGTCGCGTCGCACTCGAGGCCTCGCGCCGGATCGAAGCGCGTGAGCCCGAAGCAGGTCCGGACGCAGCGTTCTTCCTGACGCTCGCGGAGGTTCGTCGCGTCTTCCATGACGAGAACGAGCGGGTTGCGATTCGCGTGCAGCGGCGTCGGCTGGAGTACGAACGCAACCAAGCGCTCCCCGAGCCACCCTCCACGTTCGTAGGGTTCCCCCCAGATGATGCCGGTGTTGCTTCGACATCCAAGCGTCTGCGAGGTCTCGCTGCGAGCGGCGGCGTGGCCGAGGGCAGGGTGCGGATCCTTCGAGATCCGTCCCAGGCGGCGGACTTCAAGCGCGGCGAGGTGCTCGTCGTTGCCGCTGCCGACACAGGGTGGGCTCCGCTCTTCCTAGCGGCGTCCGGGGTAGTGACCGAGCTCGGTGGTCCTCTTTCTCACGCGGCGATCATCTTGAGAGAGTACGGGGTTCCTGCAGTGGTCAATGTGACGAATGCCACGCGGTCGCTTCGTGACGGCGACCTGATTCGCCTCGACGGCGATGTCGGAACGGTGGAGAGACTGGGTGTCTGACGCCGAAGACGCGGCACCCGAAATCATCCACCATGACGAGCAACTGCTCGTCGTCCACAAACCGCCGGGGTTGCCGACCACGGCTCCGACTTCAACGGAGCCCTGCCTTGCGCGTTGGGTTCGCGAGCGGTTTCCGGACCTTCAGGCGCACGCGACGTCGAGGCTCGACTCCCAAGTCAGTGGCCTGGTGACCTTCGCGCTCACCCGCGACGCTAATCGGTGCCTTCTCGACGCGCGGCGCGCCGGGACTTACGAGCGCGTCTATCTGGGTATCACGATTCGTGGCGTGTCCCTCGACCAAGGGGAGTGGTGCTGGCCGATTTCAATTGATCCGCGCAACCCCAAGCGCCGGATCGCGGGGCCGGGTCGCGGCGAGCGTGAAGCCCTCACCCGATACGAAGTCGCCGCACGCACGCCCAGCGCCACGCTTCTTCGGCTCAGACCCGCGACGGGACGGACTCATCAACTACGCGTACATGCAGCCGAAGCCGGTGCGCCGCTGTTCGGCGACTCCTTGTACCAAGGGGAACGGCGCAAAGTCTTGCCCGAAGGAAGCGTCGTCACCGCGCGCCGTGTGATGCTTCACTGCGCCCGGGTGAGCTTTCCATTGGTTACCGGTGGTACCGGTGGCGCGCTCGCCGGGGAGCGCTGTACCGACGGCCAGCGCATGTGCCTCGACGCGCCGGCGCGACCGGACATGGATCGCGTGTGGCGGGCGCTCGGCGGGGCCTCAGCAGACCTTCAGGCCTGACGCTTAGGCGAGAACTTCGTGCCAGGGGATTCGTTCTCGGGCCGATTGAAATGTGCCTCGAGCTCTCGATTCAGAATCTCGAGCACGTCTTCTTGCAGCCCGAGCGGATGACGAATCAGGCGCTCGATGTTGCGCTGGTACACGAACAGTCGTCGTTGTTCGTCGCCACCTGCAGTGGTCGCCATCTCATCCAGCAAGAGTGGAGTGCGCGGGTCGACGCCCTCGGCGACGACTTCCAGACCGGGCAGGTCGGTCACCATGATCAAATTGCCCTCGAGCCGCTGCGCCACCTCGGGAGGCAACTCTCGCAGCGCGGTCTGCACGATCTTTTCGAAACGGGCATGTGAAGGCGACCAGGGCGGCCGCGGCAGAAGACCGTCGAGATGTCGGGTCTTGAGGAACGCGAGAGGGGCCTCGTCGGTGCGCCCCTGCCGATCACGGAGCAGGCCGAGGTAGTACAACACGTCGGGGGATGCGTCCGAGCGTGAAGCCGCGCGTTCGATCAGAGTCGCCGCAGCGTCGGTCTGGTCGAGCTCGAAATGAGCCCGCCCGATCAGAAACTCGAGTTGTTGATTTTCGAAAGGGCCTTCGGGGAGCCCCAACAGCAGCTCGGCAGCTGCCGCTTGGTCGCCTTGCTGGAGCAGTGCGTCGACCTTGAGCACGGAGGCATCGGCGATGTCGTCCGCCGTCTGGCAGCTTTCGAGCGCCTGGTCGAGGATGCGAATCGCCTCCGCAAAGCTTCCGAGGGGGTGGATTAGAAGCTCGGCGGCATTCAGCATGGCCTCGAGATAGTGCTCGTCGAGGTCAATCGCCTGGCGGTAGTGCTCGAGGGCCATGTCGAGGTTCCCGTTGGCGGCGTGGATGTATCCGATGAGGTTGTGCGCATCGGGCGAATCGCCGTCGAGCTCCAGGGTCTGCTCGGCCGACGCCATGGCGCCGTTCAAGTCACCCTGCGTGACCAGCTCCCAGCCGCGGTCGAGATGCGCGCTCAGGCGGTCCATGAACCCTTCGTTTTGTTCCGACATCAATATAGCGCCGAAACTTACGTGGCCGGTTTAGGACGTCAAGCCGAACCGTGCGCTATCATGCATTTGGAATGCTTAGGGTTTTCAGCGCACTCGTAATCACAGCGATCTGTTCGTGCGTCAGCGAGCCCCTACCTGCAGGGCAGACGATCTCGGTCGGTACCACCAACCACGGATACCTCCACGACCCGGTCCGCCTGGAGGATCGGGGCAGGGGCTATCGGCGGTTGCGTCCCGGCGAGGGAAGCCGATTCGGCACGCCGACCCTGGTGGGCGCGATTAAGCGTGCGGCGCGGGAAGTAGCGGCTGCTTTTCCCGGCGGCCACCCCCTTCGCGTCGGCGATCTGTCGAACCCCTATGGAGGAGCACATTCCCGGCATCGCACCCACCGTACCGGTCGTGATGCGGATCTGTTGTTCTTCGCGCGAGACGCCGGCGGCCTGGCCACCCATGGCAAGGGCTGGCTACGTTTCGACAGCCTCGGGCTGGCGACCGTGCGCGACCGCGCGTTCCGCTTCGATGAAGCGCGGAACTGGCATCTGGTGCGGACCCTAATCATGGACGATCGGGCGCGCGTGAAGTGGCTGTTCTGCTCCAATGAGCTCAAGGCGCGCCTCCTGCGATACGCGGCTCGGCATGAGAACTCGCCACAAGCGGTGGTTCGGGCAACCTGGGTTCTTCACGAACCATCACGCGGCGACCCGCACGACGATCACTTCCACCTGCGTGTCGGGTGCGGAACGGACGAACGAAGCCTCGGCTGCCGGGAGCAGGCCCCGCACTGGCCGTGGTTGAGTGACACCGCGCGCAAAGAAGACGTCGGCGCGGGTGTGGCCGCGAGCGACTCGCACTTGGTCGGTTGGTTACTTACCGAGGAGCATGTGAATCAGAGACGCGATATCGTCAGGCGTCGCCTCGACACCACAGCGAAGCCAACCTCGATCGCGGGTCGCTAAGTCGGTCAGCTCCCGGTGTTCCTCGGTCGCGCCCCAAACCAATACGTTCGAGTTCCGTGGCAGTTCGTGTGCCAGCGTGGCGATCGTCGAGGGCTGGATCGATGCCGCGACGCAATCGATCACGACCAACGGGCTCAACGATGCTGTGGCCTTGAGGTTGTCGAGAAACGCGACGACATCTTCGATCTGCTGAACCGCGGCGGCGTCACCGACCTGCTTGGCGATCCCATCGCATCGTTCGCGATCGCGGGTGGCGACGAAGACCATGGGCAGCGCGCATCCCATCGGTTGCACCGTCGGGTACTTCGACGTGTCGGTCTCGGGCAGGTCGATTGGATCTTTGCGCGTGACACCCGAGTGTTGCCGCTCGCGACCGAGTTTCCGCGTTTCGTCCGCACGTGTGGTCGTGCGCGGAGGCTGTGAGCTGACCTTGTCCGCGAGCATGAGCATGGGCGCCAGGTTTTGCATCACCGCTTCGCTGACCTCGTTGCCCAAGTAGAACGCTATCGCGGTCCGTAAGTGCTTGTCTGCAAACTGGCGCAGCGGCTCTCCTGCCGGCGGGACCTCGTGCTCGTGCGCCATGTGGAGCGCGCGATGGAGGATCTGTACCCGTACCTCGGGCGTGGCGACCGTTTCGATCGCCTCACGCACCATGCGGGCGATAGGGCTTTCCCTCTGCATCTGATCCTCTTCCCCAGAGGCAGCATGTATCCGAGCTACCACAACACCATAATATTACCGTGATTTGGCTATCTGGCCAACCCTGCCCGAGTGGTGCTGGCTCCGGGCCCCGTGGTACATGGCGAACATGCTCGTGATGGGGGTCGACGAGAATGGTCTCGGGCCGCGTTTGGGGCCCCTGGTGGCGACCTCGGTGGCCCTGCAGGTGCCTCGATACGCACGGTCCACCCTCTGTGATCGGGGACTCGCCTTGGGGCTCACCGACAGCAAAGAAACGGGGGGGTTCGGTCGAATGGGGTTTACCGAGTCGGTAGCCCTGGCGTTGGTGAAACGTGGTGGCATTGGGCTGCCGGTGTCGGTAGACGGGTTTCTCCACCAGGTTTCGCCTGGTACCCGCTCGCGCCTTCGAGAGCGCTGTCCCGATGAGCCGACCGCTGGGCAATGCTGGGCCGTCAATTTCCCGCTCCCGGTCTTTGGCGGTGATGTGTCTTACGGAGAGGAGCTTCTCGATCAACTCGTCGGTCGCTCCAGTCTTCGCATCGTCGACGTGCAAAGCCGTATCGCCTGTGCCGGGGTGCTCAACGCGAAGCTCGCTGCCGGCAAGAACAAGCTCGCGGTCGACCTCGAGCTCTTCGAGGATCTGATTTGCGCCGTCCATGACCGGCATGGCTCGCCGTTGCTCGCTGTCTGCGGGATGATCGGCGGTATTCGCGACTATGCGTCGCGCCTTGCCCGCTTCGAGCCGGATCGAGTTGGGGAGCTTTCCGGGCGTCGCGGTCAACGCAGATACATGGTCGATGGGGTCGGTGAGGTTCGTTTCGAGGTCGACGCCGACGCGCGTCACCTCCCGGTCGCGCTAGCCTCGATTGTTGGCAAGTACGTACGTGAAATCTGCATGCGCCGCATCGGAGAGTTCTATCAGCAGGGGATCCCAGAGTTGAAGCTTGCCAGTGGCTATCACGACCCTGTGACGACGCGCTTCATCGACGCGACCGAATCATCCCGCCGGCAACTCGGCATCGTATCCGATTGCTTCAGGCGACAGGCCTGACGCGTGTGGTAGAAGGCTCGTATGTCCGAGCGTGACAAGGTGCCCCGTTGGGTTCTCTGGCTTGGCGTTTCCGTCGCCATGGGTTGGCTTCTCTACACCTTGCGCGGGGTATTGGCGCCGGTGTTTTTTGCGTTCCTGATCGCATACATGCTCGACCCGCTGGTCGATCGCGTCGAACAGAGCCGCCTGCTCCGCGGAAGACCGATCGCGCGCGCCGTCGGCATCGCGGTGCTGCTGGTGGGGGTGTTTGCCGTCGCCGCGGTGCTCATTCTGGTCATTGCACCGATGGTCTACGAGGAGATCGCCAACTTCGTGAGGCGGTTGCCTGGGCTCGTGGCGCGCAGCACGGCCGAGTGGGAGCCGCTTCTCGCCGAATACGGGCTGGAGGTTCCGACGTCGGTCGGTCAGGCGTTCGAGGATCTCCATTTCGACCTTCAGTCGGTGGTCACCAAGGGCTACACCCCAGCAACCGCACTGGTGAAATGGCTCCTCGGTGGAACTGTCTCGGCGGTCGGTGCCATCGTCGCCGCGCTCATCGTGCCGGTGTTTGCGTTCTATCTGCTCTACGACTTCGATGTTCTCGTCGCGAAGGTCGGCGAGCTGATCCCGCCGCGTCATAGGTCGCAAGCGGATAGCTTCTTCGGTGAGGTCGACGCGGTCCTCGGGCAGTTCTTCCGAGGTCAGTTCACCGTCATGGCCATCCTCGCAGTGCTCTACTCCGTGGGGTACGGCGTGATTGGCGTGCCCCTCGCGCTGCCGATCGGGATCATGGCGGGGGTGCTTTCATTCATTCCGTACGTTGGCAGCACCCTGGCGTTGGCGACCGCATTGCTGATGACAGGGCTCGATTGGCAAGGCTGGACCCAGATTCTATGGGTGCTTGGCGTTCACGCCGGGATTCAAGGTTTGGAAGGTTTCGTGATCACGCCGAAGATCATGGGAGACACGGTCGGGATCTCTGCGATCGCCGTCCTGTTCGCGCTGTTGGTGGGCGCGGAGCTTCTGGGATTCACCGGCGTGCTTCTTGCGGTGCCGGCGGCCGCGGTCACCAAGATCCTGGTGCAGCGAATCGACGAACGGTACCGGCGGTCCGAGTTCTTCGTCGGCGGCTCCACCGATGGGAGCAGCCCTAGCGAGTCGCCGAAAGACTAGACACGTCGAGCGTCACCATGATGGTGCGTTCACGAACCTGCACGCGCGCCGATTGGAGCACCTCGGTCCACGGCGCTTCCACGGCGTCTGGCGGGGATGAAGCCCAGGCCCTGATGAGCGCGGCGTCTTTCACGGCTAGGTCCTCGTTCGTGACGTCCACGTACAGGTTGACCGTCTGCTCGCTCCCCGACGGGACAGACAAGGCGATGCTTTGCAGCCCCTGTAGGGCCGAGGCCTCGTCGCCCAGCTTCGCCACGCGCTCGAGCGCCGATTTCCAGTGCTCCGGAGGATCGAGCACCGCGGCGATGCTCGCCCCTGCGTTCACATGTGGCCAAAGCAATGCGATGCGTGGCCGTTCGATGAGAGCGGGCGCGGTGCCGCGCAGGACCGCCATGGCCTCTGCAACTGTCGTTACCGAGCCCGTGACGATCGTCTTGTCATCGACCAGAGCGATCGCGCTGCGCCGGTCACGGCTTGCCAGAAGCGGCCCGCCGGGACCTTCGAGGCGAACGATTGTGCCCCCTCGCGCTTCGACCAACAGTCGGTGACACTCGGCCAGCGTCGCGGCGTCCACCGCGCGCCCTCGCAACATCAGCCCAATCGATTGAAACGGCTGATCCTCAGGCCCGCGCACCCAAACCGTGGCTTCGCTCAGGGCCGCCAGCGGGTCCAAGCCGCACATCGCTTCGATCTCGCTGAGCTGCTCCTTCGCCACGAATGCATCGACGAGTGTCTTGGCCGCTGCCGTCCGCTCGAGCGCTCTGGTGTCGATTCGCAGCACAGCTCGGGCGGTGCTCGGCAGCTCGCGAAGCGCTTGGCTTGCCCGAAGCGTGCGACCGTGGTGCATCATGGCGACCAGCAGGCCGGCCATCGCAATTGAGACCACGGCGGCTACCTTGAGTGAGCGAGACACGGGTCGAGGGTAGGAAGTTCTTTTCACGGAGCAAGCCCTCGTGCTAACGCGTGCCCCATGCCGTGGCGCCGAATGCGGTTGCGCAATGCCGAAGTGCTCGCCCGTTGTGATGCGAGTGGGGAGCTCGTGTCGAACGAGGGCAGGGTCGAGGTGCGCTATAGGCCCAACGACGGGCGGGCGTATTTTGCTGGTGTATCGAACCTCAAGCCACTCAGCGGCGCACCGAAGATCGAGCCGGATTCGTTTTGTGGTGCTGGCGAAGCGGTCAAAAAGCCATCCAACACCAAGAAGAAGGCTTCGCAAACTTCGAGCTCGACACCGGCACCGGAAAAGCCCGAAGGCGACGAGATCCTTGCCTACGCGGACGGCGCGTGCAGCGGGAACCCAGGCCCGGCGGGAGTGGGCGCCGTTGCCCTCTGGGCGGATCAGATGCGGGAGCTCAGCGAATACATCGGCGAGGCGACCAACAACATCGCGGAGCTCACCGGGATTCTTCGCGCCATAGAGCTTGCGCAGGAGCTCGGCAGGCCACTGCGTCTGTACACCGATTCGAAATATTCGATCGGGGTGCTGACCCAGGGTTGGAAGGTCAAAGCCAACAAAGAGCTAGTCGCCAAGGTGCGCCGGGCACTCGACGCGCATCCCGACACGAAGCTCTTTCACGTGCGTGGCCATCAGGGCGTACGGCTCAACGAGCACGCCGACGAGCTTGCGGTTCGCGCGGTGCAGAGCAGAGAGTCTACCGGTTGGGTCGGGACCTGAAGCGGTTCGCGGCTTCTTCGAGCGTGACTAGCTCATAGCCCGCTTCACGAATCACCCGAACTGCTGCACGGATCGAGCGAAGCTTGTCGGCTGCCGTCCGTTTCAGGTCCGCGCGGTGCGGCGTGAGCGTTTGCAATCCGTCTTGCAGCGCATCGGCTGCATCGAATCCATGCAGCTCGAGGTTGATCAGCTCCCGTCCGAGCATTTGCTTGGTCAGTTGTTCAGCAATTCGCTCCCCGCCCAGCACCAGCGAGGTGCCGATGAAAGGAAGCTGCAGAGGCGTCACGCCGATCGGGAGCTCCAATACGCCGTCACCCCTCCGCCAGTACGGCTGACCCACGCGGTACGGCTGCCTCGGCGCCCGTAGCACCGCGGGGGTGTCCAACATGCTTGCGCTCGTCCTGCCCCGAACCCTGATCGCGGCCCGTGCCGCAGCTTTGGCGGCGTAGTAGATTGCACATGGAAAGACGCTCGAGTCGTACTCGACGCCTGATGCTTCGAGCGCGCCAAACAGCGGGTCGCTGACCGTATACCCGGGCGCCCGAAAACCGACCGGCCGCTTGCCGCACGCCCCCTCGATGGCATCCGCGCCTCGCTCGACTTCTTCCAGGATGTCAGTGGCCGCGCGTCGCGTGAGATCGTAGTGGTGGCTGTGCGAGTGATTCCCGATTTCGTGGCCCGCCTGGTGGAGCGTCCCGATGGTCGTGCGGTTCTCCTCGCGTTCGAGGTCTTCGCCGATCGCAAAGAACGTGGCCCGAATGGATTCGTCATCCAGCCACGTGGTGAGCCGCGGAACGCAGCGATCGTACACCGCATGTGCACTCGGTCCCGCTGGAGCTCCGAGGCCGTGGATTGCCGCGTAGCGAGGGACCTCGTCCAGATCGATCGATATCGATGCCAGTCTAAGGCTCACCGTTTGATCCGTATGGCGATGAAGAGCTTCGCCAAGTTCTTCAAGACGTTGGGCACGCGCCTAGCCAATCCGACCGTCGGCGGGCGCTTTTCCAACACGCGAACAGGGATCTCCTGGACGCCGAGCCCGGCGCGCTCCGCCCGGATGACGAGCTCGGAGGCGAAGAGATCGCGGTCGACCACGCAGGCGCGGGCGATCGGCTGCACCGGCTCTCGCCGAAACGCCTTCAGCCCATGGGTGTCGGTTCCCTTGAACCCGAGGGTGACCCTGAGCATGCCGTTGATCACGACCGTGCCGAGGCGTCGATAGAAGGGCCGCTCATCCTTGGCTCCCTCCATCACCTTCGAGCCAATGACGAAGTCCACAGACGGATCTTGTAACAATGCGACGGCGCGCTCATGGAAATCGGTATCGCAAAGGTCGATCTCATCGCAAATCACGAGCTCCCCTCTTGCGTGAAGGATGCCGTCTCGCAGGGCCTTGCCGTAGTTGGGCTCATCGGTATGCCGGTACACGAGCTGGTCGAAGCGCTTCGCGAGCTCCGCTGCCACCTCGCTCGTTCCGTCCGTTGAGCCGTTCTCCGCGATCAGCAGCTCATACGACCAGGAAAGGGCGCACAGGCGATCGATGAGGTCCACAACCGCGGCACGCAGGATCGCTTCCTCGTTGTAGACGGGGATGACGATCGAGATGAACGGCTCCGAGATTCCCAAGGCGCGGCACTGTCTTACGCGGGCATCGCCTCGTCAAGCCAATGTGCAGAGCATCGCGTGCGTGCCATGCAACTCGACGTGTAGTGAGCCGAGGCACGCGGGGAGGGCCGCAGTCTGACCGCGGGCCAGCTCAAATGTGGTCCCATCATCGCGCAGCTCGAGACGTCCGTCCAAGACCGTGAGCGAGCGCAAGCGGTCGCCCGCCGCCAGATCGAGGTTGCCCGATCCGGTCAGGCGCTGCAGGGAAAAAACATCGGACCGCAGAGGGCCGTTGTTTCCTGCAAAGACCTCCAAGCGCGCTGAGCCTGCGACCGCAGCCGGGCCGGCTCGGTGGCGCGCTCGATCGAGGAGTGCGTCCGCCCGCGGGCCTGCCCAGTCGGTCACTGCGAGCGCGCGCTCGCGGTGAAGCGTACGGGGCTGCCCGTCAGGGTCGAGCTGCCCAGCCGGATCGTACTTGCGGTTCCAGTCCCAGTAGCGGTAGGTGAGGCCGCGTTTCCCCGGGGAGACACGCTGCGGCTCGAGTAGTAGGATTCCCTTGCCGATCGCGTGGGGCGTTCCCGGTTCGATCAGGAACACGTCTCCGGGCGAGACTGGAACGAACGACATGAGCGCGTCGACGTCTCCTTGATCGTCGATGGCCGTTTCGATGTCTTGCCGAGACACGCCGTCACGAAACCCGAGGTACAAACCTGCGCCCGGATCCGCGTCGATGATGTACCAGGCCTCCGGTTTCCCACTCTCGTCCGGGGCGAGGAGCGGATCCGCGTCGGATGGATGAATTTGGACGGAGAGATCGTCGGCGGCATCGACTAGCTTCACGAGCAACGCGGTCGAACCAAGCGCCGCCTCCGTTCCGAGCAGAGCGGGGTCGGAGCGGAGCACCTCGTCCAGCGTCGGCCCGTCAACGACTTGACTCGGGAAATCGGGCTCCACCGAGAGCTCCCACGCTTCCCCAACCACACCGCCCACCCTCAAGCCTGCGTTCAGCTTCAGTCCTTCGGCGATTCGGCGGCCTCCCCACGGGGTTCGAGCCGCGGGCGTGAAGTTGTCCGGCTGCAGGAGGAGCGGCCGCCGCCAGTTTCTTGGTCCTACTTTATCCCACATGTAAGGTGGCTCTGGATCCTATGGTAGCGCCTGAGGAGGGTTTTGATGGGCTATTTGGGCAAAGAACGCCGAATTCATCGCATTTTCGTGACTCGTAACAGTGAGTATCATGTGCGCCGCAACGTGTGTGTGGGCGTCCGCGACCGCCGGAGTGGGGATTGGCTTGCCGGTCACCTCGCACTGCGCAGCACCGTCTCGGGCGGTCTCAAGTTCCACGACAATGGCGCGATCAGCGCATCGGAGGGCTTGCCCACGGTCGGCGAGTCGCTTTTCTTCATTGCTGCGGGCCGGGATCTGATCACGAGCCCGGTGCTGAATGTCGAACGGCCGGCGCGCGAGATCGTGCACAGCTACCCCATGTAAACAACATCGGGATGGGATGCTATATCCCGCATCGTGCCGTCGGAGATGAAGACCATTCGCGTCGTGGCTGCTCTCGTAGAGCGTGACGGGCGGTATTTGATCACCCAACGTCGCGAGAACGCCGTGCTGCCCTTGCTCTGGGATTTTCCGGGCGGTCGCGTGGAAGAAAATGAGAGCGACGAGGCGGCCTTGGCGCGCGAAGTGGACGAACGCCTCGGTGCAAGCGTCGAAGTGGGCCAGCTCATTTCGTTCGTGAATCATCCGTACGAGAAGTACGCCGTCGATTTGTACCTCTACGAGTGCACGCTGCTTAGCGACCAACTCCATTGCCGCGCGGTTACGGAGTACGCATGGGTGACGTCGAAGGAGATGGAATCGTACTCCTTCACCCCGGTCGATGAGGTCTCGATGAGCAAGCTCCTCGGCGAAGGGTGACCGGTGGTGCGCTCGCCGGAGAGCGCTGAGCAGCGCTATACGTCGTAGAAGATCGGTGGGCGCCTGCGGATGAAGCGAAGCACCAAGTCTCGCGCTTCGGCCGATAACCCCTCGAATTGAATCCCCATGCCGGGCTCGGATTCCGACATGAAGTCCATCGGGTCGCGCACGAAGCGAACGTAGCCGTCGCACTCGAAGTCGAAACCCCCGGGCAACGTCACCAGCATCTTGACCGATGTGTCTTTCGGGAACGCTTCGTACGTGGCGAGGAACACGCCACCGTGCGCGATTTCGCCACTGAAGCCCACGTAGAAGTTGGACTGCGTCGTCGCGCCCAGGTTCGCCTCCACCGGTTGTCGTTCGCCGACCGGAATGGGTGCGGGTGGTGGCAGCATCGAAGTCGGGATCGGCGCCGGCGCCCCGGACAGCGGCCGGATCGAAGGGCGGCCCGAGGGAGAAAGAGGTCTCTGAGACGGCGGTGCGCTTGCGGGCGGCCTACTCGCCGGTGCGACGCTCGCCGGAGAGCGCTGAGACGGTGGTGCGCTCGCCGGAGGTCTCTGCGATGGCGGTGCGCTCGCCGGAGGTCTCTGCGATGGCGGTGCGCTCGCCGGCGGTGCGCTCGCCGGAGAGCGCTGTGATGCCGGGCGCTGTGATGCCGAGCGCTGTGACGCCGGGCGCTGTGATGCCGGGCGCTGTGATGCCGGGCGCCGCGAACGAGGCCCCGGCCTGCCGCTCGGCTTGTTCGTCAGTGGAAAGAGGATGCTGATGACGTCGGCGATGCTCTCCGTCGCTGTTTGCGCGCCCGCGTGCTCGCTCTTCACATCCTGAAGCAGCGCCAGCGTTTGGCTGAGCGTACCGAGCGCGTTCTTCACGCAGGTCTTGCCGTCCGGCTCGGTCGAGGCGTACTCCGCCTCGAAAAGCGCGCCGACGGACTTCGCGACGTTCTGGATGATGCCGAGCACCTCCTGCGGAACATCTTCGTCTTGCTGCAGTGCTTCGAGTGCTTTGCCGAGCGCTTCACGAGCTTGTCGCGCTTCGGCGGCCGATGAGTAGCCCATGCCTAGTTTTCCCCCCGCTTACCTGCTCCTCAGGATACTGGGAGTCGCCACCAGGTCAAAGCTCCTTTACGAATACGACCCGCGAACGGCCCGGGCCCGCGTAGTCGGGGACCTCGGTGCTCTCGAAGCCCATCGCCTCATGGAACCGCACAGGTCCTTCGTGCCCCGCCGAAGCTAAGGACTTGAGTCTCTTCATGCCGGCAGCTCGGCATCGCTCGGTAAACTGGCTGTAGAGCCGCTTTCCGACCGCTCGCCGCCGGTGGTCAGGGTGAATCCCAACCAGGTGCACGTATCCAGTCGCGGACGGTGCAGGTACCATGACCCCAAGCAGGAAGCCGATCACTTGTCCATCGAGCTCGGCAACCAGCGCGTGCTCGCCGAACTCGTAGAAAAACATGGGATCGGCACGCCTTCCAGCTGGTCCACCCCACCACTGATCGAGCACGGAAATGATATAGTCGTAGTCGACTTTTGTGAGGCCCCGAATCTCCATTATCAGGGAGAGCGGATAACACGAACGCAGGACAAGCGCACGGCGACCCCGATCCAAGCATGTCTCCGTCCAAAAGCTCGAAAATCCTATTCTGTCCCTTCTGCCGCGACGGCTTCGAGGGGCGCACCGAATGTCCGGAGCACGAGCTCACGCTGGTCCCCATCGACAAGCTCCCTCGCAAAGCCGAGGCCACGCTGCAGAGCGTGACCCTCTTCGTCGACCCGCGTTTGGGCCGAGGCGCGGTGTTGTTCGGCGCAGCGCTGCCTTTGATCTACACCACACGCCGAATCGGGCTGGTTGCCGAGAGCTACACCTCGAACGTCGAGTGGCTGTGGGGGTTATGGCTCATGGCGGCCGGTCTCGTGGTCGCCGCGTTTGGCAGCCGCCGGCTGGGAGCCACCCGCCGTGACGATGACTAGGCCGCGCCGGGGAGAGTGGGGCGGAAGATGTAACCCTGCTGTTGTACGACGCAGACTCGATTCGGTCCGGCGACCCGGGCCCGGGCCACCGCGATGCTTGCCGCGTCCAGCAGCTCACTGTGCGAGCGAATGCTGCCGCTTGGATACAGCCCGACCCCAATTGAGATGGTCAGGTCGATCTGGATGGTGCTGGGCACGGCGCTCTGCGGTGAGCGCGCCGCAGTCTCAGCGCTCTCCGGCGAGCGCGCCACCGGTTCAAACGGTCGGAGCGCGACTTCGGACACGATGCGGTCGGCCAACGTGAGTGCTCTTGCAGGGCGGGTGTTGGGCAGCAGGAGTCCAAACTCCGCGGTCCTGAATTGCGCTGCGATGTCGGTTGCACGGATTGTGCGTTGCACTCGCTTGGACACCTCGTCGAGAACATCCCGGGCGATTTCAGCGCCGTGCTCTGACACCAGCTCTCGGAAGTCATCGACCGCGAGGATGCAACAAGCGAGCGGGTCCAAATGACGTTGGGCTTCGTCGAACTCGATCGCGATGCATTCGTGAAAGAAGCGGTGGTCGGGCAGCTTGCGGAGCTCGTCGTGCATGGGCGTGTAGCGGAGCTCGTTCTTGGCGAACTGCACGTCATCGTGCGCTCGCTTCACCCGAAGCATGTTCTCGATGCGGGCTAGGAGCTCGGAGTCTTCGAACGGTTTCGTCACGTGATCGTCCGCGCCTGTGCGCAGCCCTTGGACCCGTGGGCTCAGGTCCCCCGGCGCCGCGAGAATGACGACCGGGACGAAGCGATCCTTGGTGATAGTCTTGACGACTCTGCAGGTATCGATGCCATTCAATCCGGGCATATCGACGTCGAGCACGACGAGATCGACGGGCTGTGCGCGAACCGCGTCGATCGCCTTCTGGCCGTCGTTTGCCGGGACAACCACGAGGCCGCGCGCCCGAAGCAGTTGAGATATGCGTTCGCACGTCGCACGATCATCATCGGCGACAACCACCACCGCTTTCGGAAATGGACGGGCACTCCCCACTCCCACACAATAGCCGAGCGAGGTGCGATTCGCGAGCCTTCGCGGTCGAGTTTCCCTGAGCGTCCGACCCGTCTATACTACCAATCGACGCGCCTTCCGTGGCGTGGGGCCTAAATGGAGCTCAAGCAGCAACTCAAACTATCGCAGCAGCTCATCATGACGCCGCAGCTCCAGCAGGCGATCAAGCTGCTGCAGATGTCACGCATGGAGCTGAGCGAGCTCGTGCAGGAGGAGCTGCTCGAGAATCCCATACTCGAGGAGGGGCTCGAGTCGCGCGAGACGAGCAGCGCCGGCGTCGAGGAAGCGCCTGCGCCCGAGGTCGAAGCCCATGAGGCGAAGAAGCAAGAGATCGACTGGGAGCGCTACCTCGAGAATCAATCGAACGAGGCGCCGATGCCTTCGATACGTCGCGGGCCGGACGAGGAGATTCCCGGGCTCGAAGCGACGCTTTCGACCGTCGAAGATCTGAGCGAGCACCTCGAATGGCAACTGCGCATGGGCGACTTCGTCGAGGATGAGCGTCGTTTCGCCGTCTTGGTCATCGGAAATCTCGACGAGAACGGCTACTTGAAAATCGAAGGCCTTGCTCCTGAGAGCATCGTGCCGCGGCTTGCGGCCGAGGCCGGTCTCAATGCTGAAGACGCCGAAGAAGTTCTTGCGATGATCCAACAGTTCGATCCGCTGGGGGTTGCCGCCCGCTCGCTCGAAGAGTGTTTGATCATCCAGGCGAAGAACTACGGCATGGATGAGCTCGTGCTCCGCGTGCTGTCAGATCATCTGAGCGACCTCGAGAAGCGGCACTATTCAGCCGTCGCCAAGACATGCGGGTGCTCGCTCGAGGATGTGTACGACGTTGCGCAGATCATCGCGGAGCTCGAGCCGCGGCCGGCTCGCCGGTTCCAGACGGAGGAGCCGCGATACATCGTGCCCGACGTCTACGTACACAAGGTGGGGGACGAGTACTACGTCGTAGCCAACGACGATGGCATGCCCAAGCTCAAGATCAGCGGTTTCTACCGCACGGCCATGGCGGACAATCCCAAGGCCAAGGAGTACATCCAGGACAAGCTCCGAAGCGCCCAATGGCTGATTCGCAGCATCGACCAGCGCCGCAAGACCATCGTCAAGGTCACCGAGTGCATCGTCGAAAAGCAGCACGATTTCTTCGATAAGGGCATCGAGCACCTGAAACCGATGATTTTGCGCGACGTGGCCGAAACCGTAGGCATGCACGAGAGCACGATTTCCCGCGTGACCAGCAACAAATACGTTCACACGCCCAGGGGCACTTTCGAGTTGAAGTACTTCTTCAACAGCGCCATAAGACGGGATCATCAGGACGATATCGCCTCGGAAAGCGTAAAACAGGCGATCAAGAGCATCATCGGCCACGAGGACGAGAAGGCCCCGTTGTCCGATCAAAAAATCGTTGAAATACTTGGACAGGACGACATCAAGATTGCCCGGCGCACGGTCGCGAAGTACCGCGAAATGCTCGGCATCTTGAGTTCATCAAAACGTAAGAAGTACTTTTAGTCGCTGGAGGGTCGATGCGTATTAGCTACACATTTCGCAACATGGAGTCGTCTGACGGCATCAAGAACTACGCATCCGAGAAGATAGGCAAGGTCCAAAAGTACATGCGGGCTCCGCTTCACGCCGAGGTCACTTTTTCGATGGAGCGGCACTTGCACCGAGTCGACTTGAATCTTACTGGCGACGGCCATCAGTACGCCGGTCATGGTCAGTCCGAGGACATGTACGCGACCATCGACCAGGTCGTCGACAAGATCGACCGACAGGTTCGGGACATGAAAGCTACGGAGACCCACCGCAGGCGGCATGGCGGCGAGTCCCTCCGTCACCCCGAAGATTGATCCGCATTGCGCCCATGTGACGGGTGGGGTATCGCCTCGCCGTCATGCTGGCCGACCTACTTCATCCCGAGCGCGTGCGCGTCGGGCTGACGATTTCCGACAAGGAAGCCGCGCTGCGCACCATCGCATCACTGCTCTGCATGCCGGAAGGAGCCGTCGACGAGGAAGTCGTCTACAACGTGCTCCGAGACCGCGAGCGATTGGCCAGCACGGGAATTGGGAGCGGGGTTGCCATCCCGCACGGCCGCTATGACGGAGTGGGCGAGCTGCGAGCAGCGGTTGCCGTGTGTCCCGCTGGTGTCGACTTCGACGCGGTCGACTCGTTGCCCGTGACGATTCTAGTCGGCATCGTGGGGCCCAGGTCCATGCCGCAGAAGCATTTGGCCGCTCTGGCGGGCGTGTCTCGCGTCCTTCGAAACGACGAGAAGCGCGAAGCGCTCCTCAAGGCGGTCGATGCCGCCGATGCGTATCGCACGCTGGTCGAGCCCTGACGGGCAGACAGTGAAGCGGCACTCGCGTATGATGCGCAGGTGACGCAGTCCTCCTCCTCGCAGCGCGGTGGCCTTGCCAGCATGCGCGTCGAACGCGGCGTTACGGTCGCGGATTTGCTCGCCGAGCCTCGCCTGCAAGCCATCATGCGTTTGGTTGCCGGCGAAGAGGGACGGGACCGCGCGATCCACCATCCCCGGGTGCAAAAGCCGGGGCTCGCTCTGGCGGGTCATACCCACGGGGTCGTCCCCACCCGAGTTCAGATTCTGGGCGAGACCGAGCTCACTTTCCTCGAGGCGCTGTCTTCCGAAGAACAACTCGAGCGGGCGAGTGTGCTGTTCGGCCTTGGGCTATCGCTCGTGGTCGTCACACGGGGCGCCGAGCCCCCGGTCGCGCTTCTCCAGGCGGCAAGGGAAACCTCCACGCCTCTGGCCGTCGCCGAACCCCGATCGAGTCGCGCGATTCAGACGCTTCATCGGGTGCTGGACGGCATCCTCGCGCCTTCCGAGACCCGTCACGGAGTCCTGATGGACGTGCACGGCGTCGGCACGTTGCTGCTGGGACCAAGCGGAATCGGCAAGAGCGAATGCGCGCTCTTTCTCGTCGAGCGTGGGCATCGGTTCGTCGCCGACGACCAGGTGATTTTGTCGCTGCTTCCGTCCGAGCAAATCATCGGCCGCGCGCCGACTTTGCTGCGGAATCACTTGGAGGTGCGCGGCATCGGCATCATCAACGTCCGCGACTTGTTTGGCGCCAACGCCGTCCGCTTGGAAAAGACGCTGCAGCTAGTGGTCGAGATTTGCCTCTGGAATGATGACGAGCCCTATGATCGCCTTGGCCTCGACGAGTCCACATTGGATATCTTGGGCGTGCCGATTCCCATGTTGCGAATACCGGTCCGGCCAGGGCGCAACATGGCCGTGATCTTGGAGGTCGCGGCGCGCAACCACATCCTCAAGGCCGCTGGCCAGCACGGCGCGCAGAAGTTCATCAGCACGTTGATGGGACACATGGAAGATCCGGGCTCGGAGCCTGGGCAATGAGCGGGTCTCCGCACGTCGTCGTCATCACCGGACTGTCGGGCGCGGGACGAACTAGTGCCCTGCGGGTGCTCGAAGATGCGGGTTTCTTTTGTGTCGACAACCTTCCGCCAGGTTTGGCGCCAGACCTGCTGGGGCTCGTCAGTCGGGAAGCGAAGTCGGCGGCGCGCTCGCCGGAGAGCGCTGTTCCGGTGGTGCGCTCGCCGGAGAGCGCTGTTCCAGAGCGCGTCGGCTTGGGTATCGACGTTCGCACCGGCGCCTTTCTGAGCGGAGCGGAGGAGACGATTTCGGCGCTCGAGGCTTCCGGGCATCGCGTGCAAGTGATCTTTCTAGACTGCGCCGACGACGTCCTCGTTCGGCGATTTAGCGAAACCCGCAGGCCCCACGCACTCGCCCGGGCCGGAGATTTGCACGGCGCCATCGCTCGGGAGCGCGAACGGCTCGCGGGGCTCCGTGCGCGTGCCGACATCGTGATCGACACCACCGATTTCAGCGTCCACGACCTCCGACATCAGCTCATCGACTACATTGGCCGCGACGCAGAACGGCCTTCGATGGTGGTTCGGTTGCTCTCCTTTGGCTTCAAGTACGGGGTCCCCGTGCACGCCGATTTGGTATTCGATCTGCGGTTTCTGCCGAACCCGCACTTCGTCGAAGCGCTACGGCCCAAGACGGGGTTGGACCCGGACGTGTCCGCGTATGTGATGGAGGCCCCCGAAACAAAGGAGCTCCTTCGACACCTGCGGCCGCTGCTCGACTATTCGCTCCCGCACTATGCGCGCGAAGGGAAGGCCTATCTGACCGTGGCGCTCGGATGCACCGGCGGGAGACACCGCTCCGTGGCGATGGCTGAAGAGCTTGGGCGTCAGCTCGGCGACGCCCACGAGGTGGTCGTGGTGCATCGGGACGCGCAGCGGGCTGCCACGTGAGCGAACCGCTGACGGCTACCGTAGAGGTGCCCAACAGGTTGGGCCTGCACGCACGGGCTGCTGCGAAGTTGGTCAACCTCGCAAACCGATTCGAGTCGCACATCGAGGTCAGCAAGGACGGACAGGTCGCCGACGCCAAGAGCATCATGGGCGTGCTCCTGCTTTGTGGTCAGCAAGGCGCTCAGCTCACCATTCGTGCATTGGGGTCCGACGCCAAAGCGGCGCTCGCTGCGCTTTGTGGGCTGGTGGTCGATGGATTCGGGGAGACGCAATGACGAGCCCCGCGCGATTCAAGGGGATCGCAGCATCGATCGGCGTCGCAGTGGGGCTGGCCCGAGTCGTAGGCCGCGAGCGTCGCCGACCCTCGTGCCGGCAGATCGACGACACGGCCATATCGTCCGAGCTCGCGCGATTTGCACGAGCGGTGTCGAATTCACGCGCTGACATCGAATCCGCCAAGCAGGAGCTCACGGATCGGCACGGCTCGACGTACGCGCCGATTATGGACGTTTATCTTTTGATGCACGGCGATGCGCTTCTCATCGACGCCACTTCCGACGCCATTCGCAACGACAAGGTCAACGCAGAGTGGGCCCTGTCCCGGGTGACGGAGCGTCTCAAGAAGCCGCTCCTCGAAGACCCGTCTCCTTACTTTCAAGAACGCGCGCGGGATATCGAGCACGTCCGAGAGCACTTGATGCGTCACCTGTGCGGAGAGCAACGAAGTGAGCCTTCCACCGATGGCCCGGCGGTGTTGATCGCCCATGACCTCACTCCTGCCGATGCCGTGCACATGTTGGCGCCGCCGACGGTTGGGTTGGTGACCGAAGTGGGTGCGGAGAGCAGTCACACCGCCATCCTCGCCCGCACCTTTGGTGTGCCGGCCGTCGTCGGCGTCGGTCCGCTACCCGCCGATATTGAGGACGACGACGTCGTTCTAGTCGATGGCTTTGCGGGCGAGGTGACCGTGGGCGCTTCTCCGGAAGAACGCCGCGCCGCGGAGACCAGGCGTGACCGTTTTTCCGCATTCCTGAAGGCGGAGCGCTCGACCAGCGCAGTCACGCGCGACGGGGTCTCGATTTCGGTTGCGGCCAACGTAGAGTTGCCGAGCGAGGTGGAGGCCGCACTCGCCCATGGTGCGGAAGGCATTGGCCTCTACAGAACCGAGTTCATGTGTCTCAGTCGCAGGGAGCCCCCTAGCGAAGAGGAGCAGCTCGAAGCGTATCGCGGCGTCGTCTCGGCGATGGCTCCAAGGCAAGTCGTGTTTCGCACGTTTGATTGGCGAGGTGACAAGCGGTTGCGAGCGCACGATCTCGGCGAGCGGGGGCGGGCTTGGCTGAAGACCCAGATCAACGCGGTGCTGCGAGCAAGCAGTGAAGGTTCGGTGGCATTGATGTTCCCGATGGTGGCGACCGTGGAGGAGTTTTGCGAGGCTCGGGCGCTGGTCGAAGAATGCCGAAATGGTCTGAGCGACGAACGCGCGAGGTCGGCACAGCTTCCGATTGGGATGATGGTCGAGGTGCCCTCCGCCGCGTTGCTCGCGGAGCGATTTGCCGAGCACGCCGATTTCTTTGCCGTCGGGACCAACGACCTGGCGCACTACACGTTGGCGTTCGATCGTCGCGACAGCCGCTCGAGTGCCAAGCCGCTCGACCCGGCCGTGCTCGGGCTGCTCCAACGAGCCATCACTGCAGCGAGCGACGCGCAAACGCCTTGCTCGATGTGTGGCGACATGGCTGCCGACCCGGTGGCGCTCTGCCTGGCGTTAGGGCTTGGCTACCGGCAGATATCGGTTCCGGTGAGCGTCATCCCATTGGCGCGCGCGGTCATTCGCAACGTGGATCTGCAAGTCGCTGCGGCGGTCGCTGGTGACGCCATGAAGTGCGTCTCCGCCGATGAGGTTCGTGCGTTGGTGGTCGATCGCCTGGACGCGCAGTTGGGCGCCCTGTGGAAAGAGCAGGGGATCGTCTAGTTCGAGTCGCCCGACACGGGTTCCACCAGACGCGCGAGGTCGCCCTCGGTGACCAGTCCCGTCATACGGGCGAGCTCATACCCGTCGGCGCCGTACAGAATGAAGGTCGGCACGATCTCGATCTTGCCGAGCGAGCTTTCTCCGGTCTCGACGCGCCCGTACGGGTCGGCCCCGACGACAAAGGGCGGATCGAGCGCGTACGCCCATGCTTCGACGAGTTGCAGCGCACGCGGCTGCGCAGCGACACCGATCACGAGGAGATCGGGATGCTGCGGCACGAAGGGCCGCAGCGATTTCAACGATGCTTGGCTGACCGTGTCGAAGGTCGCGAAGACGAACAGGAGCACCGGCGTGCCACGGAGGTCCGCAAGTTCGAGCCACCGGCCGTCCGACAGACGGACTCCGAGGTCGAGTCGCTGGCCCTTCGTCGACTGCGGTGTGGTTTCCGATGGTCCGTTCGCTTTGTGTGCGCAACCCATGCTGAGCACGAGAAGAATCGAGAAGACGGACAGGCCGCGTTTGGGAAGACTGCTCCTGGTCATTGCGGTTGACTCGGCAATATAGCAAGAACCCCAGGGAAGTGGACGGTCTCCGCGAACATCTGGACGCCCTGCTCGCCAGCTCCGACGCCAAGTCTACTCGAAGGCGAGACCCTGTCGATTTCGTCCACCGCTACGAGGAGCCTCGTGACCAGGAGATCGTGGGGCTGCTCGCCTCGAGCCTTGCCTTTGGTAACGTGGTCGCTGCCCGACGCAGCATCGATCGCGTGCTCACCGCGCTCGGCCCAGAGCCGGCAGTCACGGTTGAGGGTGCCAAGCCCGCGGAGCTTCGCCGCCGCCTCCGAGGGTTTGTCCACCGCATCTATCGGGACGAGCATCTTGCGTCGGTGCTCTGGCGGGCTGGGGGGCTGCTACGTGAGCACGAGACCCTCGGCAACGCCTTCACCCAGTTCCACGAGGCCAGCGGTGGCGACTTTCGGGAAGGGCTGGCCCGTTTCGCCGACGCGCTGCGCGGGGATACGACCAGTCGCAGCTTGCGTCACCTCGTCAGCGATCCTCGCGCCGGAAGCGCGTGTAAGCGCCTCGTCCTCTACGCGCGATGGATGGTTCGCCCTGCCGATGGGGTCGACCTCGGCCTGTGGCCAATTGCGCCCTCCGAGCTCGTGATTCCTGTCGACACTCATATTCATCGCATCAGCCGCAACCTCGGACTGACGCATCGCCGCACCGCAAGTTGGGCGACCGCCGAAGAGATCACCGCTGCGCTACGCCAATTCGATCCCGAAGATCCGGTCAAGTACGACTTTGCGCTTTGCCACCTCGGCGTGTCGAGGGAGTGCCCAAGCCGCCCCGACCCGGCCAAGTGCGAACGCTGCGTTCTGCAAAGCGTATGCAGTGTCTGGAAGCCCGAGCGCCGCAACGGGGCATGACAACCCGTAAGGCGTCAGCGAAGGAACCCGGTGATCTTGGGCTCTAGCGCGTGCAGGTCGGCGACACTCTCGACGCCCTCGCCACGTTCGAGGATGTCTCCGTTCAGCTGGATGAGGCGGTAGTCTTGCAACGCCTTGAGGGCGGTCTCCAGCTTGAGCTTCGATAGCGACTCTCGACGCTCGATTTCGCCAGCGAGATACATCTGCTGTCCCAACGCGAGCGTACGCTTGTACCAATCCTTCTTCGGAATCGGGCCATCGAGGACGATTTCCGCGCCGCGCAGTGCGAGGAGGTAGCTCTCGAAAAAGGTCTGGAGCATCGCCGCGTATCGTTCTAGCCGGTGACGCATCGCGCCTTCGGTGGCTTGTGCGTACCCGTCGCGGACTTCGATCTCGCCGTCCTTGGCCATGTCACGGAGCGCGTCTTGGAAGATGTCGTCGAAGGTCGCGTCGGTTCGATACATGAACTCGTGCTTGAAGAGCTTCGACAGCTGCTGGACCCGGTCGTTCAGGCGCGTGATGTCGACCCACTGCTCGGTGTCCACCAACAGCGCGGCCGAAATCAAACCGCGCGGCACGAAGAAGTGAATGATCGTGTTTTGGTAGTACTCGAGCGCGATCCGCCGTTCGGAATCGATCGTGTAGATCGGCTCCGGACCCGTGTCGTGTGCGATGATGAGACGGGCGTCTAGGAACAGATGCAACGCCTCGTCGATCGTGTCCGCGCGAATGCGGCCGTCTCCGATGCGGAGCTGCTGTGCGATCCGAGCCTGCATGCCATCCAGCGTGGAGATCAGGTCCTCACATGCGCTCAGCAGAGAAGCCCTGGTCATGCCGCGTTTCTGGTGGCTCAACAACGCGGTGGCCACCAGCGCAGCCGGTGTCACCACGGTGACCTCGTTGATCGAGTACATCACCTTGTGAGCCAGCGCGCGAACCGCGTTCTTCTTTTGCTCGGGTGTGAGGGCGTCCATGTCTTGGAGTTCGCCGCCAGCGCGCTCCATCGTCTCCTTTTGGAATTCGTCGAAGTCGATGATCTCGCCGAATTGCACGTACAGTCGACCCCACTTCGACCGGAGGATGCTCGAGCTCTTGATCAGGTCGCCCACGTTCTCCGACTGTTTGTCGCCGCCCGAGAGCTCGTGGACGAAAGAACGCTCCTCGATGATGCGCTCGTACCCGATCGAAACCGGGACGAGCTTGACCTTGGTGCCGTGCAGCTTCGAGGCCGATTCGTAAAGCATCGACAGCAGGCCGTATTTCGGCGGCAGTGCCTTGCCGGTGCGGGAGCGGCCACCTTCTAAGAAGAACTCGATGGTGAAGCCTTCAACCAGCAGCTTACGAATATACGCCTCGACGAGTGCAGGGTACAGCGTGTCCCCGTGGAAGCTGCGGCGGATGAAGAAAGCGCCGCCCCGGCGTAGCCAAACTCCAATCGGCCAAAAGCTGAGATTGTCACCCGCCGCGATTATCGGCGCCATCATTGCGTGGCCGTAGAGCCTGTCGCTCAAGACCAAATAGTCGATGTGGCTTTTGTGACTGGGCAGCAGGACCAGCGAGGCGTCGCGGGCGGCCTCACGGACGCGCTCGAGGCCCTCCGTGTCGAAGTCGACGCCGTCATACATCTTGGACCAAACCCAGGAGAGGAACCGGTGCGAGACATCCACCACGAAGAGGCTCTGCTTGGCGCAAAGGCGCCGAAGCTGCTTGCGAGCCACTTTCTCCGCTTTGGCGTACGAAATGTTCTCTTCACCGGCGTAGCGCTCGATGTGCGCCCGGACTCTCGGGCTGCGCAGGAGCTCGTCTTGGAGACGCGCGCTGCTCTTCTTCATCGGGCCGATGATGATCGCCCGATCGCGCTCCATGCGTCGAAGCAGCGCGTACCGAGCTTTGTTGGCGGCCTGCGCATCGGTCAGGTCGGGATTGTTGGCGATGAGCTCCTGAAGATTGAAAGGCTCTCCAGAGCAGAGCTTTGCGTCCCGATAATTCAGCAAGAACTGGAAGAACACGCGCAACCGGCCTGGCCACTGCACCGGACCGAACAACAGGTCGAGCGGGCCCGGGCGCGCGGTCCCCGCTCGTTTGCTCCATACGAACGTCTGTGGAACCAGCAGGATTGGTTGCGAGCACGTTCGCTGCTTTGCCACGAGTGTTTCGATCAGGTCGATGTCGAGCTCACGGCCACGGCGCGCCTGGCTTCCGAACTTCGGCGGGCGCCTGAGGAACAACAATGCGCTGTACCCATCGCCGACGGTTTGCTCCAAGGCTTCGGCTTCCGGGATCTGCCGCCGCAGGCTCAACCGGCGTTCACCCTTGCCGAAGGGCTCGAGAATCCACAGCCCGAGGTCATTGACGAACCGCACCAAGGGCAGGCCGAATTTTTTCAGCAAGAAGTCGAGACAGAGGAAGTCCAAGAACGAAAGCGATCGCATCACATAGACGACCACCCCCTTGCTGGCGGCCTCTCGCACGCCGCGGCTCCAGTTTTCGTCCACGCGGATGTGGGCGAAGAATCGCCGGTAGAGCCATCGCAAAATCGCGTTGGGCGCGTAGGGCGACGGCGTGGGTGAGCGCCGCGCAAGCTCCGGCATGTTCGTCATCGCTCGGTCAGAGCCTAGCAGCGTGCCAGATCGGGTCGAGTTTACGCAGTTCCGCTTCTATTCCGCGATCTTACTCAAATGGTCGTCAAAACTGCGCGCGTACTAAGCGGCGCTGTCCGGGGCGCAGATCAACGCTGTAGCGGCGCTCCTGGCCCGCGAGGCGGACGACGACCTCATAGCTGCCCGCGCTGAGGCGCGCGGCGACGCCACTTCCCAGTGTGCCGATGCGGGTGGAGCCGCGGTTTACCGTGACGATGCCGGTGCCGCGTTGCCCTTTCGTTTCAATCCGAACCTCGAGCACGCCAGTTTGGAAGTCGACGGAAACTGGCGTGACCTTTTCGGCGGTGACCTCGACGCGGACGCTCTTCGCTGGGTTGTCGAGCGTGCCGTCCAATCTCACGGTGACCTTGCACTTGCCGACCGGGACCGAGAGGGCTGCTCCGCACGATCCACCCCCTACTTCTCGCCCATTGCGTTCGACGACAATCGTGCCGCGAGCCGGGCCGCCGTTCTCGGTGATCGAGCAGCGGATCTGCCCGGTTTGCGCCTGGACCGTTCCCGCAGCGCAGAACGACACCATGGCCACCATCAGGGATGGAACCCAAACCCCCAGGAACCCTCGTCTAGGCGCGGCGCCCGTTTGAATAAGAATTCTCACCGCTTACCTTTCTAACCCAATTCGGCGTGTAGGTGTGCAGGCGATTGGAACCGGGCCGAAACTAAGGGTTTGCGGTCACAACTATCGCGCCGTGCCTGCTTGACACCACTAGGGCCGGCGGCTACGAAACGCGCCCTGAAACGGGGTCTTAGGAGCGAATCATGGCTACCCAGAGTGCCAAGGCGTCTGAAATCGAACGCAAGTGGTATGTTGTCGATGCTGCGGGCCAACCGCTTGGCCGTCTTGCGTCCAAGGTGGCCCACGTCCTTCGTGGCAAGCATCGGCCCGAGTTCACGCCGCATGTCGACACGGGCGATTTTGTCATCATCACGAACGCCGCCCAGGTGAGCCTTTCGGGCAACAAGCTCGAGGACAAATACTACCATCGGCACTCCGGTTACCCAGGCGGTCTCACCTCGGAGAGCTACGGTCATCTGCTCGAGCGGAAGCCGACGTTCGTCGTCGAGCGCGCCGTCAAGGGAATGCTCCCGAAGAACAGCCTCGGCCGGCAGATGTTTCGCAAGCTAAAAGTCTACCCGGAAGGGACTCATCCACACGTGGCGCAGAAGCCTGAGGCCTTTCCTTTTTGATCTCGAGAGATTTGGTTAAATGACACACTCTAAAGTCATAGACGGACGCAACTACGGCACAGGCAAGCGAAAGAACGCGATCGCGCGCGTTTTTCTGAGCGCCGGCACAGGGAACGTGACCATCAACGGTCGCACCTTTGAAGACTACTTCCCCCGCGAGATCCTCCGGATCATCGCGATGCAACCCTTCGTCGCGCTCTCGAAGCAGGGCCAGTTCGACGTGGAGGTCAACGTGGCCGGTGGCGGTGTCTCGGCACAGGCTACGGCCGTTCGGCACGGCATCGCGCGGGCGCTCGTCGGGATAGACGAGGACAACAAGCCGGTCCTCAAGAAGGCTGGCTACATCACCCGCGACGCTCGTCAGAAGGAGCGTAAGAAGCCAGGTCAGCCCGGCGCCCGCAAGAAGTTCCAGTACTCCAAGCGCTGAGAATTTCTTCTGCGAATCTCGAGCCGCGGCGCCTCTAGTGCCGCGGCTTTTTTGCTTAATGCCGTGGACAACGCACATGTCAGTATCAGGATGGAGTTGAGCACATGACCTCGAAGCCCATACGAGCGATCGTCGTCGGAGGGACCGGCTACACGGGAGCGGAGCTCGTGCGTCTGGTGTTGGGTCATCCTTCCACGGAGCTCGTCTCGATCGTCGGGAACACGACGGCGGGCCAAGCAGTTGCCGATGTGTTGCCCAGCCTGCGCGGAATCGTCGACGCCGTGGTGCAGCCGTTCGATCCTGACGCCGTCGCCGCGCAGGCGGACGTGGCGTTCTGTGCCTTGCCCCATGCGGCGAGCGCCGAAGCGGTGAGCGCGCTGCGGCAACGTGGGCAGAAGGTGTTCGACCTCTCCGCGGACTTTCGCTTCGAAGACCTAGCGGTGTATGAAGCTTGGTACGGCAAGCATCCGGTTCCCGAACGGTTGTCCGAGGCGGTGTACGGCTTGGTCGAGCTTCATCGCGAGGAGCTGCGCACGGCCGATCTGATCGCCGTGCCGGGTTGTTACCCGACGGCTTCGACCTTGGCGCTTGCCCCTCTAGTGAAGAACGGTCTGATTCGGCTGGACGGCATCGTCGTGGACGCGAAGAGCGGGGTGTCGGGCGCCGGGCGGGGCGTCTCGAGCGCAACCCATTTCGCCGAAACGGCAGAGGGCGTCCGGGCCTACAAGGCTGGCGCCCACCGGCACGGCCCCGAAATCGAGCAGGAGCTCAGCCGGCTTGCCGGCGAGCCTCTCAAAATAGCCTTCGTGCCGCATTTGATTCCGATGACTCGAGGCATTCTCGCGACGTGTTACGCGCAGCCCGCAGACTCGAGCCTGACTGCAGCGGCGTGCGTCGAGGCCGCCCGGACTCTGTACGCGGGGTCTCCTTCGGTACACGTGCTCGACGAGGGCGAACATCCCGACACCCTCTGGGTGCGCGGTTCCAATCGGGTCCATTTGGGCTATGCGCAAGATCGAAACGGCCAGACGATCATCGCGATGAGCGCGATCGACAATTTGGTCAAAGGCGCATCCGGCCAGGCGATTCAATGTCTGAATGTTCGCTTTGGCCTCGATGAGGGGGCGGGGCTACAGGCGCCGGCACAATGGCCGTAGTCAAAGTTCTGCACGTCAGTGATGTGCACCTCGAGGATGGCTTCCCGGGCGTCCCCCTCAAGAGCTTCATGAACAAGCGCATCGTGGGCCTCGCGAATCTTCGCTTTCGGCGCCGCAGGGTGTTTGCCGAAGCAGTTCAAAAGGTCGAGGCGCTTGCGGCCTTCTCCAAAGAACAGGGAGCCGACTTGGTGATCTGCACCGGCGACTACACCGCGCTCGGCACGGAGCCCGAGATCGCCTACGCGCGCAAGATCATCGAGCCGCTCACCCACGCTCCGCTCGGCTTCTTCACGGTGCCCGGCAATCATGACCTCTACCTGCGGGATACGGTCGAGGCAGGGTGGTTCGACCAGCACTTCGGAGCGCTCATGAAGACCGAGCTTCCCGAGTACGCGGTGGACGGTGTCTGGCCGCAGGTTTGGTTTCCCGTTGACGGCTTGGCTGTCGTCGGGGTCAACAGCGCACGGGCAAACCCAAAGCCGACCTACTCGAGCGGGCGCATCCCCGACGAACAGCTCGACGCGCTGGCCCGAATTCTGGACGACGCCCGCGTCCGTGATCGATTCGTGATGATCGCGACGCACTACGCGCCGCGCCTCGCCAACGGCAGGCCAGACCGCCCGGCGCACGGGCTCGAGAATGCGGACGACTTGTTGGCGATTAGCGCCGCCGCACGACGCGGCGTGATCATCCACGGTCACATCCATTGGCGCTACCACGTCCGCGTGCCGGAGACTCCGCTGACGTTGTGCTGCGCGGGCAGCACCACCCACGCTGGCCGGGAAGGGCTATGGATGTACGAGGTCGGTGATGACCGCGTGACGGCCACGCCTGGGACATGGGATCAAACGCGCTACGTCCTCGAAGCCGACCAGGCCATCCGCATCGACCCGTAACTTGCCGCCCGAGGGCCAGCTCGAATACAAGCACGGGTATGGCAGCTCGCCAGTTCGGGGCCAAACGCGAGGCGCGGAGGGCCGTTCGACGGCTCGTCGATCTCGAGTGCGCGGTTTACTCCGAGCTCTGGGGCGAGGCGATCGCACACCAAGCGACCGACGTGAGCGAGGACGGGCTCTGGATCCAGACCGACCTGCTCCTCGAGATCGGCACCGAGGTTACGCTCACCTTCTATCCGCCCGACTGGGAAGAGCCGCTCTACGTGGCCGGCCGAGTTCAGCGTGTGGAGCTTCAACCAAGGCAGGGGGACGCGAGTGCGGTCGGCATGGGCATCGAGTTCGAGGCCTTGCGGACCGATGAGCGCCGACGCCTGACGCGCAGTATGCGGTGCCTGCGAGCGCATGAGGCTTTCATCTTGGATCAGCGTACGCTCACCGGCGTCCCGGTCGGCGTGGGCGAAGCGTACGAACCTGCGCCAACGCCTGGGGGCACCGTTGCCGGGTGGGCCGCCCCGACGCTATCCGTGGAGTACTCCGGCCGTCCGTCGCGCGTTACAGCAACGCCGGCGCAACGCGAGGTAGACGCCGAGCAATCGCAGGGCGCGTTTGCGGGCGGGCTCGATTTGGCCACCTCCGTGTTCACAGATTGTGGCTCGGACTAGCGAACGGACAGGGTGCCAGCGTTGACCCGATTCTCCTCATCGCCGGGCCCTGACTTCACTTCGAGCCGCTTGCCTCCGCTGAACAGGCCGATGTAGATGACGTACTCGCCGACCTGGTAATTCGCGGGAACCGTGAGCTCTTGTGTGTCGACGATCACGTCTCCCTTCTCCCAGAGCTTGGTCGGGTATCGCCCGCCAACGGCCACGTGGTCACCGTTGAGCCTCATTCCATGGCCATCGATGTGTACGAAGACCTTGTACCCGCTTGGGACTTTCCCTAGGACTCGCCAGTACCAGGTCACCTGAAAGCTCTGGCCTGCGCCGACCGAGTCTCCTTCGGGAAGGTCGAGGTCGTAGCCCACGAGCTCGACGCGGTCTTCGAAGTTGGCGCCTACCGAGTGCTGTGCTTCGGGAACGTCCCTCAAAACCGCGTTTGCGATGAAGCTCTCGTTGGGCCGCCCGTCGATCGGCTTGGCCGCGAGCAAGAGCAATCGCGCACTGCGGGCATCGGCCACGTACAAGTGCTCGCCCGTCTCACGGCGATAGGCACGGTTGAGCCCCGGCAGGTCGTCGGCTCGGATTACCGCCCAACGTTGCCCCCTCTCCTGCAAGAAGCTCACGAGGTCGGCCTGCGCGGTGATCTCCTCGATCGGCGCGTTGGTGTAGTAGTGCGCGGCGGTCGACGGCAACTTGTACGAGGCCAGAGGGGAGGGTGTTCCGCCTGCCAGCTCTTCGTACGCGTCGTACACCGGCTTGGGGGAGAAGTGCTGGCTCAGCGCGGGCTGGAACGAAAGGGACACGAAGGCCCCAACCGCCAATCCTCCCCCGAGCGCGGGGAAGATGCGTCGATCTCCAAGCCGCCCATACGCGTACCGTAGCCATGGGAGCCCGAAGACCAAGGCCACGAGCACGACGGGAACGAGCAGTGCCACGCGACCCACGCGGACCACGATCGACGCGACACCAAGGTCGAGCACGAAGCACATCAGTCCGAAGGAGAAACAGGCGGCGAGGAGGAGCGCACCGAGGAGGAGCCACCCACGTTGCGCCCCGCCGACATCCCACTGGGCGCGGAACCATTGGACGTTGGCGCGCGGCTCGGGTCGTGCAATCCCCTCGTGGCTCACTAGCGTGAGGCAAAGCAGGGCGCCCGCGATTGAAAACAGGAGGGCCCACGCACCTCTTGGATTGTACACCTCTGGGACATTCAATCCCTCCACCGCCAAGGACCGAAGCGGGCTGTCGGGGTACAACGCGTAGTCGCGGATTAGCAGGCCGACCAGCAGAGCGACCACCACCGCTGCTGGCCACCGGACGACGCGCTCACGGCTTACCTCGGCCAGCCAAATCGAGACCAGCCCGGCGAGTGGAACGAGCGCTAGATACGGCGGCGTGCCGTAACGCGAGGCGAAGACCGTCCACGAAACGAATGCAAAGGCCGCCCAGAGCACGAGAACCCACGCGACGCTCTGTGCGTCTGCGCTTCGCGTCGGCCGTGGGATCAGTGCCCAAATTGCAGCTACCGGGAGGGCGGCGCTCCATGGCGCGAACCCGTGGAAGACGAGCTCCGCGGCCTTGTCGAAAGTTGGCGGGTCGCCTCCAATCGCGCCTCCTCCGAGCCAGAGACTGAAGCCGGGATCATCCATGGAGGCCGCTCGGAGCACGCCCAACACGAGGACGGTGGCGGCGACCGGGAATAGCCAGCGACCCACTCGGTTGCCGCGCCCGGTGTCGTCTGAGAGCAAGCTCCAGGCTGCGACCGCAAGAATCGGGGGCAGGGGACCGAGCAGCACTCCGCTAGTGTGCGTGCTGACCGCCAAGCCGATCCCGAGAAGGACGTAGCGCGAAAGTGTTCGCGGAGTGCTGTCCGAGCCCCCGCAAGCGGCAATGGCAGCCAGACCGACCCAGGTCTGCGCGAAGACTGCGACCGAATCCCCCATGAGCAGTCGGGCATTGAGCAAGAACAGCGGGGTGGATGCGATCACGGCGATTGCGATGACGCCGGCCCGCTGGCTGAAGTGCCTGCGCAGCAATAGAAACGCCAACAAACACGTTAGCCACCCGGCGACCACGCCAGGGAGCCGGCCAACGCGCCCACCGTCGGCAGCGTCGAGCTCCCACGGGTCCCAGAATCCGTGCGACCAGATCCCCCAAACGGTCAGCAACAGGGCGACGGTGACCACCAACCGTTCGAGTACGACGGACCGGTTCATGCTTCAGTCCATGATCTCGTCGACTTGCTCGACGAGGGGCTCATCCGCACCCGCAACGACCTTTGGAACATTCTCGATGCCGCCCAACTGGGCCTGCCAATCCGCGATCACGTTTTTGTACGAAGGCAGGTCGCGCGTCGCCATGCGCAAGCCGGGGCCGTTCAGCTCCGTAAGCGGGTCGAGGGGGCGTTTGTATTTCTTGAGGCCGAAGTGCAGATGTGGACCGGTAGAGCGGCCTGTGGATCCGACGAAGCCGATCAACTCCCGTTGTTTCACAAGCTTGCCCGGGCGAATGCCGCCCTTGATCCGATACAGATGCGCGTAGGCGGTTTCGAATCCCCCGCCATGCCGAATGATCACGAGATTGCCGTTGGGTCCCTTACGCCCAGCAAACTTCACGCGGCCGTCGGCCGCCGCCCATACCGGCGTTCCGGTCGCCGCGGCGTAGTCCACGCCGAGGTGGGGAACCGTGCGCTTCAGAATCGGATGGAAGCGCCTTGGGTTGTATCGGGACGAGAGCCGCTCGTAGCGAAGTGGCGTGCGCAGCCACCCGCCCTGCATGGCGCGCCCGCTGTCATCGTAGAACTGCCCCCGGCTGTTGCCCGCTTGATAGTAGAATGCCTGCACTTTTCCGGTGCGCTGGCCGTCGTACTCGAGCGCATGCACACGGCCATAGCGCAGGAACTCGCCGTCCACCCGCTCCTCGTCGACGATGATTCGGAAGACGTCGCCCTTGCGTGCTTGCAACGCGAAGTTGATCTGACCTTCAAACGCCTCGACGAAAAATACGGCCAGTCCGGCGGGAAGCCCGATGCCAACCAAGCCGTCGCCGATCGACGTTTCCACCGAAGTGGCGCGCGCGATCGGCGTCCGCTCGACCTTCACGCGGATTTGCTCCGCTCGGAACAACCCGTCCTCGCCGCGTGTGACCTCGACGAACTCCGTCGCGGATGGGTGGTACTCGAAGCGCTTCAGTCGGGCGGTTTCGTCCCGCTCGACGATGAGCGTGTGTTCGGGGCGGCACCGCCTGAAGTCCACGATGTGCTGCAGCGCTCGCTCGACGGCCGCACACTCGTCCGCCTCGAGCCCAGCGTTGAGCAGCGCGCCGCGAAAGCTCGGAACGCCTCCGAACAGGGTTTCGTACCGCGCGTTGGGCCGGGAGCGGGCGAGGGCGAGCTGTTGCTCCTCGGTGAGCTCTTCCTCGATGCCGCCGTCGGCGTCCCCTGGGACGAGGTCTTCCGGCATTCCCAGGTCAGCCGCTAGCTTGGCGTCCTGGCGGCCGAGCCTGTCCTCCATCCAATCCCAAGTCTGAGGAATGACGCTTCGCGCGACCCAAAGCAGAAGAGCACCCAACACGACGGCGCCGACCACGGCACCCACTACCAAACGCCGCGTCCGCCGAGCGCGGAGCTCGTTGGGAAGCAGAGCCATATTGACCGACGGCAAAGGCCGCAGCCCGCTTGGCTCGTTTTCAGTAGAGGGATCGCCGCTCATCGAACGGAGGGCTTATCAGCGGCCCAATCAATAAGCAAAGCCGGAGGCCTTCTTGACACCCCTGAGGGTCAGAGTTAAGACGCCGCTTCCGCCGTCGGTGGACATGATGAACAGGCACGTAGCTCAGCGGGAGAGCACTACCTTGACACGGTAGGGGTCGGCGGTTCGAAACCGCCCGTGCCTACTAAGGGATCGTGAGCTTCGCACGTCCCTCGAGACGCCTCTGTGGCCTTGGCACGGAGGCATCGCCGAGGCCCTCACCGAAAGCTACTGGTCCATCGGCCAACGCATCGGGAAGGAAAAGCTCAACACCCGCGCGCGGTACCACAACGCCATCCTCACCGACCTCTCCGCCGACCTAGCCATCGGCGTCCGCACCCTGCAGCGCACCGTCACCTTCTACCAAACCTACAAACGCCCCCCGCGCATCGAAGGCTTGAGCTGGGCCCACTACCGCGTGCTGATGCAGTTGCAGGACCCAGACGAGCGCAGCTTCTACGAAGACCTCGCCATCGACGACGCTCTCTCGGTAAAACGCCTCACCGCCGCCATCCAAGGCGATCACTACCTAAGCGCCCTAGAGCAG
>JAFDAJ010000204.1 GCA_019313915.1 Deltaproteobacteria bacterium
TGGTCGCCATCGTCGGGCCGAGCTTGTAGGCGAGGATGAAGCGCGAGAAGTCGTCCATCACCGTCGACAGGTAGTACCAGCCCCAGCCGATGACACGCAGGTACGTGAAGTCGGTCTGCCACATTTCGTTCACGCGCTGGGTCGGGTGCTTGAAATGGTCGGAGGCGCTCATCAGCACGTACGCCGGGCTCGTGATCAGATCCGCGGCCTTGAGGATGCGGTACACGCTCGACTCACTCAGGAAGTATCGGCGCTCATCGGTGAAATGGCAGGCCAGCTCCCGGGCTGAAAGCTCCGTCTTTTGGAGGGCCAAATCGATTACCTCGGCCCGCACCTTGTCAGGGACTTTGTTCCACCTCGGACGCGGCGGCGGCGTCTTGTCCTGCAGGGCATCGAAGCCACCGTCCACATACCGCTTGTACCAGCCGTAGAAGGTGCTTGGCGGGATGCCGAGTTGTCGCAGCGTGACCCGCACCGGCAAGTCGGTGCGCTCGACCAGGTCAATGAGCTCCATCTTCTCTGAAGCGCTCCGTCTCATGTGTCGTCCCTGTCGCCATGACCCATCAGATTTTTTTTGAGCACACGGTTCTTGAGCGTCATCTCCGCGACGACTTCTTTGAGCTCGCTGTTCTCGGCTCGCAGATCCTTGACCTCCGTGCTTGTCGCTTCGCGCACCGTGTCGCCGCTTAGCTGTTTCTTGCCCGCCTCGAGGAAGTCTTTGCTCCACCGGTAGTACAGATTCGCTGCGATGCCTTCGCGTCGGCACAACTCGGCCACGCTCAGCTCGCCGCGCATCCCGTCGAGCACGATTCGAATCTTCTCCTCGGCGGAGAACCTCCGACGCGTCTTGCGACGGATGTCGCGCACGGCGGCCTCACTCGATTGTTTCTTTCTTCTTGGCATGGGACACTCCTCAGCAAGGCTCTCGCCCTCGGCAAAGTGTCTCTTAACTCAGAGCCCTTTTGTATCCGAGTTCAGCTGACGGGATACACTACGTACCCTGAGATACCCTGGAATCCTGCGAGTTGCCCTGCGTTCTGGTCACTATGTGGTCACTGACCGTTCTGGGTCGGGCGAATGTGATGGCAGTGGCGAGGCTTTCCATCACGACATGGACCATCTCGGGGACACAGTGTCTGCAAAATCGAGTACCGACTACACTTGATGACGCGCTGAAACCATGGCCAATCAGGATTTGCGTATGCACAGAACGAGGAGCAGCTCGAAAAGTCGCAGATTCAAATGGGCGATTGTCGTTCTTTCATTCGTCGTAGTCGGTAGCGTTTTGTTCCTGAGGAATTGGCCATCGTTTGGCGGGACTATTTCCGGAGAACGATTGAAAAGCGCACAAGCATCCTCTCACTATCAGGATGGTAAATTCGCAAACACACTACCTCACCCCCCATTGGAATCGGGTGACGTGTGGGACTATCTGAAAGAGCAGTTTTTCGGGGATCAGATGCGAGTTCCTCCATCAGCTATTCCGATATCAGCCATCCCGCCTGCGTCTATGCAAACTCAATCTCCTCCTGGCTTGCGAGCGATTTGGCTCGGCCATTCAAGTGTCTATATAGAACTGGACGGTCTTCGTTTGCTGGTTGATCCAGTGTTCTCAAACCATGCCTCGCCTCTTAGTGGCATTGGCCCGAAACGTTTTCATGCTCCGCCTATTGCCATGACGGATCTTCCAAAGATCGATGCAGTGATGATTTCGCATGATCACTATGACCACCTGGACATGCGCACGATCCAGTATCTGTCTTCCAAGGGAACACACTTTTTTGTTCCCCTTGGGGTCGGATCCCATCTTGACGAATGGGAAATACCAGACAGCCGAATCACTGAACTGGATTGGTGGGAATCAGCAGAAATAGGAGGGCTAACGATCATCTGCACCCCTGCCCAGCATTATTCGGGTCGAGGAATTTTCGATTACAAGGAAACGTTCTGGTCTTCCTGGTCGATCATAGGGCCCAAATACCGAGTTTTCTACAGCGGAGATACAGGATTCTCCAATCATTTCCAGCTAATAGGCAATCAATTGGGGCCTTTCGACCTAGGCATAATCAGAATCGGGCAATACGGTCCTGGTGCCTCGTGGATCTACAGCAACATGGATCCTGAGGATGCGGTCAGGGCGCACATTGCTGTTCAGGCACGCCGCATGCTTCCTGTGCACTGGGGAACGTTCAACATAGCGTTTCATGATTGGGATGAACCCATTAGACGAGCGGTTGATGCGGCTAACCAAAGGAATGTGGATTTGGTGACCCCTCGCGTGGGTGAGGTTGTAGTCGCGGGCGAGCCTCTTGGTTCTCATAGCTGGTGGGAGGAGGTCAGGTAGGTTGTGCCCGGCTTTCGCTCCCGTTCATTCTGAGGCGCGACACCTTCCGTAGTCGGTTGACGAGTCCACGAAGCTCAACCCGGAACGGGTTGCTGTCGGTCTTGCGGACCATTCTCCGCGCCCTCTTTGAGGAGCAGCTCTCAGAACAAGGCAAGTGACTTCTGATAGTCCGTCGAACGCTTCAACAAAGCGGAGCCGGTTACGCAAAGTGCGACCGCCGCGCGTGCGCCACCGGGCTCTGGGGCATCCTTCGTCCGTCGAATCGTGGTACCGTGTCGCCGTGCGGTTTCTGGTCTACGGAGCAGGCAACATCGGAAGTCTCTACGCGGCGCGGCTGGCGCAGAGCTCGCAAGAGGTGGCCATCCTGGCGAGGGGGACGCGTCTCGAGCAGATCCGCCAACAGGGGATCGAGCTCGAGGACGGCGTTTCGGGGAAACGAACCACGAGGTCTACCGAGGTCGTGGATCGTCTCGACCCAGACGATGAGTATGACGTCGTGCTGGTCATCCTGCCCAAGCACCGGATCGCGGAGGTACTGCCCGTGCTAGCCGCGAACGACCGGACGCCGAGCGTGATGTTCTTCGGCAACAACGCGGCAGGACCGGGCGCCATGACCGATGCCATCGGTCACGACCGCGTGCTCCTCGGCTTTCCTGGCGCCGCTGCGGTGCCCCGAGGTGGCGCCATTCGCTACGTCATCACGTCGGCGCGCGAACAGCCAACGACCATCGGTGAGCTCGACGGCAGCAAGTCCGCTCGCATTGTCGCAATCGCGTCTGCGCTCCGAACAGCTGGGTTTCCCGTGTTGGTGTGTGCGAACATGGACGCGTGGCTGAAGACCCATGTGGCCGAGATTCTCCCCACCGTATGCGCGCTCTATCGGGCGGGAGGTGAGCCGGAGCAGTTGGCGAGCAGCGATGAGCTGCTGCGCTTGATGCTCCGAGCCATGCGCGAGGGCTATCAGGTGCTGCGCGCAAACGGCGTTCCCATCACGCCCGCCAATCACCGCGTGTTCGAATGGCTGCCCGAGTCGCTTCTGCTGTTCTTGATGCGCCGCATGGTGAAAGCGGAGACAGCAGCGATCAAACTCGGCCACGCGGAGCAGGGGCGGGCGGAGTGGCAATGCTTGGCGGAGGAGTTTCGGTCGCTCATCGAACGGGTGGATGTTCCGACGCCCTCGATCGACGCCGCCTACCGTCAACTGAGCCCGGCCTCGGCCGCGGCTGAATGAAGGACGGTTGACAGGCGCTGGTGTGGATCTATTCCTTCGGCGATGCCGGCGTCGATCACCACGGAGCTCGTTTGGTCAGAAATCGAAAAGCAGCTCTTCGCGGTGCTTTCGTACGTGACCCCCAAGGCCGAGGCGCGTTCCGCGGGAATTGTCTACATCGTCAGGGATCGGAAGCTGTACATCAGAGCCAGCACCGACTCTTGGAAGGCAAAACACATCCGCCTGAATCCACGCGTGGCGCTCAACGTGACGATCCCGAAACGGATTCCGTTCATGCCGTGGATCAAGATTCCCGCTGCCACGATCGCAGTCAATGGTGCGGCTCGCGTGATCGCCGCCAAGGACGCCGACCCGGGAGTCATCCGAGCGCTGATGCGCGCAATGCCCAATCATTCGGAGCTGGTTGCCCAGATTTCCATCATAGAGGTCGAGCCAACAGGCCACTTCGCGACCTATGGGGTTGGAGTGCCGCTTCTCGCGATGCGTGATCCAAAAACGGCACGCGGTCGCGCCCCGGTCGCTTGAGCGGCGCTGCATGCTCGAATCCTGTCGTTCCTCAGAACGTTCTCCGTCGCGAGATGCTAGCTACGATGATCGCGAGGGTGACCGAGCGGACAGAACCTGGGGCCTTACGTGCGTTGCCGACGACTCGACATGCGCGAGTCGAGCGCGGCACCCGTCTTCAGCGTTCT
>JAFDAJ010000205.1 GCA_019313915.1 Deltaproteobacteria bacterium
GTGCGGTGTTCGCCTCTTCGGATGCACGTGGCCGAAGGCGGAGGGCAGTAGGCCTTGGCGCGACATGCCGTAGATCAGGCGTGATCCCATGATGAAGTTCAGCAGTCCGGTGTTCGCGACCGCGAAGAGCGCGATCAAGGAAAACAGCCGATCGGGGACGGCGTCAGTCGAGTGTTGAACTACCGTCAGCAGTGGGGCCTCGGATTCCTCGAGCACCGCAGCTGGAACTACACTCGTCGCGACAATCACGACCAGCAAGTACACGAACCCGGTGACGCAGAGGGCGATCAGGATAGCGCGAGGCATGTTGCGTTCCGGGTCTTTCACCTCTTCGGCCACGTTCACCATATCTTCGAAGCCGATGAAGGCGAAGAAGCTCAACGCGGCGCCGCGTGCGACGCGGTCCCAGCTGACCTCGCTGCCTGCCGCAATGGTTTCGCTGACGCCGGCCTGAGGCTCCTTCGCGAGAAAGAGCGCGCCCACGATGATCACGATTAGCAAACCGGTCAGTTCCACCATCGTGGCGACGATGTTGGTCGTCGACGACTCGCGCATGCCGCGGAAGTTGATCGCGGCGAGTAAGAGCAGGATGCCCACCACGGTGACCGATGACGGCAGGCCGGGGACGAGCCCACTCATGTAGCCTCCGAAGGCCACCGACACCGTGGCTAACGAGAGAACGCCGGAGCACAGGACGACCCAGCCGACGAGCAGAGCCAGGCCCCGCCGGCCGAATGCTTGCTCGGTGAAGAATGATTCGCCAGCGCTCCGGGGGAACCGTCCACCGAGCTCCGCGTAGGTCAGCGCGGTGAGGCCGGCTACCAGGAGCGCGACGGCGAAGGCGGCCCAGCTAGCGCTTCCCGCCACCCCGGCCACTTTGCCGACGAGGGCGTAGATCCCGGCCCCCAGAATGTCCCCGACGCCGTAGAAGACCAGTGCCCAAAAACCAAGCGATCGGCGGAGCTGAGGCGAAGTGGAGTCGGTCATCAGGCTGAGAAGCGTTTTCGTCCGCGGTAGGGGTCGTCTAGTGCCCAATGCGCTGGTAGGCTCCCCGACGCCATGAAGCAAACGAAGATCACTCTCGAAGAGCACGAAATCCCGGAGCGTTGGTACAATGTCGTCGCGGACATGCCGAATAAGCCGTTGCCGCCGCTCAATCCGGCAACGCACGAGCCCATCGGGCCGGAGGCGCTCGCGCCGCTATTTCCCATGGCCCTGATCGAACAGGAGGTCAGCGAGGAGCGTTGGATTCCGATTCCGGAGCAGGTGAGAGAGATCTACACGCAGTGGAGACCGACGCCGATGTTTCGCGCGTACGGTTTGGAGAAGGCTCTCGATACGCCCGCCCACATTTACTACAAGTACGAGGGCGTCAGCCCGGCGGGGTCGCACAAGCCGAACACCGCCGTTGCGCAGGCCTTCTACAACAAAGAAGAAGGCGTCAAGCGGATCTCGAGCGAGACCGGCGCCGGTCAGTGGGGAAGCGCACTGAGCTACGCGTGCCAGCTCTTCGGACTCGGCTGCGAGGTGTACATGGTGCGCATCAGTTACGACCAGAAGCCGTACCGGAAGTTGATGATGAATACTTGGGGTGCGGATGTGATTCCGTCGCCAAGCGAGACGACCGAGGCGGGCCGGAAGATCCTCGCCGCAGATCCGGAGTCACCAGGAAGCCTTGGGATCGCGATCTCCGAGGCCGTGGAGCGCGCCGTGACCGATCCCGACACCAAGTACGCGCTTGGCAGCGTGCTCAACCACGTGCTCACGCATCAAACCGTGGTTGGGCAGGAGGCGATCACGCAGATGGAGAAAGCCGGCGAGCTTCCCGATGTCGTGATCGCGCCCTTTGGCGGCGGCTCGAACTTCGCGGGGCTGAGCTTCCCGTTTCTACGGATGAACTTCACCGAGGGAAAGACCATCCGATGCCTGGCAGTCGAGCCCACCTCGTGTCCAAAGCTCACACGCGGCGTGTTCCGTTACGACTTCGGCGACGCCATCGGCATGACGCCGCTCCTGCCGATGTACACCCTCGGGCACGACTTCGTGCCCGCGAAGATTCATGCGGGTGGTCTGCGCTATCACGGTGCGGGCGCGCTGGTGAGTCAGCTGCTTCACGACAACCTGATCGAGGCCGAGGCCGTCGATCAGATCGAGAGCTTCGAGGCCGGCGTGTTGTTTGCTCGCAACGAGGGCATCATCCCAGCGCCCGAGGCGAACCATGCGATCGCGTCAGCGATCCGTGAGGCCAACCGGGCAAAGGAAGAGGGCACCAAGCGGGTGATCCTCTTCAACCTCTGCGGTCACGGTCACTTCGACATGTCCGCCTACGAGGCATACTTCTCGGGTAAGCTCGAGCGGCACGAGCTCAGCCAGCAGGACATCGACACGGCGATCTCCAAGATCGACACTCCCGAAATCCCCGAGACGGCGGCCTGAGCGCGGGTAGCGATCATGCGCATTACTTCCATAGAGCTTTATCACGTCTCGGTTCCGCTCCGTCAGACCTTCTGGCCGTCGTGGATTCCGGGGTATCCGCAGACGCACAACCGCTTCACGCTCGCGAAGCTGGTGACCGACGACGGGATCGAGGGCTACGCGGCTGGGCAGTCGATGGGCAAAGAGCGGCAGGGGTTGGGCGACCTTCTCGGCGGGTACTTGCTCGGCACAGACCCAACCGACATCGATCGAGTTCAGGACTTGCTCAAGCAGGCGGGGTTCCTCGGCTGGCGGAACTTCTGGCTCGAGGCTGCGTGCTGGGACATCAAGGGCAAGGCAGCAGGCAAGCCTGTCTACGAGCTGTTTGGTGGAACACCCCGTCCGCTTCCGGTCTATCTCTCGACCGGCGAAGTTCATCCACCGGAGCAACGCGTCGACGAGCTTCTTGCGATGATGGAGCGAGGCTATGGCACAGCCAAGCTTCGCGTGAAGAGCCCCGATCTCGCCGAGGACATTCGTCAAATCGAGATTGTGCGCAAAGGCGTCGGTGATGACTTGGTGCTCGGGGTCGATGCGAATCAGGGCTGGCTCGTGTCGATCGTCGATCGAGTGCCGGCGTGGGATTTGAAGCGCGCGACCGAGTTTGCAGCCGCGTGCCACGACAACGGGTTCTCATGGCTCGAGGAGCCGCTCGACTGGCACGACTACGACGGCCTTGCGGCGTTGAAGAAGGTATCGAAGGTCAAGATCGCAGGCGCGGAGCTCAACCACGGCTGGGACGAGATCAAGATCATGTTCGAGAAGGACTGCTTCGACATCTACCAGCCGGATGCCTGTTTTGCCGGGGGCATGGCGCAGGTGAAGAAAGTGATCGACGCGTGCCACGAGCACGATCGTACGTACTCGCCGCACACCTGGACCAACGGCATCGGCTTTTACGTGAACTGGAACATGGCGCTGGCGGATCGCAAGAACAGCCACCCGCTCGAGTACCCCCTCGAAGAGCCTTCCTGGATTCCCGAGTTCCGCGAAGGCATCATCGATCCGATCCTTCCGAACGCGAACGGCATGTTGCCACCGTTTCGGAGACCCGGCCTCGGCTTCGAGATCAACAAGCGGAAGCTCCGCAAGTACGGCAAGCGCTTCTTCAAGCTCACTGAGACCGGGCTGAAGCTCAAGGTGATCCGCGAGAAGGGGCTCAAGGCTGCGCTCGATATCAAGAAGCGGAAAGAGGCGCGGTAGAACGAACCGGGCCACGGGGGAACGCGATGCGGGGACCCCGCGGACGGGTCGGCTTGCAAAGGTGGCCGGAGGGGCTTGGGGCCTGAGGCCACGCAAGCCTCCCCTCGGCGCTCGCGCCCAATCGGCGGTGGTTGCTGTCTTGCCGATTGTCACTCGCTACGCCGCTGGGTCCCCGCATCGCGTTCCCCCGTGCCCCTCCATACGTCTACATCTACGAAAAGGGTCTGACCCCTGTATAACTGCCAGCGTCAGCGTCAGGGTTGCGATGCCAAGAACGCAGCGGAAATACCAGGCCGTGCCGTCTGTTGGGACGCGCGTAGCGGCACTCGCCTTCAACCGCGAGTAAGCCCGGTTATTCGGAGCTAGTCGTTCGCTTGTCGCCCAAACGCACCGACAGTCGAACAGCGAGCCCTTCGGGCGTGGCTCGCCGGCTGCATCGAGGCTGCTCGACCGCGCTCACTCCCTGCACATCCCTTCGCAGAGTACGTCAGGTGGGCTCCCATCCATCGAGGTTGCAATACGCGTGAACGTTCGGATCTCCTGGTGCATTCGACCGCGGTCCGTCTTCTCGACATTTTGG
>JAFDAJ010000072.1 GCA_019313915.1 Deltaproteobacteria bacterium
ACGTTGGTTCGAGTCGATCGAGCTCGGGTTCAAGTCGATGCCCGCGCCCGCACAGGGCGTCGCCCTCGCGGCGCTCGGCTTCGTCCTGAGCGTCGTCGCCACCAGCGAGGTCGTTCCTTACATCTACTTCCAGTTCTGATGCTCAAACGAATCTACAGACAACTCACGCCCTTGCAGCACCTGACGACGGTGACCGTGTTCATGTTCGCGGCATGCGCGCTGACGTATGTGATTCCACCGATAGAGGGGCTGCGCCCCTGGATTCCGGGCGAAGAGGACTTCCCGATCGTGCGGCTCTTCAAGCGTTGGGGAGAGATCCCCGCCTTCGCAGGTCATGGCGGTTCGTACCGTGGATCGACCAACACCAAAGCGGGTGCGGCGGTGGGTGAAACCGTGGCAGCGAACCTCGGCGCCAAGCCCATCGTGACGCCCCCGATCAAGGCAGAGGACGAGTTGACGATCGACCCAACGGAGTATGCCGGCATTTCGGTCTACATCGAGGACCCCACGGGACGCGGTATGCGCGCGTTCTATGAAACGCTCGAGAAGACCGCGCGGGCTCAGAACGGCGCTATCACGCGCGTCGGGCACTACGGCGACTCGAGTATCGCGACCGATCTGATCACCTCGACCGTACGACAGAACCTGCAGGCCCGTTTCGGAGACGCCGGCCACGGATTCGTTCTCGCCGCCAAAGGCTACATCCCGTACAAGCACCGCGGCGTTCGGCAATCTTCCAATCCCGAGGACTGGGATGTTCGCGAGGTCGTCCGCCGCCAGGACCGCGACGGACACTATGGTTACGGTGGCGTGCAGTCGCGAGCGATGCGAGGCGCATGGGCACGGGTCGGCACGGCCAAACGAGGAGATGTCGGCACCCGCGCCTCCCGATTCTACATCTACTACGAAGAACAGCCACGAGGCGGGAAGTTCTCCGTGCGACTGGACAAAGAGAATCGGGAGATCGTATCGACCAAAGCTGAGGCTCGCGGCGACGCGGTATATTCGATCGAAGCGACCGACGGGCCGCACGTGATCGAGCTTCGCTACGCAAGAGGCGGCCCGATCAACTTCTACGGCGTCGCGATCGAGCGCGAGGGCCCCGGCGTGGTGTATGACTCGCTTGGCCTGGTGGGCGCACGCGCCAATCGCCTGCTCAATTACGACGAATCACACATCAAGACCCAACTCGAGCAGCGCGGAGTGAACCTCATCGTCCTCGGATTCGGCGGAAATGAAGCGAGCGACGAGCGAACCGAAGAGGCGTTCTACGAGGACTACCTTCAAGTCCTGCGTCGCATGCGCCAAGGACGCGAAGATCTGAGTTGCCTCGTGTTCGCGCCGCTCGACCAGGCCCGGCGTCATCGCGGACGCATTCGTACCCTTCCAACCATTCCTTTGATCGTGGCGGCCCAACGGCGCGCCGCGTTCGATTCCGAATGCGCCTTCTATGACACCTGGCAGGCGATGGGCGGCGAGGACGCCATGCGACGCTGGTACAAGGCGCAGCCAAGGCTCGCGATGGGTGACTTTCGGCACGCGACGCCGGCCGGCTACGAGGTCATCGGCAACATGTTCTACAAAGCTATCCTGGCGGGATTCGCCAACTACCTGTCGGACGAGTCTTCCGCGGCACCCGCATCATCAACTTCGACCGATGCGGGCTCAGAAGCGCCCGACTCCGGCATCCCTTCGAGCAGCGCCGACAGCAGCACCTCGCCCAAGCGTTGATACCCGACGCGCGTGTAGTGGATGTGATCTTGGGACGCGTACGCAGGATCACTTGCGGCCCACTGCAGCATCGAGAGTGCCCCACCTTGGAACGCCACCAGGTCGAAGAAGCCGCAACCGTGCTCGAGAGCAACTCGATGCTGGACTTCGATCAAGCGGGCGGTTCGGCTCCGGTCCTCGAACACGCGCTCTTCGACTTGCATTGGCCGATCTGACGGACCGATCAACAGACAGGATGCCTCGGGGACCGTGTCCCGCATGCGCTTGACTACCGCCCGCAAATCGCGCTCGTAGTCTTCGAGCGGTGATTCGTCGCCGCTTTCGTTCGTGCCATAAGCCAGGACTACCAAATCGGGGTTCCGCCGACGAAGGTGCTCCTGGTACACCTCATCGTCCCAGAGAAGCTGATACCGAACGCGCGAGCCGTTGATGCCGAGCGTATCGACGACCACGCCGGGCTGGTCTCGCTCGACCGCGAGGCCGTACACCCAGACGGGCCGCTTGCTGAGCGTGCGAATCTCAAAGCGGTGGGGACCGTCGGGCACGCGAAACGTGGCGTATCCGGTTGAAATCTTCGTCGCGCGGGTGGAAATGCGTCGCGCCCTGCGCCCGTCGATCAGCACGTCCAAGTCGCCGCCGCGGGGGTGTTTCATGTAGTACAGCTCGAAGAAGCCTGTCGTGCGGCCGTAGTCGCCCTCCTGTGCCGTGTACACCGCGCCGAAGGAGCCGGGGCGTTTGCTCACCATGGCAACGCCGGCGAGGCCGACGCGCTCGACTTCCGAATCGCCGACCCGAATGCGCTGCGTCTCCCAGCGCTTACCATCGCTCTCGATGTTGATGTCGCGGTGCCGATAGGTGCGCCACGGATGCACGGGAACGAGAAAGCCGTGCCCGGCGTCGCCGTAGCGCGTCTGCAGCTCCCGGCGGATGTAACCGGTGAACAAATCGCTCGCGACATGCGATGCGCCGTAGAAGGCTAGCCGAGCCTGCCCTTCGCCTGCGGCTGCACGCGCCAAGGCTCGATGGAGCGCCTCCATCGACGTGCCGTCACGATCTTCGATCGCGATGTCGAGGCCGAGCGCGTCGTTTGGCGGCGGCTGCAGAAGCTTCGGCCCCATGCGTTGGCCCGCACGGACTGCCTCGAGGACCGCGCTTTCATCGATCGCAGCGGGCGTCTTGGGGGACGCGTCGGCGGAGGTGGTGGAAGCGCCGTAGCCAAGCGTCCAAACGCTTGCCATCGTTACCCCAGCCAGCACGATCGCCAACGGCGAGCCCCATAGTTTCCCCAGCCGCACGTCCCCACAATGGCGATCCGGCCCGATCGAGTCAAATTGGCGTGAAACCCCAGCGGAAGTCGGCCATGATGCGCGCCATGAAATCGCGCGAGCTGCTCCTCACCACCCCACTGTTCCGGGTCGCTCGCTTGAGATTCGACGGTCCCAATGGCGGAGAAATCGTTCGGGACGTGATCGAGCACCCCGGAGCCGCCGTGATTCTACCGCTGTTGGACGACGGAAGGGTCGTACTGATCCGCAACGTTCGCCGGACCGTGGGCAAGGTGCTGTGGGAGCTCCCAGCCGGAACCCTCGAATCCGGTGAGGCACCCGAGGTATGCGCAGCAAGAGAAGTCGAAGAAGAGACGGGCTATCGCGCGGGAACGCTCGCACCCCTGACCGAGTTCTACGCCTCCCCGGGCATCCTGAATGAGCGCATGTATGGATTCTTGGCCACGGATCTCGAACAGACCACACAGGCGCTGGACCACGACGAGGAAATCGAAGTATTCCCGATTCCACAATGGCAGGTGCGCGACATGCTCAAGGACGGGCACATCGAGGATGCCAAGACGATCACCCTTCTGCTCTACTGGATGCACCTGTACTCCCCGTGAGTTCCTCCGGCTGAACGTCAACGTCTATGGAGCTGCTAACCCGCATTCAAGACAACTGGATCGTCCTGCTGATCCCGGCGATCAGCGCGCTGGTCGGCTGGTTTACGAATGTGGTCGCCATCAAGATGATGTTTCATCCGGTCGAATTCGTCGGCATTCCTCCCTATCTCGGCTGGCAGGGCGTGATCCCCGCCAACTCGGTACGCCTCGCCAAGGTTTCCAACACACTGATTACCCAGAAGCTGTTGTCCCTACGGCAGCTCTTCGACCAAACGTTCAACGCCGATTCGTTCGCCGGAAAGCTCGGCGCTGTCATCGACGACGTCACTGAGCAGGTGATCGACGAGGTCGCCAACAAGCACGCCAAGGCAATGTGGGACAACGCCGGTGAGTTCATGCAAAACAGGGTGCGTGAGCAAGTGCGGGCCGAGGTGATCGGAGTGTCACGCGCGATCGCCATGGACATGGCGGATGACATCGACAGCATCATGGACATCGAGAGGACCGTCCTAGAGGCCATGGAGCGCCACAAGGGGCTCATGGGCGAGATGTTCTACGAAGTCGGCCGCAAGGAGTTTAGGTTCATCGAGCGCTCGGGCCTCTACTTCGGGTTCCTGTTTGGACTCTTCCAGATGGTCATCTGGGTCCTCTACCCTGCGCCTTGGATCCTTCCGGCCGCAGGATTCTGCGTTGGATACCTGACGAACTGGATCGCGATCAAGTTGGTATTCGCTCCGCGCGAGCCTATCAAAATCGGCCCGGTGACCGTGCAGGGGCTGTTTCACAAGAGGCAAAACGAGGTAGCCGAGGCGTTTGGCCGGACGGTCGCGACACGCGTACTGAACGCGGACAACATCGTGACCACGGTCATGGAGGGCGACGGCGCGACGCGGATGAACGAAATCATCGAGCATCGCATCGCCGACCTGATCGCGAAGTACGAAGCTCACCCCATGGCTACGCTAGTGTTGCCGGAAGACCAGCGCTCTACACTTCGGGCCGAGCTCCTCGACCGAATCAAAACCGAATGGCCGAAGCCCGGGGGGTTCTTTCACACGTTCGCGGGCGAGTCGGTGGACCTCCAAGGTGAGCTCGAACGCCGCATGAAATCTCTCGATCGGGAAAGCTACGAAGGGGTGCTGAGGCCCGCGTTCCAGCAGGATGAGTGGAAACTGATCGCAGCCGGGGCCATCCTCGGCACCGTGGCGGGCGTCCTACAGCTCGTCTACATCTTCGGTGATGCGATGGAGCGCCTGAGCCGGTGACCGATCGGGCGCTGGCCGATCGCTCTCTCAGCGGCTAAACACTTGGTCGTGGACCAAACCGCAACTCTGCTCGTCTGCTGCCCCGACCGCAAAGGCCTCGTCGCCGCGCTCGCGCAAGTTCTCTATGGGCACGGCGCCAACATCCTCGACGCCGACCAGCATACCGACCCGGTCGCGGGTCAGTTTTTCCAGCGCATCAAGTTCGATCTCTCTGAGCTGCACACCGACCGCACCAGCCTCGAGACCGCCATCTCGGAAGTCGCAGCCCGCTTCTCGATGAAGTGGCGCATCGCCAGTGGCGTTCATCACTCGAAGACCGCGATCTTCGTTTCGAAGTACGATCACTGTTTGTATGACTTGCTGTTACGCCAGCGCGCCGGCGAGCTCTCGACCGAGATCTCGACGATCATCAGCAACCACCCGGACCTCGATCACGTAGCAAAGCAGTTCGGGGTCCCGTTCCATCACTTGCCGATCACCAAAGAGACGAAGCGCGCGCAAGAGGACAAAGCTCTCGAGCTACTGCGGGCCGCGGACGTCGACCTGGTCGTGCTCGCCCGCTACATGCAGGTTCTCACCGATGATTTCCTCAAGAGCTACGAGGGCCAGGTCATCAACATCCACCATTCGTTCCTCCCCGCGTTCATGGGCAGCAAGCCCTATCACCGGGCGTTCGAACGGGGCGTCAAACTGATCGGCGCGACCGCGCACTACGCCACCGTGGACTTGGACGAAGGTCCGATCATCGAACAGGACGTCGTACGCTGCTCACACCGCGACTCGGTGCAGGACCTCGTGCGCAAAGGGCGCGACCTGGAAAAGGTCGTGCTGGCGCGCGCCGTGCGTTGGCACCTTGACGACCGAATCCTCGTCTACGACAACAAGACCGTCGTCTTCAACTAGGGAGTCCCCATGTCCGAACGTGTCCAGCTCACCATCGACAACCACGTCGCTACGGTTCGCATGTCACGCCCGGAAAAGCGCAATGCCCTCGATCCAGACATGTTCGATGGTCTCATCCGCATGGGGAAGCGAATCATCGCGGACAAGAGCGTCCGTGCGGTCGTCCTGCACGGCGAAGGCAAAGCGTTCTGCGCCGGGCTCGATTTCGGTTCGTTCCTCGGGTCGCCTGAGCTGATGCAAAAGCTGCTCTCTAGGGGTGACGAGAGCCCAGCCAACGTGGCGCAACGCGCGGGATGGGTTTGGCAAGAAGTGCAGGTTCCCGTCATCGCCGCGGTCCACGGCTTTGCCTTTGGCGGCGGCCTGCAGATCGCCCTCGGGGCTGACCTCCGCTACGTAACCGCCGATTCGCAGTTTTCGGTCATGGAGATCAAGTGGGGATTAGTCCCCGACATGAGCATCACGCAAACGATGTTGAAGCTGGTTCCGCTGGACGTTGCGAAAGAGCTCACGTTCACCGGACGCATCATCTCGGGCATCGAAGCTGTCGAGCTCGGGCTCGCCACCAAGGTCTCGGAAGATCCGCTGGCGGACGCACTCGAAACCGCCAAGCTGATCGCGACCAAGTCCCCGCACGCCATCCGCGCGGGCAAAGCGCTCCTCCGAGACGCGCCTGGCATGTCACGCGCCGACGCGCTCAAGCTCGAGACCGCGCTTCAGGTCTCCTTGCTCGGGAGCCCGAATCAGACAGAGGCGGTGCAGGCGAACATGATGAAGCGCGCGCCGTCGTTCAAAGACCCGGAATAGTTGGCGCCGCTCAAGCTGGCTCGGGTGGGCGTGACACGCGCGGCTGGTACTGGCAGCAATCGGGCGGGCACTCGTCGCGGTACGGGCCACGTTTGCCCAGTGCTTGTCGCACGGCAACTCTGCCCAGGCGCTCTTCGATCAGCTCTCGAATCATCGCCACGAATGCGGGATGCGTCCCTACGGTGGCCGCTCGCGTCATGGTGATTCCGAGCCCGCCAGCATAGTCCCGTGCCTCGTGGTCGAGATCCCAGATCACCTCCATGTGGTCCGACAAGAACCCGATCGGCACGACCACCACGTCTTTCACGTTGATTTGCGAGAGAGCATCGAAGTGCTCGAGGATATCCGGGCCAAGCCAGGGAACGTGCGGCGGCCCGCTGCGGCTCTGATAGGCAAGCTGCCAACGTTCGTGCCGTGCCCCCTCGGCAACCAGGCGAGCGGTCTCCTCGATCTGCTCGGCGTAGTCGGAGGTTTCGGCCATGGCGACCGGAATGCTGTGGCCACTGAACACGACGCGAGCACACTCACGTCGCTCTTTGGGTAGGGTCTCCAGGGCGGCAAGCAGGTGATCGACGTTGGCTTCGATGAAGCCCGGGTGATTGTAGAACGCGCGCAACTTGTCGACGACAGGCGCACCTTCGCCCAGGTCTTCGCGTGCCTTCTCGATGTTCTCCAAGTAGTGCCGGCACCCGCTATAGCTGCTGTACGCCGAGGTGAAGAACGCGAGGGCGCGTTTCTTGCCATCGTCGCGCATCTGGCGAAGCGCCTCCAAAATGAAAGGGTTCCAGTTGCGGTTGCCCCAATAAACCGGGAGGTCGATGTCGCTGTTACGAAGCTCTTCCTCGAGGGCTTCAATCAATGCGCGGTTCTGGTCGTTGAGCGGGCTCTTGCCCTCGAAGTGATTGTAGTGCGCGGCGACTTCCTTGAGTCGGTCCGGCGGAATGTTCTTGCCTCGAGCTACGTTCTCGAGAAACGGCATGACGTCTGCGCGTTGCTCCGGTCCCCCAAAGGAAACGAGGAGAACACTGTCGTATTCCAAGTCCGTGTCGCCCACGGCCGAACTCTCGCCCCTAAAACCCAGAGGTGCAAGCTAAGAGTCTTGCCAAGCGATCGCAGCTGTGCTCTAGGTTTGTCGTGCGGGTGACGATCCTGGGCAGTGGGAGCGAGGGGAACGCGCTTCTCTTGGAGTCCGCGACAACCAGTATCCTGGTCGACGCCGGGCTCTCGCACCGCAAGCTGCTTCAGCGCTTTGCCGCGATCGGCCGAGACGCTCCGAAGAACGTGGCAGCTGTAATCGTGACACACAGCCACACGGACCACGCGGCGCATGCATCGACCTATGCGACACGTTTGAGCTGTCCAGTTCGCGCCAGCGAAGCAACGATGCAGTCGATCCGGCTACGGCCTGCCGCGCAGGCCGAGAGCTTCACCGTCGGTCGTGAGTTTGCCGTCGGCGACATCACAATCCGCTCGCACGCGCTGCCACACGACGCGCCCCAGGTGGCGCTCGTCTTCGAGACGAAAGCAACCACGGTTGGGCTGGTGACCGACCTCGGCCACGTTCCGAAAGGGCTGGAACAGTTCCTGGGTGAATGCGAAACACTCTTGCTCGAAAGCAACCACGACCCGGACATGCTCGAGATGGGTCCCTACCCCGAGATGTTGAAGCGACGCGTGGCCGGCTCGCTCGGCCACTTGTCGAACGGCCAGACCGGAGACCTGTTGGCGGGACTCCCGCACGCCCCCAAACGCGTCGTCTTGATGCACCTTTCTGAGACCAATAACTCCCCCCGCCTGGCCCGGAGCTCTGCGGAAGCTGCGCTCGGACACCAGGGCACCGAGCTGCTCTTAGCAAAGCAACAGCAGCCCCTCGAGCTGGACCCGGGGCACGACCAACAACTTCAGCTAGGCGTTTAGGAAGGGACCCATGGGCCTTTGGTACGACGAAACGTTTCACGACCACACGCGGCTCAGCCTCCTGTCCAAAGAAACGTTGTTCTCGGCGCAGAGCCCGTACCAGAAGATCGAAGTCATCGACACGGTCGGTTTCGGACGGGTCCTCATCATCGACAACGTCTTCATGACGAGCGAGTACGACGAATTCCTCTACCATGAGATGCTCGCGCACCCTGCGCTGACCACCGCACCAGACATCGAGCGCGTCCTCGTCATTGGCGGGGGCGACGGCGGCACCATCCGCGAGGTCCTTCGACACCCCGACGTGAAGCAATGCGTGATGATCGAAATCGACAAGATGGTCGTCGACGCGTCGAAGCAGTACCTGCCCGGCATTGGAACCGCCTGGGATGACCCACGCCTCGACGTCCGATTCATCGACGGCATCGAGTACGTGCAGAAAAGCAGCGACGCCCCATACGACGTGATCTTGCTCGACGGAACCGATCCCGTCGGACCCGGTGCGGTGCTCTTCGACGAGAGTTTCTACGCAGGTTGCAAGCGCATGCTCACCCCCGACGGCGTCATGGCACTCCAAAGCGAGTCGCCCCTGCTGATGATGGATATCTTCGTCGAGATCCAACACAAGCTCCGAAAACTGTTCTCCGAAGTCCACCCATACCTGGGCCCGGTGCCACTCTACGGCACTGGGACATGGAGCTGGACCTGGTGCTCCAACACCGGCGAACCCCTTCGACCCATCCCAGAACGCCAACAAGCAATCGTCGAAGGCTCCAAGGCCTACAACGAAGACCTCCACCAAGCGGTATTCGCCCTCCCCAACTACGTCAAACGCGCGCTGAAGCTCTAACGAGCAACTGACTCACCGGAGAACGGTTCGCTACCAGCTCAGCACCAACTTCCCGAACGTCTCGTTGGCGTCCATTCGCTGATGAGCGGCTTGGACGTCGGACATCGGCAACACGTCGTCGATAACCGGCTTGAGCTCGCCTGTCGCGAACCGTCCCAGCATCTCTTGCGTGAACGACTTCGTCAGATCCGCCTTCTCCTCGGCTGACCGGCTCCGCAAGACCGAACCGTGGATCGAGGCTCGCTTGGCCAGCAACGCGCCGAGGGACAGCTCGCCTTTCACGCCGCCCATCAAGCCGATTACGATGATGCGGCCCTTCTTGCCGATCACTTTCACGTTTTGTGCGAGGTAGGCTGCGCCGATGGTGTCGAGGATGACGTCGACGCCCTTCGGCGCTGCTTTGAGCACCGCGTCGGCAAAGCTGCCGTCTTCGACCAACACGGCGTGGTTCAAGCCGAGGTCAGTACATCGGGGGAGCTTATCGGCGGTGCGGGATGTGCCGATCGAGGTCGCGCCGATCACCGACGCCAACTGAATGCCGGCGGTCCCCACACCGCTCGCGACCGCGTGGAAGAGCACCGACTGTCCCGCCTGCAAGCCGCCCTGAAGCACGATCGCGTCGTACGCCGTCAGGAACACCTCCGGGACCGCCGCGGCCTCTTCCAGCGGCAGCTCCTTTGGAACCGGCATCAGCTCGGCACCCTCCGTCACCACGCGCGTTGCCATCGCCCCGCCTCCTACGATGCCCATCACTCGGTCACCAGGCTTCCATGTGTTCACCGAATCGCCGACCGACTCGACCACACCGGCAAACTCGAGCCCGGGCACGTCCGCGGGCACTCCAGGAGGCGCGGGATAGAAGCCACGTCGCTGCAGGCAATCGGCACGGTTGAGGCCAGCTGCTGCGACCTCGACCAAGACCTCCGACGGCCCGGGCTGCGGCAGTTCGATCTCCCCCACATCGAGCACGTCCGGTCCTCCGGGCTCACGAATTCGGATCGCTTTTGCTTTGGGCATGCGGCGCAGCGTAACGCGCCATCGGCCCCCGTCCAGCCCTGAGTCTCGTGCTAGGTTCCCGGCGATGAGCGCGAACGTAGGGAGCTTCCTGCATCGCTGGGCGCAGCAAGACCCGGAACGAACAGGCATCGTCGACTCTGGGCGCGACTCGCTCGCGCTCAGCTACCGCGAGCTCGATCGCCAAGCGGCCCGCGTGGCGGCGCATCTTCGCGAACGCGGTCTGGGTCCCGGCGACCGCGTTGCGATCTGCACGGCCAATGGGTTGGACTTCGTCGCCGCGTGGTTCGGGACCGTGTACGCGGGCTGCACCACACTTCCGATCCCGGTCCTGTCCACAGCTCATGAGATCGCGTTCCGACTGCAACACGCAGGCTGCAAGGCACTTCTGACGGATGCCGACCAAGCTGCACTCGCGCACGAAAGCAAGAAGCGCGCAGGAACGTCCTCCGTCGTCGTCCTCATCGAAGAGGCGATGGCCCAAGCTGCGGCCGACGCTCCCCCGCGTGAGGTCTCCCCCGATTCACTGGCAATGCTCCTCTACACCTCGGGAACGACCGGAGCCGCCAAGGGCGTATGCATTACGCACGAGTCGCTGGGGGCACACACCCAATCGCTCGTGGAGCACACGCTGCAACTCACCGCGGAGGACCGGATCCTCGGCACCCTTCCCCTCACGCACTCGTATGGGATTCGTATGACGCTGCTCGTGCCCTTCTACGCGGGCGCACGCACGGTGTTTGTCCCCAGGTTCTCTCCATCGCGGACACTCGAGCTCTGCACGACGCATCGGATCACGTGGCTCCCAGGTGTGCCAACGATGTTCGTCGCGTGGGCGAACGAGGACACCCAGCCGACTCCGCCCTCGCTTCGATGGTGCATGAGCGCGGGCGCACCGCTCGTCGAGGACGTTCGGCTGCGAGCGGAGGCGAGGCTGGGGGCGCCGGTGCGCCAAGGATACGGCCTCACGGAAGCCACCTTCACGGCGATCAACGCCCCCCCAGATGGAGCCGTTCCCGGATCATCAGGCAAACCGGTGGCGGGCGTCGACCTGAGGATCGCGGACGACTTCGGCGAAGATCTCCCACAAGGCGTGCACGGCGAGGTCCTGATTCGCGGGCAGAACGTCATGGCGGGTTACCTCGACGAAGAGCTCGCAACGGCACACGTGATGCGCGGCGACTGGCTTCATACGGGCGACGTCGGCTTTCTCGATGAGGAAGGCCGCCTCACGATCGTAGACCGCACCAAAGACTTGATTCTCCGCGGCGGGGCCAGCATCTACCCCTCGGAAGTCGAGAACGTGCTTGCTCATCACCCCGCGATTCACGACGTCGCGGTCGTGGGGCAGGCCGACGACTACTATGGCGAGGAGATCGTTGCCGTGGTCGTTCGGCAAGCCGACGTCACGGCCCAAGAACTAGACGAGTGGGTCAGAGAACAACTGGCTCCCTACAAGGTGCCGCGGCGCTACGCGTTCATCGAAGCCCTTCCCCAAGGAGCAAGCGGGAAGACGCTGAAGCGGCAGCTCCGGGACCAGCTCGGGTCGGGTGAGCTCAGTGCCGAGTCATTGCCGACGCACGGGCCGGCTCAGTAACTCGAACGCGCCGATCATCACGGCCCCCCCAACCAACAGACCCGCCCACGGCCCGTACCATCCGGCGGCGACCGGGAGCTCCGCGCAAAGCAAGCTCACGCCACCAACGAAAAGCGCGTACGGCAGCTGTGTCCGAACATGGTCCATGTGATCACAACTGGTGGCCATCGAGCTGAGGACCGTCGTGTCGGAAATCGGCGAGCAGTGGTCGCCCCAAACCGATCCCGCCAGAATGGATGACACCGTACCCAACAGGATTGTCTCGTTTCCCGGCGCGATCTGATGTGCGAGCGGGACGACGAGTGGAAAGAGGATCGCCATGGTGCCCCAAGACGTGCCGGTCGCGAAGCTCACCAGCGCCGCCATGATGAAGACTGTCGCTGGGATCCAAACCGGCGCAATCCAGTCGCCCACCGCCCCGATCAGGAACGATGCGGTGTCGAGGTCTCGGCACACCGCACCGAGCGACCACGCCAATACGAGGATCACCGTCGCGAAAAGCATCGAGCGCATCCCCGACATCCAGGCTTCGATCGATTTGCCGAACGACAGCGCGCCGCTCCCCACTGCAAGCGCCAGGGCCGCAAGGCACCCTGCCCCCGTGCCCCACAAAATCGCTGCACTCGAGCTCGCCTCGCCTACGATCGCCCGAAGGGACAGCTCCGTCCCCGCAGCCAGCACCTTGACCCGCCCATCGATGTAGATCCCGACCGCGGCGACGAGCACCACGACCATGACAGGAATCAACGCGTTCATCGGCCGCCCAGGGACCTCGTCTGGAACCGACTCTTCGTGAAAGTCCGAGGCCGGTTGGGAGCCGGGCCGAGCCAGGAGGCCTTGCTCGAGCGCACGCCGCTCGGCGCGCAGCATCGGCCCGAAGTCGCGTCCACGAAACGCAAGCCACGCGACGAAGACCAACATGAGAATCGGATAGAACCGAAAAGGAATCGTTTCGATGAACGTCAGGTATGCGTCGCGTTCGATTCCAAGGTGCGTGAACTGGTCACCGATGTAGCCGACCTCGACGCCGATCCAAGAAGAGATCAGTGCCAAACTCGCCACCGGCGCTGCGGTGGCGTCCACGAGGAACGCGAGCTTCTCGCGGCTAATGCGGAGACGATCGGTCACCGGCCGCATCGAAGATCCGACCAAGAGCGAATTGGCGTAGTCGTCGAAGAAGACGAGCAAGCCCAGGAACCATGTCGTGAGCTGTCCACGGCGGCGACTCGTGGCGTCTGTGCTCACCCAAGAAGCGAGCCCCTTCGCGCCGCCACTCTGCGTCATCAGCCCGAGCATCCCTCCCAGCAGCAAGCTGAAGACCAAGATCGACGCGTGCCCCCGATCGGCGATCGCGTTGACGATGTAGGTGTCCAACAAGCGCGCGAACGAAACGACAGGCGACAGCCCGGAAATCAAGAACGCGCCGAGCCACACCCCTAACAGCAACGCAACCAAGACGTGACGAAACAGTAGAGCAAGAACAATCGCGAGAAGTGGCGGCAAAATCGACGTCCACATGGGTAAGCCACCGTTCTCGTTGTCGCCGGCTACCTCAACCACCGCGCCCGTTGTAATATTCGACGAAATATTCTGAATGACCGTCGGGTCGGCACCGTCATTGGGAATAGCGCTCGCCGACGCGGCCGCGAAACCACCAACCAATATCAGAACGACGAGGACCGAACGCATGAACAACGCCAGACATAGACAAGAACGCAGCCGATGGTCAATTTTGACCACCGCCCTGGCCTTGGTCTGCGTCGTCACGGTCACGTTCGCCGCCCCGTCTCGCTCCTTTTCGAGCAACGACCCGCTGACCGACGAGGATAAGAAGCTGCTCATGGCAGGCGAGCTGGTCACCAAGGAGAAGAACGAGCAGCGAGG
>JAFDAJ010000073.1 GCA_019313915.1 Deltaproteobacteria bacterium
CGCGATCTGGCTACGTGGGTACTCGCCATGCTGCTCTACTGGTTGCTTGGATTTGGCATCCCGTTCGCACTGAATGTCGTATGGGGGGTCGTCACTGCGTTTCAAGAAAACAGTGGCGAAGCGAGCGCCGCGTTCACGGCGGTGAACGTCATCGTTCGAGTGGCGATATACCTGGTCCAGCTCGTTCTCTCGGCGGTCTTCGCGCTCGGACTCTGGGCGTTGGCGGTGCGCGGACTCCACGGCAAGCAGATGGGCGTCGGCGCACTCTTCAGCCAGCTGTCCAAGATCTGGAAGTACGTCCTCCAGTCGCTCGCTGTCCTCTTGAGCGCGGCCCTCGTCCTCCTACCACTCGTCGTGATCATTTTCCTCATGTTCGTAGGACCGGTGGACCTCGACACGCCGATGAACGAGATCGTCGACGACGCCGGCCGGCCGTTTGCCATTGCACTTGCCGTGCTCTTGCCCGTCTACATCTATGTCATCACGGGCATCGCGTTCATGCAGGCCGAGCTCGCATTCAACGACGACGCGGGACCGATCGACGCTGTGCTGTACTCCTGGCGCATCGCGCGGGGCAAGCGATGGCAGATCATCGGTGTGGGGTTGCTCGCGGCCCTCATCGCAATGGGGTCGGCGATGCTATGCGGTATCGGCCTTCTGTTCGGCGCGCCGTTGTCTACGTTGCTCTTCGGCGCGCTCTACCTGGCGCTCCGAGACGGCGCCGACGTTCCAAGCGCAAACACGGCTACGACGCTCGGAAGACAATACTAGCGCCGCGATAGCAGCCGACCGTCGTGGCCGCTGGCACGGCGCTTGCTCCTCTCATCGATGGAACCCCTATCGGCTGTGCCAATCTGCGCCCGCCGCCTAGAAAGGATGACAAAAATGTCGCGAAATCGCCTTGTCCTTAGTTTTGCGTCGGTCCTCGTGCTGACCCTGATCGCGCGACCCGAGCCGGCCCAGGCCTGTGGCGGGTTCTTCTGTTCGGCTTCGGCGCCCATCAATCAGGCCGCGGAGCGCATCATCTTCTCCAAGAACGCTGACCAAACGGTGACGGCCGTCGTGCAGATTCAGTACCAGGGCCCTTCGGAGGACTTCGCCTGGGTGCTACCGGTGCCGGGAATCCCGGAGGTGAACGTGTCGTCGGACCTGGCGTTCACGCGGCTCCAACAAGCAAGTAATCCTCAATACACCTTCACGACCGTCGTCGAGGGAAGGTGCAAACGAGAGCGTGGGAGTGACTCGTTTGGCGCGTCCGCACCCTCGGGAGACTTCGGATCTGGCGGTACCGGAGGCGCGAGCGGCGACGGAGGGGTCAACGTGCTCGCATCCGGAACCGTCGGTCCCTACGACTTCGTCGTGATCGAGCCCGACGCGAGCTACGAAGAAGTTGGCGACGTCGTGGTCGAATGGCTGACCTCGGAGGGGTACGACGTGGTGCCTCCCGGCGGAGACCCGGACGACATCTCGCTTCTGCTCGGCAGCTACTTGCAGGGCGGCATGAATCTCATCGCATTCCGGCTCACCAAAGGGAACGATGCCGGCACGATTCGACCGATTCGAATCACCTACGACTCCGACCAACCGATGATCCCAATTCGGCCAACCGCGGTGGCCGCAAACGACGACATGGGGGTGATGGTCTGGGTTCTCGGTGAAAGCCGGGCCGTCCCGGTGAACTACAAAGCACTCGAGCTCAATCAGGCGCTGATCAACTGGCTCAACGGAGGTCAGAACTACAACCAGGTCGTCGTGGCTGCCGCCAATCAAGCGGGCGGCCAAGGCTTCGTGTCCGAACGCGCTGGTCCGAGCACCGACTACGACAACGTCATCATCTTGGATTTCGAACGAGACGACTGGGAAGCGCTCGAAGTGAGCGCCGCTGCGCTGAGTGCGTCGGAGGTCATCGGAGAGAGCAGCCGCCGTTTCGGTGGGTGGGACGGCTATCGGGCGTTGGTCGAGCGCTTTCTTCCTGAGGGCGTCGATGTGGACCAGTTCCTGGCGTGCCCGCTCTGCAACGCCGACGCCATCCAGGGCCTCGACACGCAAGTCTTCATCGAAGGCCTCGGAGAGGAGGTCGTCGAGCCCATGATCGCCACGCAAGAGCTGCTCGGTTCGCGCCCATACGTCACGCGCTTCTATACGACGCTGTCGGCACCTGAGATGGACCTCGACCCGTTGTTTGATTTCAACCCCGATCTCCCGGACATCTCGAATGTGCACACGGCGCGGCGTGTGATCGAGTGTCACCGAAGCGTCTACAGGTGGGAGGCCCCTTCACGCTTCGAGCTCGAAGATGGCCGCGTGGTTCGACTAAATGCAGGCGACCCCTGGCCGTTCCTCGTAGGAGATGAAGATGCTCCCCCTGCGAACGCGCTCGTCCTCGCGTTGACGACGAGCGGCCCAGGCACGGTGGTGCAGGACAACTCGGAAGCCATCGACCAAGCCCTCGAGGAACACAACGCGACAGTGGCTTCACCAGGGTGCGGATGCGGAGTCGCGACGCCACGCTCGCACGCAGCCTTGTGGGGGAGCCTCGCGCTGTTCGCCCTGGTGAGAAGGCGCCGACGCGCGGCTACCTAGGTTCCCAGAGCGCGAGTCGAATTCACTAGCGAACAACGTCCTCATTGTGCAACGTAGCCACCACTTAGAAAGGATGACGAAAATGTCAGTGAAACGCTTTGCCCTTGGATTTGTGCCAGTGCTCGCACTGTCCCTCTATTTGCAACCGACGCCCGCCCGAGCCTGCGGTGGACTGTTCTGCTCCGCGTCGGCGCCGGTCAATCAGGCTGCCGAACGGATCATCTTCTCTAAGAACGCGGATGAAACGGTCACCGCCGTGGTCCAGATCCAATATCAGGGGCCCTCGGAGGAGTTTGCCTGGGTGTTGCCGGTGCCGGGGATCCCCGAGGTAAAGATATCGTCGGACTTGGCGTTCACGAGACTGCAACTCGCCAGCAACCCGCAGTACAACTTGTCGACGGTGATCGAGGGCGACTGCCTCCAAGGAGATTTCCCACCCTCTTTCCCCCAAGGGAGCGTAGGCGTGGATGGCTCTGGCGGAACGGGAGGGGCAGGCGGTAGCGGAGTCACTGTTCTCGCCCAAGGCAACGTCGGTCCTTACGACTTCGTCGTCGTCCAGCCGGACGGAGCGTTTGAGCACGTCGGGGATGTGATGGTCGAATGGCTCACAAACGAAGGGTACGATGTGGTGCCGCCAGGCGGTGACCCTGCGGAGATCTCAGACCTGCTTGGGTCGTACCTCGAAGGGGGGATGAACCTGATCGCGTTCCGGCTCACCAAGGGGAACGACAACGGTACGATTCGACCGATTCGAATCACTTACGAATCCGAGCAACCCATGATCCCGATTCGGCCGACCGCGGTGGCTGTCAACGACGACATGGGCGTGATGGTCTGGGTGCTTGGCGAAAGCCGCGCGGTACCCGTCAATTACCGGTCGCTAAAGCTCAACGAAGCGCTGATCGATTGGACCACCGCCGGAAGCAACTACAACCAAGTCGTCATCGCTGCCGCCAACGAAGCAGGCGGTCAAGGGTTCGTGACCGAACGCGCGGGACAAACCCTCGACTATGAGAACGTGATCGTGAGTGACTTCGAGCGCGAGCAGTGGGAGCAACTTCAGATCAACCAGCCTGCCCTCTCGTCAGAGGAGCTCCTGCGTCAATCCGTTCGCTTCTCCGGATGGGATGGCTATCTAGGTGTGCTCGAGGACTTCCTGCCACAAGAAGAGCTCGATGTGTTCATCCAGTGCCCCTCGTGTGGCGAAGCATTGACGCCGTTCGACAAGGAGGCCTTCATGGATGCACTTTCGACCGACGTCATCGAGCCTATGCTGGACACGGATGACTTGGTTGCGTCACTACCTTACGTCACGCGCCTGTACACGACGCTATCGGCACCGGAGATGGACCTCGACCCGTTGTTTGATTTCAACGCCGATCTCGACGACGCAACGAACGTGCACAACGCGACGCGCGTGTTCGAATGCAACCCGACGATTCCGCTCAGTGAGGCACCGTCGCGGATCGAGCTCGAAGACGGCAGGGTGGTTCGACTTGCGCCAGGCGAGCCTTGGCCGTTCACGCCAGGCGCTGATGATGCGCCCCCGGCGAACGCCATCATCGCCCAGCTTTCGACCCGTGGTCCCGGAACCGTGGTGACTGACAACAGCGATGCCATCGACGCCGCCCTCACCCTGCACAACGCCCAAGTACCTACCTTGGAAGACATGGGGCTCACCACGTCGGGGGGCTGCGCGATCACGCCCAATCAAACAGACCTCCCCTGGTGGCTGGGGCTCGCCCTCGCGGGGCTGATGGTCATGCGCCGGCGGCTAAGGGGCTTCAGGCGCTAGGTGCCCAGACCTGGAATCGAACCAGGGACACGAAGATTTTCAGTCCTCTGCTCTACCAACTGAGCTATCTGGGCCCGGAAAACAGGCGCGGAGCCTAGCCGTCGAAAGAGGGCTGTCAAGCATCAGAGAAAACTTGCGTTCCGATACACCTTCAGGATTACAATGGTAGGTGGATGGTGTAATCGGGATGGCAAGCCCAGTGAATGATCGCGGAGTCGACGCGTTCCTCGTTCTGCTCAGCGAAGGAGGGAAAGGCCCCGGGCCCAAGTCCGAAGCGCTCGCAGCGCTTTCGCTACGACCGGTGTGGTTGGCTACGTGGGAGCCACGCGCGGAGGGCTTCCGCACGCTGATCAACGGCGATGGCGAAGAGGCGCTCGCGGTGTTCAGCTCCGAAGAGAAGCTCGAGAGCGCAGCGGCGCGATTCGGCTGGCTCGAAGCGGAAGGGGCAATCGCGACTCACCGAGCGATCGGAGGCGACATTCTGCGGCACGCGTGGACACGCGAGTACGCGTTCGTCGTGATCGACATCGGCTCGGACCACTCGCTCGAGTACGAACGCGACGAGTTCAAGTCGATCCTGCGCGAGATGGACAGCACCGGCCCGTTCCGCACGTCGCGGCCTCCACCTCCACCGAAGAAGCCGTCACCGCCAAGCTCGTTCCCAGTACCCCTCGAAGGGATCTCGACCATGTACAGCATGGCGCCGAGCCGTGCGGAAAAGCTGGATCGGTTGAGCGACTTGCCAACAAAGCCGCATGAGATGCCGCGCGACAGTGAGCCACCGACTAAACCGCACACGGCGCAAAAGCGAAGCGAGCCGCCGCCCAGGCGCCGCAAGAGCTCGCGGCCCGCCCACAGACCGAAGAGCGAGCCGCCCGGGGCGAAGATCGAAGAAGTTCACGCTAGCGCCGCGAAGCTTGGCGACGGCGGAACCTACGGCGCGGCCAGCATCATCCCGTCATCACAGACGCGGCCAAAGTCGATGTCGCCGCCGAGTGTGAACACGCTGGACGACATCCGTAATCCCGAGTCGAACCACCCAGTCTCCTCTACTGCGCCCAAGCTCAACTCCGATGCGCCGACCGCACCGAGTGCTCAAGCGCTTCCCTCTTTGGAACCGGGAAAGCTGAAGCTACCCGCGATCGGTCCCGTGGGAACCGGCCCGGGGGAGCCCACTCCGCCGCGCAAGGAGACCGAGAAGCCAGCCGAACCGACCGAAAGCCCCGCGACGCACCACCCACCGCGGGTCGCCGCGCCGTCGATTGGCGACGGGATCAAGCTGGTCGATGTGCGCTATGCGCCGGACGAGGCCTTGCTCAAGACGCTCGGCGACGTCCTGAGGAGCTACTTCGAGGTCGAGTGGGCCTCGTACTGCGAGGTCGCGCGCCCAGCCGGAGACCCGACCCCGGCAGTCGGCCTACGAATCACCGACAACTACCGGGACAACGTGACCGCCATCATCAAGGGCATCTGCGACGCGGGCCGAAAGCACGACGTGGAAATCGACGTCTTGTTGCTCGACGGCCACGACATGCTTCGCAAAGCGCGCGAGCGCGCGGTGGTTTTCTACCCCTGGAAGCCCAAACCGTTCGGCGGTTAGGCGATAGTGTGGGGGTGGTGGGGCCGGACAAACCACCGCCACAGGCCTCCGGGAACGTCGCGCCCGGTCGCCGTGCTAAAATCCCCGAGTGAAACTCGGTGACGCACTCCCGGCTGTCAGGAGCCCTATCCCAGCGGCCGCGGGCCAAGCGTGGGTTGAAAGGTTGGCGGCGAGCGAATGTCCTGCGCTCACGACCCGGCGCAAGCGGCGTGAAGAGCAGACCGGCGCCAATCACGACCCGATCGTGTGGGTCGAAGCACAGGGTGCGAACGTCATCGACGCGGATGGCAACCGATACGTGGACCTCACCTCGGGGTTCGGAGTGGCGTTCGTCGGGCATCGTCATCCAGACGTCGTGGCGGCGGTGAAACGCCAAGCCGATCGGTTGCTACACGCGCTGGGGGACTTGCAACCCTCGGACGTGAAGGTCGAGCTCCTCGAACGGTTGTGCGGGCTAGCCCCGTGGCCGGACGCGCGGGCAATGCTTTCGCTCAGCGGGGCCGACGCAGTGACGGCGGCGCTCAAGACCGCCGTGATGGCGACAGGAAAGACGGGAGTCGTCGCATTCGAAGGCAGCTACCACGGGCTCACCTATGGACCGCTGGCGGTGTCCGGATACGCAGAGCGCTTTCGTGAGCCGTTTCGGGCGCAGCTGCAGTCCGACGTTCACTTCGCGACATGGCCGGAGCAACGGGTCAGCGTCGATGCGGCCATCGCCACGCTGCCCCAAGACTGGAGCAACATCGGTGCGGTGATCGTCGAACCAATCCAGGGGCGCGCGGGCGTTCGATTGCCGCCAACGGGCTTTCTCGAGGCGCTCAAACGAACATGTGAGAAGAACGGCGCACTCCTGATCGTGGATGAGATCTTTACCGGCGTCGGCCGCTGCGGTGCTTGGTGGCGGTCGGTCGAAGACGGCGTCGTCCCAGATGTGATCTGCGTGGGCAAGGCATTGGGTGGTGGCTTGCCCGTCAGTGCATGCATCGCGAGAGAAGACGTGATGCGCGCCTGGGGCGCACCAGACCGCGAAGCGATTCACACGGGAACCTTCTACGGAGACCCGCTCGGCTCCGCAGCAGCGCTCGCGACTATCGATCTGATCGAACGCGAGGGCCTCGCCCACAAAGCGGCCACCCGGGGTGATGCACTTGCCGCCGCACTGCGCGCAGGAGGGCTCCCAAAGGTGTTGGAAGTGCGACAGGCGGGAATGATGCTTGGCCTGCAGCTGGAGGCTCCCATGCAGGCCCTGACCGTCACCCGTGCGCTCCTCGAACACGGGTATCTGGCACTCCCGGCTGGCACGAGCGCGGACGTGCTTCAGTTGGCGCCACCGGTGACGGTGAGCGAAGCCCAACTCGAGGGCTTCGTCGCGTCGCTACGAGACGTTCTGGAGGAACTGTGACTACACGGGCAGAGCTCAAAGCCCGAGTGGAGGCGCTGATCACTAGCTTCGAGGCCGGTCGACCCTTCGATGCCGCGGCGCGGGACGAGCTGATCGAAGACCTCGCGACGTGGCAGGCCCGGCGAATTCCCGAATACGGCCGGCTGCAACGACGCGGCGTATGGCCCCCCGCCCTACCCACCGACGTCTTCCGGTTTCGACGAATTGCGGCTCACCCCGAGGAACGAGATCTGCGCACGTTCCGAAGCTCTGGCACGACGTGCTCCGAGCGAAGCGTTCACCTCTATTGCGACCTTGGTCTCTACGATTTCGCTGCGCGCGTTGCCGCACGCCACATGCTATTTCCGGACCTCGATAGGATGCGCCTCGTCATACTAGCGCCGCACGAAGACGAAGCCCGGGACTCGTCATTGGAGTACATGCTCGCGCGTTTCGCCGAATGGTTCGCCACGCAATGCACATGGGTCTGGCAGCGCGGCGCACTCGATCTCGAGCGGCTCACGGAGCAGCTTCGTAGCGCGGAGGCCTCAGGTGAGCCCGTCGCGGTGCTCGGAACGTCATTCGCGTTCGTGCACGCTGAAGACGGCCTCGGCGACCGGCGATTCGAGCTCCCGCCCGGAAGCCGCATCATGCAAACCGGGGGCTATAAAGGCCGTTCGCGCGAGTTCGACTCGGAGGTCCTCCTCACTGCCATCGGCGCGCGCTACGGAATCGCGGCGCCGCGAATCATCGACGAGTTCGGAGCGACCGAGCTCAGCTCACAGATGTACAGCACGACTTTACGAGAGGAACTCGACGGATCCGTGGGGCCGAGGCGACTGTGGGTGCCCCCATGGGTTCGGGCGACACCGGTCGACCCCGACACGCTCGAGCCCGTCGACGGCGACACGGTGGGCATTCTTCGCATCGATGACACGGCCAACCTGGATTCGGTTTGCTGCATCCAAACCGCCGACCTCGCGCGACGCCTCCATGACGGCATCGTCGTGCTCGGCCGGGCGCCGGGCGCGATCCCTCGGGGATGTTCGCTTGCCGCAGACCAAGCCTTAGGGGAACAGTGACCGATGATGCATCGGTAGTTCGCGCTCGTGCCGCCCATGTGCTCGAAGCGGACGCTTTGCTGACCTCGTCAACCATCGAGGAGCGTGCCCGCTGGCTCGCGGAAGCGGCGTCCGCTGTTGCACACAAGGCGCACGACAGGCGCGACGCCCTAGCGGAGGCGACCGGGTTGAGCGTCCCCATGATCGAATGGGCGACCCGCACGACCCTCGGCACCATTACCGAGGACGCAATGCTCGCCTTGGCGCGCGACACGTCGATGGAGATCGGTCGGGCCTCAGAGCCGATCTCGATGCTGTCGATGGTCCTGGCGGGCAACGTATTCACCGCGTCGGTGCGGGGCATCGTCGTCCCGCTCTTGTTCGGAATCCCAGTGTTGGTCAAAACGTCTTCGAGAGAGACGATGTTCCCGTCGATGCTCCGGGATGCACTTCGCTTGGCCGACTCCGGGTTGGGCGCAGCAATGAGCTTGGTCGCATTCCCGGGAGGCGACATCGAATGCGAGGCCGCACTCATCGAGTCGGCTGAGGCAGTCTCGGTTTACGGGAGCGACGAGACGCTTGCCGCGATTTCGTCGCGCGCTCCGGACACACGGCTGATTGCACACGGGCACGGCGTGAGTGTTGCGTATTGCGGAGCCAGCGCCCTCGACGATGCGAACATCGGAAATACGATCGACGGCGTGTCGCTCGACATCTGCGCATACGACCAACGCGGATGCCTGTCGCCCCAGATCGTGTACGTCCAAGAAACGCCCCAGTGTTCCGCCGCAGACTTCGCCGCACGTCTTGCCACAGAAGGTCTCGGCCCACGGAGCCGCTCGCTCCCACGTGGCCCCCTGCCGATGGCGGTTGGCGCCGCCCAGGCACAGTGGCGAGGGATGGCCGAGGTTGAAGGAGCCTTGCTTCGAGGCGATACGTACGCAGTGGCGATTCGGGAAGCCCTACCGATCCGGTGGAGCCCTGCCTATCGAAACGTGACGGTTGCCGCGGTGCGTGACATCGACGAGGCCATCGAGGCGATGCTACCGATCGGCACGAACCTGAAGTGCGTTGGCGCAAACTCCGCATCGATCTCGGAGATCGAGACGCGGCTCGGTTCCAGCGCCGCGCTCCACGCATATGCATGCGCCATTGGATCGATGCAGACACCGCCGCTGGACGCGCCGGCGGACGGCTACCCGATCTGGCACGGCCTCTTTCGGGCCTAACGCCAGCCAGACACTAGACGCCGATGAACAGGCGCTGCCCGAAGTTGCGCTCGAGCTTGGCGTCGAAGATCTGCGATGCGGCGCCCTCGATGTCGTACTCGATGCGCTTGAAGTGAAACGAGCGTGAGTCGCTGTCGTAGACGGTGTAGCTTGCGCGGTTGTCATAGTCGCGCGGCTGACCGACCGAGCCGACGCTGACGATGTACTTGGTGCCATCCTGCAGCTTGAAGTCTTCGGGCGGAAGCTCCTCGACCTCGCCAGGCCGAAGCGCAAACACTTTGCATAGGTGGGAGTGCCCGATGAATGTAATGTGGCCGAGGTCATTCCACATCGGAAGACACTCGGCTGCCTGATCGGGGGCGAAAATGTACTCGAACTCCTCGAGGCGAACCGGTGATCCGTGGCAGAGGTCGACGCCGATCGCCTCGAGGCGGTGCTTGTATGGGAGCTGCTTCAGCCAAGCCATGTTCTCGGCAGTCAGCTCGCGCGAGTGCAGGTCGAGCGCCTCGCGGGCGGCCTCGTAGTAGTAGCTGTAGTCCATCCGGCCGGCGACCGCCGCGTCGTGATTTCCAAGAATGGTGATCTCGGCAACGTCCCGCACGATGTCGGAGCATGCGTTTGGGCTGCCACCGTACCCGACGACATCGCCTAGGCAGTAGTACACGTCGATGTCCTCGCTGCCATAGGCTTCCATGACGGAGGACATCGCTTCTAGATTTGCATGTACGTCGCTAAATATGCCGAGCCGCATGATTGGTTCGCCGGTTACCCCGAATGCTCCATCGTACACGATCGCTCGCGACCGGTCGAAGTAGCGTGCAGGGCGGAGAGGCGTTTCAACGCCTCGTCATTGGCCTGAATCTGGCCGTCGTCAAGTCCTTGTGCAGACGCGCTAGACACGATTTGGTCGAAGTGCTGCCTGAGCGTAGCCACCAGCCCTCTGGCGTCAGCCGCCAAACCAAAGCGCACGGCCTGGAGCACGAGCGGATTCGACATCGCCAGGCCAAACCGTACGGCGTCGGCAACGACTCGGCGCCTCGAAAGCTCGAACACGGTCCTCGGTACACTCACGACCGTCAGCGCCTCTTCGATCCGCTCAGGGCTGCTCCACGCTTCCAGGCGCTTCAACCGTTGCAGGGCTGTCACGGCCGTGAGCGCGTCGTCCTCGAGCACGAATGGGTGCTCGGCCCGGCCGATCGGCGCCGGGGCCAAGCGGCACGCGTCGACCGCCTCTTGCCAGCGCTCGGGCAAAGCCTGGGGAGCAACCTCGGCACGCCCGATGACCATCTTGGCATTGGCGGCGCGCGGCGCCTCCACGCGGAACGAGCGTAGAAGCCCGCGTTGCTCGCCGTAGACGACCACCGTCGCGTGGAAGTCGCGGCGGAGGAGCTCCAGGATTCGGCCGTCGGCCGAACGCACCGGATTGAGATACGCGCGCCGCACGGCATGGGCTCTGTCGTCGGTCAGGGCGAGGATGCAGATCGGTAGCTGGTCAACCGTCTTGAGCTGAATCAGAAGGTCGCTGCTTGCCTCGGCAAACGCGTCGAGGGCATCCTCCGCGACTTGAACGAAAATCCAAAGCTCCTCGTCGTCGATCAGCGGGGCCAACTCCGTCGCGGCGCGCTCCCAGAACCCAGCGGGTGGCAACAGACCTGCGAGGCGAGGGTAGTAGCTGGCGACGACCGGAGAGCCGTCCAGGGGCTCGAGCTCGGTGATGTCGACCTCCATCGCTTCGGAATCGGCGACGTGACTGGCAAGCCCGCAGCGCCCGTAGACGATGGCAAAGTGCCGAACGTACTCGGGCACTTCCTCCTCGTGCTCCTTCATGAGCGAGTCGAGCAGCTTCGCGCGTTCGGATAGCTCGCGGCCGCGCGCGGCGTGCGGAATCACCAGCACGAAGTGCTGCGCCTCGGGGTCGTGGTAGATGAACGGCACATCGACGACCTCCCCGTCGTCGAGCTGGTGCAAAGTGCCACCGAGCGCGGGCGCGCGGAGGTCGGGGAACTCCGCCACGTTGACGACCCTGAAGACCTCGACCTCGAGCGGCTCGCGATCCGTGCGAAACACGCGAACCCGCTCCTTGCGCGTGCGACCCGAAGGCCCCGTGTAGGACTGGCCAGTCAACGCCTCCGGACTAACGCATTCATCAACGGATGGCCAGTTTGGCGAAGCACGCTATTGTAGGCGCGCAATGCAAACCAATACCGCCGTGGTGGACCTCACAGTGGCGTGCGTGACCTCGGTCAAGAACGCCTGCGGGATGGAGCTCGACCTGACCCAGGACACCCTCCCGATCCTCGACCACTATGCTGAGCTCATCGACTCCCCCCGCGATGAGCTCGTTTCGCTCATGGCCCCGATGAGCGGCGCCTATTTTGGGGAGCTCTTGATTCGCCACCTCGAAGACGGGCAGTGGGTGACGGACCCGGACGACTACACCGGGTGGCGTTTGCGTTTCGAGCGTTGCTCGTTGACCTTCAATCCGATCGGCGTCGCCCTCGAAGTGCTCCTCGGCCAGGAGGTCCCTGACTGGGGCGCCCATCTGCAAACCGCACCAGAGGATCGATTTCGGGTCGAAAAAGCGCTCGAAGTGTTCGGCGATGTGCGTGATCGCGACTACTACACCTTCACCATGCGCTTCGAGGCAATCGAGCAAGCGTATCTGGGTTTGCTGAATAATCCCGCAGGCATGGCCCCCCAGCCTTGACATAGGACAGTCGACCTCCATATTTGCCCAAGCTCCTGGAAACACACATGTTTTCGAGCCTGCGACGTGACGGATTCACTAACATCAGCGATCGAGCAACCGGGGTGCAGCGGCCTGCTCACCACGGGCGATATGGCACGGCTCAGCGACAGCACGCTGCGCACCGTGCGCTTCTACGAGCAGGAAGGGCTGATCGAGCCGGAGCGCCGGAGCGCGTGCGGCCACCGCCTCTTTTCGGGACGTGAGTTGATGAAACTGCAACTGGCCCTAGACCTCCGTGAGGCCGGCCTTTCACTGCAGAACATCAAAGATCTGTTTTGCCTCAAGTCCGACTGTGACTGTCCCGAAGAAGCCAGCGAACGGATGTCTAACGTGTTGACCGAGCAGATCGACGCCATGCAACACAAGATTGCAAAGCTCCGAAAGCTGCGAGAGGAGCTGACTGCAATGGTGTCCGTCCTGACAGAATGCCAATCTTGCGATGAGGGCAACTTCCCTCTCGCCTGCGAGAAATGCGACGTGCTCGGCAGCCCGCAGTTGCCACGAGCGCTCCAGGTGCTCTGGCACGAATCCGAGTAGAGGCTCGGATGGATTGGCAACCGAGCACTCCGCTGTCGGCTGAGGAGCTGGCCAGGCTTCCTGTGTTTCCTCTGCCTCGAGTCGTCTTCTTTCCGGGGACGGCGCTTCCACTTCATCTGTTCGAGCCACGGTACACGGAGATGATCGAGGACTGCCTCGCCAGTGGCTGCACTGCGATGGCGGTAGCCTTGCTGGCGCCGGGCTGGGAAGACAACTATGAGGGGAACCCGGCGATTCGCGAGATTGCCGGCGCCGGTCGGATCGTCGCGCACCAACGCCAGGCCGACGGGACCCATGACGTCATCCTGCACGGCCTCGATCGAGTCCGCCTCCACGAGCTCCCGGACGCAGGGCACGCCTACCGCTGCGCCCGCGCGGAGCGCATCGACGATTTCGGCACCGCGTCATCTTCCGACATCCTTGCCCTGATGGCCTGCGCGACCCGCGTTGCAGCCAAGGTTCGGGAAAGGCAGCCGGATTTCGCCCTGCAGGTGTCGACCGAGCTCCGCCCAGGGCGCGCTGCGGACGTCGTTGCTGACCAGCTCGTCGTCAGTCCCGAGGAACGTCAGCAGATCCTCGAGACGAGCGACGTCAAAGGACGCGTTGCCCTCGTCACCGAGTCGGTCGCATCACTGCTGGCAC